>NZ_JBEYTZ010000043.1:0-63972 GCF_040643215.1 Streptomyces sp. NPDC047315 | reverse complement strand
TCCAGAACTCCCACCGCCACCCTCGTCGCATAACCACCACAAACACCTACACACCCGGCACCACGTCCTTGACGAAGGACATAGAGACACCCCCCTACCGACCGGGCCCGCGCGGGCCCGGACCGATCCTGCGCGCTGAACTGCCGTCCTCACCTCCCAGTCTCTTTACGGCCAGGACCGTAAAACGTACCCGTTGGAGGTTCCATGCGTCGTGCCCTCACGGCCGCGTGCCTGCTCGTCGTGACCCTCGTCGTACCGGCCCATGCCGAAACCGTCCCGTATACGTCCCCGTCCACGTCCGCCGCGCCCAACGCCCCCGCCGCCCCGTGCGGCTTCGCCGACCTCGGCAACCTTCCCCTGACCGGCGCCACCACCGCCGGTACCGCGATGGACCGCGACCGCGTCTACTCCGTCACCTCCTCCGCCTCCGCCCCCGCCCTCCTCGGCATCCGCGACGCCGACGACGGCAGGTTGATCGCGGAGCACCCGCTCCCCCGCGCCCTCGGCTCGTGGGCCGTGACCGTCGCCGAGGACCACTCGGTCTACGTCGGCAGTTACGGCGGCACCGAGCACAAGGGCCGGCTCTTCCGCTACGACCCCGAGGAAGGCAAGGTCACCGAACTGGGCGTCCCGGTCGACTCCGAGACGTTCGTCTGGACCGTGGCGGCCACCGAGGACTACGTCTACGGCGGCACCTCCAACAACGGCCACCTCTTCCGCCACGACCCCGAAACCGGCGAGACGAAGGACCTCGGCCAGCCCGTGCCGGGGCAGGGCTTCATCCGCGACCTCGCCGTCGACGACGACGGCACGGTCTACGCCGGCATGGGACCCTCCAGCATGCAGGTCGCCGTGCTCTCCCCCGACGGCAAGGTCCGCCGCGTCCTCGACGCCCCGTTCGACGCCACCGGCTGGGCGTACGACGTGGACGTCGTCGGCCGCTACCTCCTCGTCCGCTACGAGACCTCCGCCGCCAAGAAGCCGCTGGCGGTGTACGACCTCAAGCGCCGCACGTGGCTGCACGTCACCCAGGACGTCGACAGCCTCACCGTCGGCGGCGCCGCCCGCGGCAACTCCGTCCACCTCGTCCAACAGGGCGGGTTGATCCGGCTCGACCTGAGAGCCGGCCGGACCACGAAGCTCGCCATGAGCGACTTCGGCGAGGGCGGCATCCGCACCCTCGGCTGGCGCGGCACCACCCTCGTCGGCACCTCGTCCACCGGCGGCATGTGGCACTACGACAGCAAGACCGGCGTGGGCAGGCTCCTCGGCCACACCCTCACCGGCCAGCTCGTCACCATCCGGTCCATGGCCGAGGGCCCCGACGGACGTCTGTACGCGGGCGGGTTCCTCACCGGCGGCCTCGCCGCGTACGAACCGGTCACCGGCGCCACGCAGTTCTGGCCGCAGGTCGGCCAGAGCGAGGGCATGGCCTCCCACCAGGGGAAGCTGTACCTCGGCGTCTACCCGGGCGGCCGGATCTACGAGTTCGACGGCATCGCGCCGAGGCTGCTGGTCAACCTCACCCAACAGGAGCAGGACCGGCCGTTCAGCCTGGTCTCGGCCGGCAACTGGGTCGCCTTCGGCACCGTGCCCAAGTCGGGCACCGAGGGCGGCGCGCTGGGCCTGGTGAACCCCGTCACCGGCGAGAACCGGATCAGGCGGAACATCATCCCCGGCCACTCGGTCGTCGGCGTCACCCACCGCGACGGCATTATCTACGGCGCCACCTCCGTCTTCGGCGGCACCGGCAAGCCGCTGGACACGGTGGCGAAGGTCTTCGCGTACGACATCGCCGCCGACAAGCTGCTCTGGCAGAGCGCCCCCGTCGCCGGTGACCTGGCGCTCGGCGAGCTGTCCTTCGACGGCAGCGGCAAGCTCTGGGGGCTGACCCCGGACGCGGTGTTCGAGATGGACCCGGCCACCGGCGAGACCCTGCGCACGGTCAAGCACCAGACCTACCCCTGGGAGACCCAGACCCAGGTGTGGCACGACACCAACCTCGTGTTCCACGCGGGTTACCTGTGGGGCAAGACGCAGAGCAAGGCGTATCGGATCGACCCGGCGACGATGCAGTTGGCGCTGATCGCCCGACCGGTCTCGAACCTGCAGAAGGGCCCCGACGGCAACATCTACATGTCGCGCAACGAGAAGTTCTACACCTACCGGGTCTGCTGACCCGGGCCTACCCGGGCCTGGAAGAGGCGGTGGGGACCGGCCCGCAGGACCGGTCCCCACCGCCCCGCCGTGGTCACACCGGGCGCGTGAACGCGTCCCGCACCTTCCGCGCCGCCCGCGCGACGTCCGCCATCGCGTCCTCGTCGGCCATCAGCACGTGCTGACGTACCCACACCGTGGCCGCCGCCTCCGCCTCCGCCACCGGGCACGGCCGGGCGTACGCGGCGAGCGACGGCTCCACCGACAGCGAGCGGTAGCCCGCGTCCAGCGGGATGCCCTCCGCCGCCATCGCGGCGACGAACTCCTCCTTCGTACGCCCCCCGAACGCCGCCCGGTCGTACCGCAGCAGCGCCAGATGCCAGGTGTGCCGCTCGGTGTCCGGGGGCGCCGGGCGCACCGACAGGCCCTCGATGTCCGCCAGCGCCTGCGCGAGGACCACCGCGGAGCGCGTCCGCCGGTCGATCTGCGCGGGCAACTGCGCGAGCTGCGGCCGGAGCACGGCCGCCTGGAAGGCGGTCATCCGCAGGTTCCAGCCCAGCCCGGGGTGCTCGTACCAGGCGCCGTCCAACTTCCGTCCGACGTTGTGCAGCGACCACAGCCGCTCGTACGTCGCCCGGTCGCCGGTGACGATGACGCCGCCCTCGCCCGCCGTCATGGCCTTGCTCGACTGGAAGCTGAAGCAGGCGGCGTCCCCCCACGTCCCGGCCGCCCGCCCGCCGCGCACCGCGCCGTGCGCCTGCGCGGCGTCCTCGACCACGGGGACCCCGGGCGTGCCGGCGTCGGCCACCGCGCCCGAGAGGTGGACCGCCATGACGGCCCCCGTCCGCGGCCCGACGAGGGCAGCGGCCGAATCCGGGTCGACGAGCAGCGTGTCGGGACGGACGTCCGCGAACACCGGCCGGGCGCCCGCCAGCACCACGGCGGTGGCACTGGCGACGAACGTGTACGCCGGGACGATCACCTCGTCGCCGGGTTCGACACCGACCGCGCGCAGGGCGAGGAAGAGCCCCACGGTGGCGTTGACGGTGCACACGGCGTACGGCGCGCCCGTCGTCTTCGCGAACGCGGCGGCGAACTCCGCCACCTGCGGCCCGTCGGTCGCACCCCACCGGCCGCTGTCGAGCACGGCCAGCAGCGCCTCGCGCTGCTCGTCGGTGGCGGGCGGCGGCCACTGGGGCCAGGGCGCGGTGCGTACGGGCGAGGACGTCACGAGGTCCCTCTCATGGTTCCGTGGAGGATCGTCGACGGACCTCACGACTTCAGCCCCGTCGTCGCGATGCTGTCCGTCAGATACCGCTGGAGCAACCCGAAGACCAGCAGGCACGGTACGACGGTGATGGTCGCCCCCGCCATGACCTGGTTGATCGTCACGTTCTCGCCGTCGAGCGTGGCCAGCCCCACCGTCAGGGTGTGCATGTCCCCGGACTGGGCGATGACCAGGGGCCACAGGAAGTCGTTCCAGTGCCACAGGAAGACGAACACGCCGAGCGTCGCCATGATCGGCCGGATCAGCGGGATGACGATCGTGGTGTAGATCCGCCACTCCGAGGCGCCGTCGATCTTCGCGGCCTCGAAGAGCTCGTCCGGCAGCTGCATGATGAACTGCCGCATCAGGAAGACGGCCTGGGAGTTGGCGAGGGTCGGCACGATCATGCCCCAGTACGTGTCGACTCCGCCCATCTCGGAGATGAGGATGAAGTACGGGATGAGCGTGGCCTGGAACGGCACCATCAGGGTCGCCAGGAACGACCAGAACATGATCTCCCGACCGGGGAAGCGCTTCTTGGCGAAGGCGTAGCCGGCCATGGAGGCGAACAGCAGGATGAACACGACGGAGACCACGGAGTAGATCGTCGAGTTCAGCGCCCAGCGCAGGATGTCGGAGCTGCCGAGGACCTCGTCGAAGTTCGCCAGCGTGGCCCGGGTGACGTCGAACGCGCCCGGCAGGGTCTTGCCGCTGTGCGGGGCGAAGGCGACCAGCACCATCACCGCGAACGGGGTGACGGTCACCAACGCCACCAGCACCAGCAACGTCGGCAGCGTGAGCCGCGCCGGACCCCGGTCGGGCCGGGACGCCTTCCGCGTCCGGACCCCGCTCCCGCCCTCGCC
Organism: Streptomyces sp. NPDC047315; assembly: GCF_040643215.1. Lineage (NCBI taxonomy): Bacteria > Bacillati > Actinomycetota > Actinomycetes > Kitasatosporales > Streptomycetaceae > Streptomyces > Streptomyces sp. NPDC047315. Next base: position 59,685 of record NZ_JBEYTZ010000043.1, on the reverse strand, counting down.
GCCGGTCGTCTTGCCGCGGGTGAGCAGCGCCATCAGTCGTCCCTCCCGATCAACCGCCGCTGGATCAGCGAGAAGACCAGTACGACCAAGAAGAGCACGAGTCCCAGCGCGCTGGCGTAGCCGAAGTCGAAGTACTTGAAGCCGGTGTCGTAGAGGAGGTAGACGAGGCTGTAGCTGGAGCGGACCGGGCCGCCCGCCGTCATGACGTACATCTGGTCGAAGACCTGGAACGCCTGGATGGCCTCGATGACCAGCACGAAGAACAGCACCGGCCGCAGCATCGGCAGCGTGATGTGGCGGAAGCGCTGCCAGCCGCCGGCGCCGTCGATCGTCGCGGCCTCCGTGACGGCCTTCGGTATCGACTGGAGGCCGGCGAGCAGGATGAGCATCGAGTAGCCGAAGCCCTTCCACGCCGATGTCGCCGCGATCGAGGGCAGCACCAGCGATTCGCTGCCGAGGAAGTCGACGGAGCCGAAGGACAGGGCGCCGAGGGCGGAGTTCAGCAGGCCGTCCTCGACTTCGTAGATCCACTTCCAGACGACGGCGGCCAGCACGATGCTGGTGACGTACGGCAGGAAGTACACCCCGCGGAAGAAGCTGCGCATCCAGACCGTGCGGTGCAGCAGCATCGCGGTGCCGAGGGCGATCCCGATCGTCAGCGGGACGTAGACGGCGGTGTACAGGGCGGTGACGCCGAGGCTCTCCCAGAACAGGTCGTCGTCGATCAGCCGGGAGTAGTTCTCGGCCCCGATGAACTCCCATGCGCCGTCGAGCCGGTAGTCGGTCATCGACAGGAACGCCGCGCCGACGACCGGGCCGAAGCGGAACACCGTGAACAGCAGGAGCATCGGAGCCACGAACAGCAGCCCCGCGCGTGCGTCGTGCCGGCGCAGCGGCGCTATCTTCCGCATTCGGCGGCTACCGCTGCCTGGCCAGCAGGTCGTCGGCCCGCTCGGCCGCCGCGTCGAGTGCCTGCTGCGGAGACTTCTTGCCGGTCAGTGCGGCCTGGATCTCCGGGGCGAGGATGCCCATGAGCTGGCGGGCGACGGGGCTGGACTCGCCGGGGACGACGAAGGCCAGGGCGTCCTGGAGCTTCTTGGCGTGCGGGCTGTCGGACGGCACGGTGACGTCCGTACGCGGCGAGAGGAAGCCGGTGGCCTGGCCGAGGCTCTTGATCTGGTCCGGCTGGGTCATGAAGTTGATGAACTGCTCCGCGCCCTTCTTGTTGCCCTTGGCGTTGATGCCGAGGGCGCCGGGGACGCCGAAGGCGGCCTGCTTCTCGCCGGTGAGCGGGGCGCCGACGAGGACGTTCTCCTTGCCCCACGCCTGCTCTGCGATGCGGAAGTCCATGCCGGAGTTGGTGAAGCCCATCGCCACCTGCTGCTTGCCGAGCGCCTGGTCGGCCAGGACGTTGACGTTGTTCATCGCCGACTTCGGGATGGCGCCCTGCTTGTACAGGTCGGTGAGGAAGGTGAGTGCCGCGACGCCCTTGTCGTCGTTGAACGCGACGCTCTTGCCGTCCTCGTTGAAGACCTTTCCGCCGGCCTGCCAGAGCAGCGGGTAGAAGTTGAGGTTCAAGGTGGCCTCGTTACTGGCGGAGTAGTCCAGGGTGGCCAGGCCCTCGGCCTTCAGCTTCGGCGCGGCGGCCTTGATGTCGTCCCAGGTGGCCGGGGGGTTCTTGATGCCCGCCCGGTCGAGGAGCTTCTTGTTGTAGAGCGTCGTCGTGATGGTGTGGTAGACGGGGGCGCCGTACGCCTTCCCGTCGCTGCTCAGCGCTGCCAGGGCGGTCGGCAGGAACTTGTCCGCGTGGCCCTTGATCGCCCCGTCGACGGGCGCGAGGGAGCCGTTCGCCAGGTACTGGGGTATCTGGTCCGGCTGGAGGACCACCACGTCGGGGCCCTTGCCGCCGCTGAACGCGGTGGCGAGCTTCTCGTCGCGGTTGTCCCACGGCTGCTGCTCGATGGTGAGCTTCGCGTCCGAGTACTTCTTCTCGTACGCCTTCTCCAGGCCCTCCCAGTACTCCGCGTTGGCCTTGGGGTCGGCGATCACCGGGTACATCCAGACGGTCACCTCCTCCGAGACCGAGCCGGACCCGCCTCCGGAGTCGCTGCACGCGGCGGTGAGGGCGGCGAGGCTGAGCACGGCGAGGGGGATGCGCACACGCTTGAGCGATGACTTCATGAGGGCCTCCGTGGGCATCAGGGTGCAGTGGAGCCCGGCATTTTCGGCCTAGACCGAAAGTAGCCAGCTCTTCGGGGGGCTGTCAATAACCGTGCAGCGAGGCGGGATTGAGGCCGGTTCGGGTCAGTCGTCCTCATCGTCCGGGGCGCCGTCTCGCGGGTCGAAGCGGTACAGCTCGGCGCCGCTGCTGAAGTAGAGGCGGCCGTCGGGGTGGGCGATGAGTCGCCGGTGCGCGTGCTCGGCGAACAGCACCGGCTGTTCCCACGACCAGGGGTCGACGCGGTAGATGCGGTTGCCGTCGATGCTGGCGTACAGGTGGCGGCCCATCACGGCGAGATCGCCGCCGCCGCGGCCGGCGCCCACCGTGAAGTGCCGGACGACCTTCCGGGTGTACGGGTTGATCGCGAAGACCGTGTTTCCGGCGATGCCCCAGAGCTTGTGGTCCGGGCCGATGGCCACGGCGGTGACGGTCGCCGCCCCCGGCACCGGAACCAGCTCCCACAGCTTGCGCCGGCCGCGTACGTGCCAGGCGAAGACGGCGCCCGACTCGCGCGTCGGCGGGGTGGTGCTGAGCCCCCCGGTGATGGAACACCCGCCGAAGACGACGCCGCCCGCGGTGGCGAGCGAGAAGACCGACTCGTCCTGGACGACGTGCCGGGTGACCTCGACCCTGCCGGTGTCCGGGTCGTACACCGCGATGGCGCCGCCGAGCCGGTCGCCGTCGGGGACGGTGCCCATGACGATCTTCCCGCCCACCTCCACCAGGGCCTTGGCCCGCATCTGCACGTGGTCCTTGAGCGTGTAGATCCGCTCCGGGTTGTCGGGGCTGCCTGCCGGGCCCGGGGAGTACTCCGGGGAACTCCAGGTCGTGCGGGGGTCGTACCGGTAGAGGCGGGCCTCGGGGTACGTGCCGATCCACACGGAGCCGTCGCGGGTCCGCAGCACGGACTCGGTCTGCGAGAAGCGGTGGAAGTCCGGCCGGCCGGTGCGGGTGTCGACGCCGGCGAAGCCGCCGTTGAGGAACCCGCCCGCGTGGACGGTGCCCCGGCCACCGGCGCCGAGGGCGAGGATCTCGATCGGCTCGTCGCGCCTGACCTTCGTCTCCAGGGTGGCGTACGCGCCGGTCTGCGGGTTGTGGCGGAACATGTGGCCGCGCCACAGGGTGCCGACGAGGCTCTTACCCGGGTACTCGGGCAGGCCGAGTTCGGCCCAGCCGATGGAGCGGGCGTTCTGCACCCGGCCTTCGAAGGTGAGGCCGGTGCCGGTGAGCTGCCGGGTGGCGGGGTCGTAGCGGCGCAGCTCGCTCCGCTGGATGAAGTAGACGGCGCCGTGCGCGTCGGGCGGGGAGATGTTGAGGCCGTGCGCGTCGGGGATCTGGTCGGTCCAGGTGCGGGCGGCGATGTCGTAGACGTACAGCGGGCTGGGGTTGGCGGTGCCGATGCGGGCGTAGAGGCGGCCGTCGTGGATGTCGAGGTCGTACACGCTCAGCTTGTTGTCGGGCGGCAGTCCCGGCGGCGCTGGCAGTTCGGCGAAGGTGCGGGTGGCGGGGTCGAACTCGGCGATGCGGCCCTGGGAGTACGCGCCGCTGTAGACCTTGCCGCCGGCGCAGGCGAGGCTCTTGATGTACGTCTGGTCGGCGATCGGGCGGCCGAAGTCCTCGACGGCGCCGGTGTCCGGGTCGTAGCGGAAGAGGTGGCCGAGCGGCGAACCGCCGCCCCACACCTTGCCGTCGGCGTCGACGGCGACCCGCCAGATGAAGTTCTCCCCGGGGACGGGCACGCCGAGGTCTTCGGCGGTGTCGCCGCTGCGCCAGCGGTAGAGCCGGCCCCTGCTGCCCCACGTGCCGGCGTAGATGGAGCCGTCGGGCGCGGCGGCGGCCGTCCAGCCGCCGTCGGCGCCGGGCAGCTTGGCGGCGACGGAGACGTCGCCGGTGGCGGGGTCGATGGCGTTGAGGTGGGCGGGGGCGCCGTTGGAGATGTTCCAGCAGGCCGGCCGGCCGTTCGGCGCCGGGGCGACGACGCCACCGATGAGGAGGACGTCCTTGAGGGGAATGCCGAGGGACTCGGGGCCGGCCGCCTCCGGGCCGTCGAGGGCCGCCGCCTGCACCGGCACTGCGGACAGGGCGGTGGCGGACAGTGCTGCGGTCGTGCTCACCAGAAACGCGCGGCGCGTCGACATGGTGTGGAACACCTCCGGTTCCGGGCTTGAGTTACGGCACTAGCCGAAAGTGATATGCCGCGCATCAGAAGCCGTCAAGACTCCGTTCGTGCCCGAAACTTGACGGGGGCTCACGGGACCCGGGCCGGAGCCCGGCGGTCAGAGGGCGGGGAGTTGGAAGAGTTCCGTGGCGTTCTGCCACAGGACGCGTTCGAGTTCCCCGGCGGTGAGGTCGGCGTCGCGCAGGACACCGAGGGCGAGGGAGGGGTCGACCAGGGTGGCGTCGGTGCCGAAGAGGAAGCGGGTGATGGGGACTCCCGCCTCACGGGCGTACGCGATCCGGCCGGCGTCCGTCGCGGTGCGGCAGTGTTCGAGGTAGAGCCGGTCGCAGGCCGCCGCCGCGTGGGCGGCCTCGCGCCAGGCGTCGCCGCCCGCGTGGCCCATGATGACGCGGAGGCCGGGGCGGGCGGAGACCAGGTCGGGGAGGAGTTCGACCTCGCGGCCCCAGGTGTGCAGGAGCAGGGGGACGCCCGCTTCGGCGACGAGGTCGAACGCCTCGGCCAGCTGGGAGGAGCCGGGCGCCCGACCGGGGTAGTGCGTGTGGATCTTCGCGCCCACGAAACGGCCGGTGTCCAGGCAGCGCCGCAGGTCCGCCGCGCTGTCGTCGATGCGGTTCGGGTTGACGACCGCGTAGCCGAGGAGCCTGGGCCGGGTGGCGAGCGCCGCGCTCAGGGCGCGGTTGCCGGCGATCGCGTCGTGGACGACCGCCTCGGACGCCGACACCAGCTGGCGGTCGATGCCGTAGCGGTCCATCTGGCGCAGATTGTCGTCGGCGTCGCCGCCGGTGAGGTGGAACTGCCAGCGGCCCACGTGGGCGTGGACGTCGATGACCGGCATCAGGCGAGCAACTCCTCGACGTTCTTGGTGGCGATCGCAGCACGGTCGGCGTCCGGGATGTCCGCGTGGCGCAGCCGCAGCGTCTGCGGGGAGATGTCCATGAACGGGGTGCGGGAGCCGAAGACGAGGTGACGCGCGCCGACGGAGCCGACGACCCGTTCGATGGAGTCGGAGCCGGACAGCATGCGGGTGCTGGCGCGGAAGCCGGGTTCGCCGCGGGCCAGGAGCAGGAAGTCGGCGAGGAGGTAGGCGTGCAGATCGAGGAAGACGACGTCCGCGCCCCTGCCGGTGAGTCCGGGGCCGAAGCGGCGGGGGTCGCCGTCGTGGAGGAGGACGAACCCGCGGTCGAGGGCGAGGGCGACGACGTGACGGTAGCCGGGGAAGCCGGGTTCGGCGCCCTGTTCGACGGTGAAGAGGCGCAGGAAGCGCACCCCGTCGGCGGTCAGTTCGTCGAGCCGGTCCTCCGCGGTCAGGGCGTCCCGTACGTCGACGGTGCCGACGGGCAGCAGTTCCGGGCAGCCGGCGAGGTCGCGTACGGTCTCCGCGTTGCCCGTGCGGTCGTCGAAGAGGGGGCCCCGGGTGGACAGGGCCAGCGCGCGGGCGACGGGAGAACGGGCCAGGACGGAGCGGACTTCCGCGAGCTGAACGTCGCGGTGGTGCCGGGGCCAGGGGCCGTACAGCACGTCCACGTCCCAGCCGATGTGCTCGTCGGCGGTGGGGGTGAGCCAGTCGTACGCGGTCATCCGGCGGCCACCTCGCGCAGCGCCCGCGCGATGCGGTCCACGTCGTCGGGGCTGTAGCCCTCGTTCCACGGAAGCACCAGCAGGGTGCGCGCGATGAGTTCCTCGGCGCGCGGGCACAGGCCCGGTGGATGTCCGGGCAGCGCGGGGTTGGCGTACAGGGTGCGTTCCAGATAGCCGGGCAGTGCCGGTACGCCGAGTTCGCCGAGTGCCCGCGCCCAGCGGGCGTTGTCGTCGACGAGCAGCGGCATCACCCACCAGGCGTGGCCCTGTCGCTGTCGGGGCATCCGGACGGCCGGGACGTCCCGGAGCGCCTCCGCGAGCTGCCCGGCGCGCTCGCGGCGCAGCCGTACGACGTCGGCGACCTTGCCGAGTTGGGCGCGGGCGACGGCCGCCGACAGCTCGGGCATCCGGTAGTTGAGGCCCATCACGCGGTGGATGCGGCCCTCGCTGCGGTCCCAGCCCTTGTCCATGAAGAGCCGCATCCGGCGGGCGAGGGCGGGGTCGCGGGTCAGGGCGAGTCCGCCGTCGCCCGCGGTGATGTGCTTGTACTGCTGGAGGCTGAAGCAGGCGATGTCCCCGGCCGTGCCGAGCAGCCGGCCCGAGGCGTCCTCACCGAGCCATGCCTGGGCGCTGTCTTCGATGAGGACCAGTGAGTGCCGGTCGCAGATCGCGCGCAGGGCGTCGACGTCGGCGGCGGCGCCGAAGAGATGGACGACGATGACCGCTTTGGTGCGGTCGGTGACTGCGGCCTCGACGGCCTGCGGGTCGAGGGTGCCGTCCTCGGGGCGCACGTCGGCGAACACCACGCTCCCGCCCTGCGCCAGGACGGGGGCGACGGTCCCGAAGTCGGAGACCGGGGTGGTGATGACCTCGTCGCCGGGGCCGATCCCGGCCGCCGCGACGGCGAGGTGCAGCGCCGCCGTTCCGGAGCTGCAGGCGATCGCCTCGGGGATCGCGTCCGGTGTCGCGTAGAGCAGGGACATCTCCGATTCGAGGGCGCGTGCTTCACCTCCGAAGGAACTGCACAGCACCGCCGAGTCGAGGACGCGCAGTACGGCGGCGCGTTCTTCGGCGCCCAGGGTACGGCCGCGAGGTTCGAGAACTGTGGGCAGTGGCATTTCCCGTTCCGGCATCGTGGCACTATCCTCTCCGCAGACACGCGGTTATGGCCCGGGCCGAAAGTAGGTGCCATGAAGGGTGCACGTCAAGCCTCTTCCGGTCGGTGCCGTTCCCGCACGGTCGCGAGTCCCGCAGACGATTCCCAGCAGGTCGTGTCCGAGCTGGAACACGAGCACGGCACGCTCTTCAGTGTCTCGAACGCTCGGGATTCGCCGAGCAGTTGGGAAGCCGACGGAAGGGACTGACCGGCCGCCCCCGATCGCCTACCACGGATGCTCTGAGCGCCACCGGACCCTTGTTGCGGTCCGGGCCGTAACCATAAAGGAGCCGTGCTTGAAGATCGCCTCGATCCATACGCGCGTCGTCCGGGTCCCCTATCGACGCCCCTTCGTCATCAGCAGCGGAACCAGTCCCGAACTGATCAGCGTCGTGGTCGAGATACGCACCGCGGAGGGCGTCACCGGCTTCGGTGAGGCGTCCCCGATGACCGCGTACACCGGTGAGACGCTCGCCGGCCTGGAGACCGCCCTCACCCAGCACGCCGCGCCCGCCCTCGTCGGCCGCGATCCACGCGATCTGGCCGGGGCGCACACCGCGATGGACGCGGCGATACGCGGCCAGCGCCTCGCGAAGGCCGCGCTCGACATCGCCCTGCACGACCTGGTGGCGCGGGCCGCGGGGTGGCCGCTGCATCTGCTGCTCGGCGGGGGTGTCCGTACCAGCGTGCCGACCGCCTGGGTCGTCGGCCTCGGCACGCTGGAGGAGATGGCCGCGGAGGCGGCCGACTACGCGGCCCGCGGCTTCACCCACATCAAGGTCAAGGGCGGGGAGGACTCCGAACTCGACGTCCGGCTGGTGCGGCTGGTCCGCGAGGCGGTGCCGGCGGCGGTCGAACTCTGCCTCGACGCCAATGAGGGCTACGTCCCGGGAACCGCCGCGCGCACGGTCGCCCGGCTCGCCGACGCGGGTCTCGACTTCGTCGAGCAGCCGCTGCCCCGCTGGGACTTGCGCGGCATGGCGGCCCTGCGGCGCGGGGGCGCGGTGCGGGTGATGGCCGACGAGAGCATGCAGTCGCTGCACGACGCGATGGAGATCGTGCGCCGGGGGGCGGCGGACGTCCTCAACATCAAGATCCTCAAGGTGGGAGGTCTGCACCGGGCCCGCCAGATCGCGGCGCTGGCGGAGGCCGCGGGGCTGGCGGTGAAGCTCGGCACGATGCCGGAACTGGGGGTGGCGACACTGGCGGCGGCCCACCTCACTGCGGCACTGCCGCATGCGACGGTGCCGGCGGATCTGGTGGGACCGCTGCTGGTGACCGAAGATCCGCTGGCCGGCGAGGTGTTCGCATCCGCGGCGCGCACGGGCCACGTGGACCTGCCGGCGACTGCCGGCCTGGGCCACGGCGTCGAGGCCCTCGCCTAGGGGGCTTCGACGACTCGTTCGGGCTCGCCCCTGGGTCATCCACCCGCGAAGGTGCAGGTGGATCAGGCGACTTCGAGCACGTCCCGCAGGACGTCCTCCAGTGTCGTTCTCGCCAGTTGCTTACGGAGAGTGGCTTCGATCCCGTCGTACACGGCGGTCATCGCCGGCCCGATGCCGTGACCCACGACGCACTCAGGGTCCGGCGCGGAACGGTGCAGGGCGAAGATCGGCCCCGCTTCGACCGCCTCGTAGACATCGAGGAGGGTGATGTCCACCAGGTCCCGCGAGAGCGTCCAGCCGGCTCCCGCGCCTCGTCGCGAGTCGACGAGTCCGACCTTGCGCAGCTCCCCCAGCAGGCGCCGGATCACCACCGGATTGGTGTTGACGCTCGTCGCGATCTGCTCGGAGGTGGCGACCTCGTGACCGCGGCGCTGATAGAGCCCGATCCACGTCAGCGCGTGCGCCGCGATGGTCAATCTGCTGTTGGCACTCACACCGCACCTCCCCGTCTCACCTCGTCCCATAGTAACAATAATTGTTACAACAAGATGCGGCGAGCTCACGGCCGTCCGCCCTGGCGTGCGGCGCTCTCAGCGGGCGGGGTCGTAGGTGAACTGCTTGACCTGACGCAACGTCAGTGCCGTCTCCACGGTGTGGACGCCCGGCAGCACGCCGATCCGTCCGCCGAGGTAGGCGTAGAGCTCGTCCGTGGTGCGGTGCAGCGTCGTGGCGACGAGGTTCGCCTGCCCGGTGACGGCTCCGGCGAACTGCACCTCGGGGTGGGTCGCCAGGGCGCTCCCACTGGCGGCGAGCGCTCCCGGCGACACCGTCAACCACAGTATGGCCGCCACCTCGCTGCCGAGGACCTGACGGTCGTACTGGACGGTGAAGTAGAGGACCCCGGTCGCGCGCAGCTGCTCCAACCGCTGCTTCACCACCGACTCGGAGAGCCCGGTGCTCGCCTGGAGTTCGGTGGAGGTGGCCCGCCCGTCGTGGTGCAGCACTGCCAGGAGGCGCTCGGCGGACTCGTCGAGTTCCACGGGGCCGCTCGCCGGGTCGACCGGTGGCAGCCGTAGCGCGGCCTCCTGCTCGGGGTCGAGGGCGTCGATCTTGTCGAGCCAGCCGTGGGGACCGCCGTAGAAGCGGTGCAGCAGGCACTGGGCGCTGACGGAGACCACCTGGGGGGTACGCTGCAGACGACCGAGCAGCAGTTCGTCCCGGTCCTGGGCGCTGCGCGGCTGCATCACGCACAGCACCTCGGTACCTCCCGAGAGCAGACCGACCCAGGCGGTGTCCGACCGTCGCGCCAGTGCCGTCGCCAAGTTCGCCGCCCCGTCCGAAGCGCAGCCCAGGCGCACCAGCCAGTTGGTGCGGCCGAGTCGGGTCTCGTCGGCGACGCCGACCACGCGAAGCCGTGTGGTGGCGCGCAACCGCCGGAAGCGCCGGGCCACTGTCTGGTCGGAGACGTCGAGCACCTGCGCGAGGCGGCTGAACGGCGCGCGGGCGTCCAGTTGCAGCGCTTGGAGCAGCTTCAGGTCGAGCGGATCCAACACGTGTGCTCCGCAGGGGTCACACCCGCGGGCAGCGGGACATGAGGACGGGCGGGCGGGGCGGGAGGCCGGGTGTCATCGTAGGCGGCCATCGTCGCTTGTCGGCGTACGGCACAGCGCCGAGCACGTCGGATGGCCCAGTCCGCGGCCGAGGAGGTGGTGGGAGGGCAGACGGTGGAACGGCGAAGGGAGGCGGCGTTAGCGGTGCCGCGCCCGGCGCGGCGAGCGCAGCAGGACGGTGCTCAGCAATGCGCCGACCAGCGCCAGGGAGGCGGAGACGAGCAGACAGAGGACCAGGCCGTCGAGGAAGGCGGCGGACAGGGCGCCGATCGCGCGGCCCTCGACTGGGCCCAGCCCCAGTTGGCCGACCGCGCCCAGGCCGTCGGCTGCCACGGCGCCCGTGATGCGCCGGGTCGTCTCGGGGTCGACACCGGCGTCGGCCAGGTGTCCTGGCAGTGTCCCCACGGCCCGGGTGGTCAGCAGCATGCCCATCAGCGCCGGGCCCAGGGCACCGCCGACCTGGCGGAAGGCGTTGTTCCCGGCCGCGGCCATGCCGGCCAGCCGTAGCGGTACGGAGCCGACCGCGGCGGTGGTCATCGGGGTGATGACCAGGCCCATGCCCAGGCCGAGCAGGCCGAGTCGCCAGGCCAACGAGGTGAAGGAGGTGGTGACGTCGACCGTGGTCAGGGACAGCAAGGCACCTGCCATGAGCACCAGGCCGGAGGTGATCAGGGCGTGGGCGGGAACTCGGCGCATCACCGGGGCCACGAGCACCGCGGCCACCAGACAGACGAGCGTCACCATGAGCATCCGGTACGCGGTGTCGAGGGTGTCGAGCTGCTGCACCATGCCGAAGTAGAGGCTGAGGACGAAGAAGAACCCGATCAGCCCCAGGAAGGTGATCATGGCGATCAGCGCGGTGGCGCTGAACGCCGCACTGCGGAAGAGCTCCGGGGCGAGCATCGGGCTCGCGCTGCGCCGTTCTATCAGCACGAGGGCGAAGAGGGACACCGCGCTCAGCACCAGGGCGAACACCACGCGCGTCTGCGAGAAGGAACTCGCACCGCCCTCGATGACGCCGTACACCAGGGCGGTGACGGCCGCGGCGGCGGCGACCTGGCCGGGCCAGTCCAGTCGACGCGTGCCGGGTGCCTTCGAGTCGCTCACCAGCGGCACGGACACCGCGAGGGCGAGCAGGGCCATGGGCACGGCGGGCAGGAATATCCAGCGCCAGGACGCAACTTCGAGGATCACCCCTGCCACCAGCGGACCTGCGGCCAGCGCGGCCATCAGCGAGGCGGCCCACACGCCGACGATCCTGCCGCGCTCCACCGGGTCCGGTACGGCCTGACTGATCAGCGCCAGGGTGCTCGGCAGCAAGGCAGCAGCACCTACCCCGGACAGCGCCTGCCCCGTCAGAAGCACCGGCACTGAGTCCGCGGACAGGGCCACCACCGCTCCCGCGGTCGCGAAGACCAGGCCCGCCTGGAACACCTTCTTGCGGCCGTGGACGTCCCCGATGACCCCGGCGGTCAGGATCAGCGCCGCCATCGGCAGCACGAATGCCGCCGAGACCCAGGAGAGCTGGGAGGTCGTCGCGTCGAGCGCCCGTTGGATCGCCGGCAGGCTCACGGAGACGGCGGTCACCGGCAGGTAGGCGACGAACACGCCGACGCAGGCCATGACGAGCGTGGCCACCCGCCCCTCCAGTGCTCCGTTCGGCGCCGCCTCGACAGTACTCACGTCAATCTTCCTCGCTGCTGTGTGACGGGATCGGACGGCCTCCACCTTCCGGCCGTCCCGTGCCCGGGCCCAACCAGGACCCGCGAGAATCACGGAAACCGACGTCCGCACGCTGTTTCCGGGCAACTTCCGACACGGGCGTGACAGGGCTGTGGGGTGGACGACCGCAGTGCGTCCGGATACGGATCAGGGCAGGGGCCGGGGGTCGTCGACCGGTCGCCGGGAACCGGATCGACGCGGGCGACGGGACGGCCCGCGCCGCCCGCTCGACGCCTCCGCGCCAGCGCTAGTCGGCGAGCACGAGACGTCCGTGGGAGATGAGGGAGGACGACCGCTTGAGACTGCGCGATCGAAGGCTGATGCCGTGACGGTGAATCCCCGGGATCCTCGCCAGACGGGTCGTCAGATATCGGTAGAGGTCCTCGGTGTCCCGGCAGATGACGATGGCCATCACGTTGTTGTCGCCCGTGATCGCCCCGGCGAAGGCGACCTGCGCGTGGGAGGCGATCTCCTCCCCCACTTGTTGGAGGAACTCGGGGGCGACGCTGAGCCAGAGCGTGGCGGTGACGTGGAAGCCGAGGCGCTCGGGCATCAGCTCTACGTCGTAGAAGAGGGTGCCGGACTCCTCCAGGACCTCCAGGCGTCGGGCCACGCGGGGTTTGGACCAGCCGGTGAGCTGGGCGAGGCGGGTATAGCTGGTGCGACCGTCGCCGGCCAGCGCCGTCAGCAGTGCGGAGTCGTCCTCGCTCGGGACGATCGGCGCGCCGGCCGTGTGCGGCGCCCTTCCGGCGGTCAGCATCCGCACCTGGTCCTCACCCAACTCGCCGCCGTGCCCGGTCCAACTGGCGCCGCACCCACCGAAGGTGTGCAGCATCATGTCGACCCGGACGTCGAGGACCGCGGCGGAGCTGTGGATCTGGTCCAACAGGAACGGATTGCGTCCGGAGTCCAGGGGGGAACGGATCGCGCAGACGATCTCGGCTCCCCCCGTGGAGAGATGGGCGTAGGCGACCTCCGGCTGCCGGACCAGCGATTGGGCGAGGGCGACGACGCGGTCGGGTCGGCACCGGATGCGGGCAACCCATTGGGCCTGACCGTCCATGGCCGGATTCACCAGCCCGACCACGTTCATCGCACCGGAACGCCGCAGAGCGTGGAAGCGGCGTGCGGCCGTCTGCTCGGACACGCCGACGGCCTCGCCGATGCGATTGAACGCGGCCCGCGGAGCCCGCTGCAGCGCGTGGAGGATGTTGACGTCAATACGGTCGAGCATGGCGGAAATCAGCACTTCCTGAGGCTCGCCAAGTGGGTTTTTCCGGGTACTGCGGGTTCCACTTGGAGATATCGCCTCTCATCTCTGATTCTTACACGGACGTCGGACGGAACGACGAAAAGGTGAACGCTCACGATGGCGAAATTCTTCCCCCGCTCCGACGTGGCGCGCCGTGCGAATGCCGCTGTGGACGACGCGCTGTCGCCACACTGCCCACACAGCGGAACGACGAATCGAGGAGCAGGGATGAGTCCTACGGAGATCGGCCCACGCGTCGTGGGCGGAAAGCTGATGTACAACCATGCGGTTCGGGTCGACGGAACGCAGAGCCTGCTTTTCGTCGCGGGCCACGAGGCGCGCGACGACGACGGAGCCGTCGCCCACGAGGGCGACATGGCCGGCCAGATCAGGCTCACGCTCCACAGGCTCGGCGGGACCGTCGCCGAAGCGGGGATGACGATGGCGGATGTGGTGCAGATCCGCGTCTTCACCACCGATCTGGTCGAGTGCAAGGCGCAGTACGGGGTCCTCATGGACGAACTCGCGGCGGTCCGCTGCCGCCCGGCCAGCCTTCTTGCCGAGGTCAGCGCCCTGTCCGACCCCGCCATGCTCATCGAGATCGAAGCCCTCGCCGCACGGGGAACCTGACGTCACGGACGAAGTCGCCCGGCTCGCGACCGAGAGGGGGAGTGTCTCGGTCGCGAGCCGGGCCGTCCTGGCAGCGGGGCTCCTACCAGGTCTTGTGGGTGAGCCAGGAGTGGATGCGGTGCGCCGTCTCGCGCCAGCGGGGCTCCAGGGCCACGTTGTGCGAACGGCCGTGCAGGAACAGGTAGTCGGAGCCGAAGTACGCGGCGCTCCGGCGGACGTCCTCCGCCTGCACGACCACGTCGTGTTCGGCCGCGACGAGCAGGGACGGCCCACCCAGACGCGTACGGTCGACGCTCACCAGCGCGTTCACCCCCTCCTTGATCGCCCTCGGCGACTCGTGCGAGAAGAGGGCGTAGTAGCGGCGGGCGTCCTCCTCGGACGTACCGCCCAGGTAGAGGTCCCACGCCTGCTCGAAGGGCCCCGGCCCCACCGGGGTCGCCGGGTCCACGTCCACATCGACGTCCAAACCGACTTCCGCGCAGATGGCGGGGGTGATGTGGACCTGTGCGGCCACGGGATGGTCCTCGGCGTACTTCTGCGCGACGATCGCGCCCATGCTGTGGGTCACGAGCACCGGAGGCTGCCCGGCGAGGTCGACCACCGTCGTCAACTCCTCCACGGTGTCGACCAGGGACCGCTTCGCGAACTGGTCGTCCGGCAGGCCGCGGGACCCACGGTGGTTGAACCAACTGAAGGCGTAGCAGTCCCGGCCCTGCGCGGCGAAATACGGCAGGAAGTTCTCCCACACCCAACTGCCGTGGCCCGCACCGTGAACAAGAACGATGGGAGGAGCGGAAGAGAAGGCTCCTGGTGCCGCATGTTCGATGAAGACGCCGTCTACGGTCCTCTGCGCGATTTTCATCGCAGCCACCTCCTCGCAGGTTGCCCTGGCTGTAGCGAAATGACATGCCGTCTATTGTCGTGATGCGACCCTTGGGGGGGGTCGATTAACAGCCTAACCGGCCATGGCGAGGTTCCCACTGAAGGCTTCCGACGTGCGGAGGATTGTAGATTCACGACCCACCGTCATCACCGTTTTGGTGAACTCCCGCTCGATCTGTGGAGGATTTCACCCGTGGCTGCCGCGAAATCGAATGCCGCCGCCCGGCGCCGTGAGCGCGCTGCCCTACGCCGCACCGTCCGCCCAGGCGCGCCGGGCGTACTCCGTGAAGTCGCGCGGTTCCCGGCCGAGGACGTCGCGCACGGTCGTGGTCGTGCTCGCGTTGTGGCCGTCGAGGAGCGCGGCGAACAGGTACGCCGTCCACTGCGCGACGTCCTGCGGAACGCCGTGCTCGGTCAGCAGCGCCCGGTACTCGTCGGCCGACACCGGCACGTAGCGGACCTCCCGCCCGGACGCCCGGGAGATCTCGGCCGCCACGTCCGCGAAGGTGAGCAGTCGCGGCCCGGTGACCTCGTAGGTCCGGCTCTCGGTCCCCTCCTCGGTGAGCGCGGCGACCAGGACGTCCGCGACGTCGTCCAGGTCGACGAAGGGCTCCGGGGTGTCCCCGGCCGGGAAGACGATCTCGCCCTGGTCCACGCCCCTGGCCATCTCGCCCTCGTTGAAGTTCTGGGCGAACCAGGACGAGCGCACCACGGTCAGCGGAACGCCCGCATCCCGCAATGCCGCCTCCGAGGTCTCCGACCCCGGCTCGCCGCGCCCCGACAGCAGGACGAGCCGCTCCACGCCCGCCTCGGCAGCCGCGCGGCCGAAGGCGCGCATGGCGTCCGCGGCGCCGGCCGACGCCAGATCGGGGTAGTAGCTGACGAAGACGCGGTTCACTCCCCTGAGGGCGGTCGTCCATGTCTCGGGCGCCTGCCAGTCGAAGACGGTCTCACCGCGACGGGAGCCCTCCCGCACCGTGACGCCCCGGTCGGCGAGCCTTCGAGCAACCCGCCGCCCGTTCTTCCCGGTGGCCGACGTCACCAGGTAGGTGCGTGCAGCTTCTGTACCATATGTCTGCTTTTCATAGCTCATGTACCTAATTTTATGTCGAAATGTAAGACTCTCAACGCCTGTAGCGCTCAATTGCATGCGCATTCGTCCAAGGAGGAGCGCGTGGATGTTCTTGCCGGGTTGCTGGACGGCCCTCGGGCCCGTGGTGCGTGTCTGCTCCGGATGGTGATGGAACCGCCCTGGTCCGTCCTCGTCCAGGAGGGTGCCTCGCTGTCCCTGATGTGCATGACGCGCGGTGAGGCGTGGGTCGTGCCCGAGGCGGGAGAGCCCGTGCTGTTGCGTCCGGGCGACGCGGCCGTGACCCGGGGGCCCACCCGCTACACGCTCGCCGACAGCCGTACGACCGAGCCCCGGACGTTCATCGCGCACGACGGCAGCAGCCGTACCCTGCGCGGCGATCCGCTGACCGAGACGCGTCCCATGGGCGTACGGACATGGGGGAACGACCCCGACGGCTCAGCGGTGATGCAGGTGGGCACCTACCGCATGGAGGGCGAGGTGAGCAGACCGTTGTTGGACGCCCTGCCGCCCCTGCTCCACCTGCCGGCCGACGCGTGGAACTGGCCCCTCCTGCCGGTGCTGGACGAGGAGATCGCCCGCGACGGGGCGGGCCAGGACGCGGTGCTCGACCGCGCCCTCGACCTCGTTCTGGTGTCGGCGCTCCGCGCCTGGTTCTCCCGGCCCGAGGCGAGCGCCCCGGCCTGGTACCGCGCCATGGGGGACCCCGTCGTGGGACGGGCGCTGCGGCTGGTGCGGGACGATCCGGCCCACCCCTGGACCGTGGCGTCGCTCGCCGCGAAGTGCGGGGTCTCCCGTGCGGGCCTGGCGCGCCGCTTCCACGACCTGGTCGGCGAGCCGCCCATGACGTATCTGACCCGTCACCGACTCGACCTCGCCGCGGACCTCCTGCGCGAGCCGGGCGCCACGTTGGACTCCATCGCCCGCAAGGTCGGCTACAGCCGCTCGTCCGCGCTGAGCAACGCCTTCCAACGGGTGCGCGGCATCAGCCCGCAGGCACACCGCGGGAGGATCTCGACCGCGGCTTCACCGGACTTCTGACCAGCCATCACTACGGCTGCCAGATCCTCGATCCGCCGGTGCCTACCGAAGCGTGCGGGTGGTCGACTTGAGCGGGTACGTGTGAGCGACGGACGGTGAGGACGGCGACGTCGTCCTGCCGACCCTTCCTACCCGCGAACGCGCGGGCGTCGTCACACAGGGCCAGCGGCAGCTCCGCCGGGTCGAGGTACGCACGGCGCGCGAGGCCGTCCTCGACGGGGTAGAAGCTGTCGTCCGCCGCCCGCGCCTCCGACAGCCCGTCGGTGCTCAACAACAGCGTCGCACCGACAGGAAAGGTGAACGAGTCGACGGCCATGGGCTCGTCCGTGAGTTCGTCGAGCCCGAGGGGGGCGCGGGTGCTGAGCGGCGGCGTCGTCACGGAGCCGCCGTACAACAGGTAGGCAGGCACGTGTCCGCAGTTGATCGCCTGCGCCTCCTCGTGCGCGTCGATGCCGAGGACGAGCGCGGTCACGAAACGCCCCTCGCCACCCGTTCGTTCCGTACGGGCGTTGTACCAGGCGACGGAGGCGTCCAGGAAGTCCACGACCGCGGTGAGGGCGGGTTCCCGATGGGCCGCGGCCCGGAAGGCACCGACCACGGCGAGTGCGGCACCGACGGCGGCCAGCCCCTTGCCCTGCACGTCACCGATCAGCACACGGGTGCCCCACGGGGACTCGACGACGTCGTAGATGTCGCCTCCCACGAGCTCGTCCTCGTGCTTGGGCTCGTACCCGCCGTCGACCAGCACATCGACCGTGTGCAGCGGAAGCGGGTGCAGGATCTCCCGCTGCGCAGGCGAGTTCCACCGAGCGGAGCGGGGTCGGTGCTGCCAGCGTCCTTCCGATTCTTACGTGGCTCTGTCATCGCTCTGTCGTCGCCGTGAAACGCGCCAGGCAATGTCGTTCCCGCAGATGAGGGACGACCTCGCCGCTGACGGAAGCACAGCGACGAACGGCCTTCGCCGAAAGCGGGCACAGGGAGTGCACATGACGTACAGGAACAAGCGGAGGGCGCGGCGGGCGGGACTGGCCATCGCCGTCACGGCGCTGCTGGCAACCGCCGCCTCCACCTCGCCCGTGGGCGGACCGACGGCTTCGGCGGCCCCCTCCGTGCCTCGGGTCGCGACCGCCCCGCCGTGGTGCCCCACCGTCCCCGGGCACCAGGTCGACTGCGGCACGCTGGACCGTCCGCTGGCCGAGGGCAGGTCCGCGCTCGGGACGGTCAAGGTGAGCTACGCGGTCGTACGGCACAGCGCACCCGGCGCCGCCAAGGGCACCGTGGCCGTCAACACCGGAGGTCCCGGCCAGGTCGTCATCGAACGGGCCCCGATCTTCGGCCACGCCCTCGGTGACCTGTTGAAGGAGCACGACCTCCTCCTCGTCGATCCGCGCGGCACCGGTCACTCCGAGCGGATCCCCTGCGGGGTGACCGACGCCGAGTACCGCTTCGGCACCCGCACCCAGCAGCGCGACGCCGTGAAACGGTGTGCCGCGAACCTCGGGCCCAGGGCCGCCGCGTACACCAGCGCGGCCACCGCCGACGACATCGACGCCGCCCGCGCCCGCCTGGGAGTGCTCCAACTCTCCCTGTACGGACTGTCGTACGGCACGTACCTGATGCCCGTCTACGCGTCCCGGCACCCCGAGCGGGTCCGCTCGATCGTGCAGTCCGGCGCCTACCCCCTCGCCTTCGATCCGCTGGGACGCCCCCAGGCCCAGGCCGTCTCCACGACCCTGCGCCGGGTGTGCGAGCGCAGCGCCCCGGCCGCCTGCGACGGGAAGCAGGCGATACGGGACCTCACGACCGCCGCCGCGCGGCTGGGGACCCAGCCGATGGCCGTCCCGGTCGCCACCGAACACGGCACGTACTCCGTACGGTTCACCGAGGGCAAGCTCGCCAACCTGCTGTACGAAGCGGCAAGCCGCGAGGTCGGGGCGGCACCGGACCGGCCCTCGCTGCTGGGACGGCTGCCCGCGGCACTGAACCGGTTCGCCAACGGCGACGTGTCGGCGCTGCGCACGCTGGTCCAGGAGGAGGGCGCGTCCGGCAGCGAGGAAGACCAGGCCCCGTACATCGGTGTCGTGTGCAACGACTACCGCAAGCCCTGGTCGACGGAGGCACCGGTGTCCGTGCGGTGGCGACAGTACCGGGCCGCGCTCGCGGGCGTGGACCACGGTGAGCACGGCGCGTTCAGCGCCGAGGGCTTCAACGAGGGTCCCACGGACGGCGGGGACGTCTGCATCGGCTGGCCGCGTGAGAACACCGCGCCCGAGCCGCAGCCCACGCACCCGCAACTGCCCGACGTCCCGGTCCTCGTGCTCTCCGGCGACCTCGATGCCAACACCCCCGACGCGAACGGGGTCCGGGCCGCACGGCAGTTCCGCGACGGCAGGTTCTTCTCGGTGCCCAACACCGGTCACGTCCCGGAGTGGGAGCCGACCGGCTGCGTCACCGGCGTCTCCACTCGCTTCCTTCGCACCGGCGACCCCGGCGACACGTCCTGCCTGCGCGGCCTGGCGCCGATCACCGTCGAGGCTGTGCGCACGTGACCGTGGAACACCGCGCGGGCAACCGGCCGGACGAGCGGGCCGGCGCCCACCACCGGCCAAGATGATCACATGAGAGACCAAACGGAGCACCCCCGCACCGTGCTCGTCGCCGAGGACGACCCCGGAGTGCGCAGCACCCTGGACCAGTTGCTGCGCTTCGAGGGCTACGAGGTGCTGCTGGCCGCCGACGGACTGGAGGCCCTGGGCCTCCTCGAACGGGAGCGGCCGGACGTGGCGGTGCTGGATGTGGTCATGCCGAACCTGGACGGTCTGGGTCTGTGCAGGATGCTGCGCAGACGCGGCGACCGTCTGCCCGTACTGGTCCTCACAGCACGGCACGAGGTGGGCGACCGGGTGGCCGGACTGGACGCAGGGGCCGACGACTACCTCGCCAAGCCGTTCGCCACGGAGGAACTCCTCGCGCGGATACGGGCGCTGCTGCGCCGCAACGAGCCGGCCGGGGCCGGCGGAGCGCTGGCGGTCGCGGACCTCACCCTGGACCCCGACGCACGCCTGGCGTTCCGCGGACCGCGCCGACTCGACCTCACCAAGACCGAGTTCGACGTGCTGGAACTCCTCCTCTGCCATCCCGGCGTGGTCCTCACCCGGTCCCAGATGTACGAGAGCATCTGGGGCTACGACTTCGACACCACCTCCCGTTCCCTGGACGTCTACATCGGCTACCTCCGCCAGAAGACCGAACAGGGCGGCGAGCCCCGGCTGATCCACACCGTGCGCAGCGTCGGCTACACCGTGCGGGTCGGCTGATGGCGCGCTCCCCCGGTGTGCGGCCCGGCGTCACGCTCCGCAGCAAGGTCACCGCAGTCGTCGTCGCGGCCTCCGCGCTCGCCATGGCCCTCGCCGCCGTCATGTCGTACCGAGGCGTCAGCGACCTCGTCGACGACGAGCTCGAACGCGGCCTGGAGGACCGCATGCACACGGTCCACACCCTGGTCGCCGCCGGCCTGACACCGCCGCCCCGACAGGGCATGGCGGACCAGGTCCTGTCCGACCGGGGAACGGTGCGCCGCCTCAGCCCTTCCGGCCCGCGCATCCCGGTCTCGGCATCGGCCCTGGGGGTGGCCCGGACGGGGCAGGGCGGACACCTGGAGGACGTCGTCATCGACGGAACCGACTACGGCGTCCTCACCCGGCCGCTGCCCGGCGGGGACGCGGTCATGGTGGCGCAGAGCTACGAGGGCGCCGCCCGCGTCGACGACGCGTTCCTGTGGCGCGTCACCGGCACGACCGCCGCCGCCCTCGCCCTGTCCGCCCTGCTGAGCTGGTTCGTTCTGGGCCGGATCCTGCGGCCGGTCCGCAACCTCGCTCGTACCACCGCGCGCATCACGGCCACCCGGGACCTCTCCACCGACCTCCCTCCGGCCGGCTCCGACGAGGTGGGCGAGCTCACCCGGAGCTTCGCCTCCATGCTCACGGCGCTGCGCCGCTCCCGGGACCAGCAGCACAGGCTCGTCCAGGACGCCAGCCACGAACTGCGCACCCCGCTCACCTCGGTGCGCGGCAGCGCCGAACTCCTGCAACGGGGCCGCGGCAGGCTCGCCCCCGAAGACGAGGAACAGATCCTGACCACCCTGGTCACCGAGACGGCCGCACTCGACGACCTGGTGCGCGAACTCGTCGAGCTGGCCACCGACCGGTACACCGACGAGGCCCCGGTCACCGTCGATCTGGCCGTCCTCGCCGAGGACGCCGCGCACCGCCACCGCGCCCGCACCGGCCGCACCATCACCGTCACCGCCGAAGAACCCCTTCCGGTACGGGCCAGGCCCCGGGCGCTCCAGCGCTGCATCGACAACCTCCTCAGCAACGCGGTGAAGTTCAGCCCGCGGGACACCCCGGTCGCCCTGCACGTCGAAGGCTGTCGACTGTCCGTACGCGACCGGGGCCCCGGCATCGAACCGGCCGACCGCGACGCCGTCTTCGACCGCTTCTACCGGGGCTCGCGCACCCAGGCCACCCCGGGGTCCGGGCTCGGCCTGGCCATCGTGCACGACAGCGTCACGGCCGACGGGGGCACGGTGTTCGCGACGGACGCCGACGACGACGGCGGCGCCGAGGTCGGTTTCGTCCTCCCGCCATCCGGACCCGGCCCGCACACACCGACCGTCAGACGGCCGCTTCGGAGAGGGAGCCGAACGGAATGAGGACGTCCGCAGGCCCCGTCGGGGAGCCGCGTCCGCACCTCGGGCGGCGCGGGCCCAAGGACACCGAGGACATGGTGTCGGCCCGTTCCCGGGGATGACCGCACCCCGGAGCGGAGGCTCGTGTCGGTACGGCGTCCGTCGTGCACATAGGTCCGTCCCTACGGGACCGGCCCGCCTGGCGCATGCCGCTCGCGCTGGAGATGCCTTGGGGAATGTTGGCCAGGGAGAAGCCGGCGATCAGGACGACCGGCGCCCCCGAGCCGCCTGTGGCAGCGACGGTGAGGCCGATCGCGATGGATTCGGGGATGCCGTCGATCAGTGCTCCGACCGCGATCGCGGTGCCGCTTCCGGGCGCCTGCTCTTCGGTGGGTTGTGCCACGGAGGAGCCGCAGCGCTTGCGGTCGGCGGCCTCGCGTTGCTCGAGCACCCGGTTGAAGGTCCGGTGGGCGAAGGTCCGGTGGGCTGGTCATCGTTCTTGTCGGCCTCGGGTGCTCCCGCCGTCGGTGGCCCGCTCCTTGGCGATGGCCGAGATCACCGCTGCCGGATCGGCGCCTCACTCAACGAAGCCCGCCCCGACGGCTTCCAAGGTGGCGGAGCGGACGGGTACACCGACTATCCACCACTGGGCGGAAAGCCGAAGCCGCGCGGTACTCGGCCTCGCCCATCAGATGGCGGCGGGTGTCCACCGGGCCGGGTGCCACCGCGTTCACCCGCAGCGGTGCCAGCTCGATGGCCGGGGACTTCACCCGACCGCGCGACCGGCTCCCCGTAGCGCCGGCACCGCAGGTCGCCCTCCACGCACAGCATCACTGCCATCGACCCGGCCGGGCGGACCGTGCTCACAACGCGGGCTCCCCCGTCTCCGCGGGCCCGGACCGCCGGGCCGCGTTGGCGTAGATGCTCTGGGAGATGTAGCTGGTGGTCTGCTCGGCGAGGGCGGCGCAGAGTTGGCGCTTGAGGGTGCGGGCGGCGGTGTGGTGGGGGTCGTCGCCCGGGGCGAGGGCGAGGAGGTCGACGACGTGGAGCGCTTCCTGGGTGCGGCCTTCGTCATGGAGCCGGGCGGCGTGGTCGAGGACGGCTTGTTTGTCGGTGATGGCGTCGGCGATCGCGGTCGCCGACGCGTCCGGATGGGCGGGGTGCAGGGCAGTGGGGTTCCGCTCCTCCCACCAACCGTTCTCCGAGCGGTAGATGTCGCGGACCAGGTAGTCCCGGTGGCCGTACGTCTCCTTCAGCCACGGCTTGTCGAACATGCCGTCCGGGTAGTCGACGTCGTGCAGGATCGCGCCCACGGTCATTCCGCGGTTCATCCGCGCCACGACCTCCCGGCGCAGCCACCGCAGCACGGCCGCCGGTTCCCTCAGCCAGGCGTCGACCGCCTCCCGTCCCCGCGCGATCGGCCCGAACTCCGGCACCAGGACCTGTGCGCCCAGGGCCGCCAACCGGTCGAGGGTGTCGGCCCAGCGGACCGGGTCGCGCAGGGTCCGCAGCGGGGTGCCCACGTTCGGGATCGCGTCGATCACGGCCGCTCCGCCGTACAGCACCCTCTCCTCCGGCAGCCAGACGGCCGTCGCGTCGTCGGTCTCCGAGGGCGCCCAGAGCAGCTGCACCGTGCGGTCCGGTCCTGCGTGGACGGTGTACGAACCGGTGTAGGTGAGGTCCGGGTACGTCAGCGGGAGCCGCTCCAGCATCGGGACGGCACCCCGGAACTGGAGGGCGTTGATGTGGTTCTGGAGGCCGGTGGTCTCCTCGTAGCGGCGGTAGCGGCGGACCAGGTTCTCGTGGGCGACGATCATCGGACGCGGGTGGCCGAGCTGCTTCGCCTCCTTCAGCCAGAGCCCGACACCGTAGTTGTAGCCGAGGTGGCCGTGGCTGTAGACGATCCACCGGACCGGAGCGCCGGTCCGGGCCCGTAGGGTGCGCTGCATCTCCTGGACCATGGGACGCGTCGCGCCCGCGTCGACCAGGAGCAGCCCGCCGGGGGTCTCCACGACGAGGGAGCGCCCCGCGCCGCCGATGGTGTACACGCCGGGGGCGACGTCCTCCACCTCGATGTCATGGGCGAGGGGGATGTCGGTGTCGGTTGCCTTGGTGGCCTTCACAGCGGCTACTCCTCAACAGAGCGCGATACGGGAACGGGGTTTCAGGCGAGGTGGGCCAGGAGTTCCGGCAGCACCCGGTCGGTTTCCAGCTCGGGCAGCCAGTGGCCGGCGCCGGAGAGTTCGGTGAAGCGGTACGGGCCTTCGACATGCCGTGCCGTGGACTCGGCGGCGTCCCGGCCGAGCGCCGGGTCCAGCTCGCCCCAGATGTAGAGGGTGGGCAGTGTGACCGGGCCCGGGTCCAGGAGGAGGCTCGCCGACCGGTACCAGGTGAGGCCGCCGGTCAGCGCGGCGCCGTCGTTCGCCGCCAGCCGCCGGACGGCGGGCGCGGCCCGATCGGCGCCCAGGTCCTCGTACACCCCGTACAGGCCGGCCGCCCCGTTCTTCAGCAGCCCCTGCTCGGCCCGCTGCCCGGGGCTGCGGAAGTAGCCGATGTAGCGGGAGCGTTCCCGCTGGTCGCTCTTGGGATCGGCGAGGGCCGCGGCGAAGGCCGACGGATGCGGGGTGGAGAGCAGGGTGAGGGTGCGCAGCCGGTCCGGCGCGGAGCCCGCCGCCTGCCAGGCGAGCCCGCCGCCCCAGTCGTGGCCGACGAGGTGGAACGGCCGGCCGTGGAAGACGTCCGCCCCGACTGCGAGGGCGTCCGAAACCAGCTCCTCGGTGGCGTAGGCGGACGGTTCGGAGGGGCGGGCGCCGTCCGCGTAGCCGCGCTGGTCGAAGGCGGCGGCGCGGTATCCGGCTGCCGCGAGACCGTCCATCAGCGGCAGCCAGCAGTCGGCGAACTGGGGGAAGCCGTGCAGCAGCAGTACGGGCGGGCCGTCGACCGGTCCGGCGGCCAGACCGGTGAACTCCAGCCCGCGGACCGCGGAAACGAAGGGGGACGGCTTCATCGGGGACTCCTCGGGCTTGCGGTGGTACGTCACTCGCCCTCCGCCGCCGCCAGGTAGATGCTCTGGGAGACGTAGCTGGGGTTGCGGGTGGCGAGGGCGGCGCAGAGTTGGCGCTTGAGGGTGGCGGCGGCGGTGTGGTGGGGGTCGTCGCCCGGGGCGAGGGCGAGGAGGTCGACGACGTGGAGCGCTTCCTGGGTGCGGCCTTCGTCATGGAGCCGGGCGGCGTGGTCGAGGACGGCTTGTTTGTCGGTGATGGCGTCGGCGATCGCGGTCGCCGACGCGTCCGGATGGGCGGGGTGCAGGGCAGTGGGGTTCCGCTCCTCCCACCAGCCGTTCTCCGAGCGGTAGATGTCGCGGACGAGATAGTCCCGGTGGCCGTACGTCTCCCGCATCCACCAGGGCGAGAACATGTCGTCGGGGTAGTCGACGTCGTGGAGGATCGCGCCCACGGTCATCCCGCGGTTCATCCGCTCCACCACCTCCCGGCGCAGCCATCGCAGGGCCTGCGCCGCCCCGCCCAGCCAGCCGCGGATCAGCTCCGGGTCGCGGGTGGTGCGGCCGAACTCCGGTACGACGACCTCGGGGCCGAGCGCCAGCAGCCGGTCGAGGGTGTCGGCCCAGCGGACCGGGTCGCGCAGGGTCCGCAGCGGGGTGCCCACGTTCGGCAGGGCGGCGATCAGGGCGGCGCTGCCGTACAGCACCTTCTCCTCCGGGAGCCAGACGGCCGTCGTGTCGTCGGTCTCCGAGGGCGCCCAGAGCAGCTGCACCGCGCGCCCGGAGCCGGCGTGCACCGTGTACGAGTCGGAGTAGGTGAGGTCGGGGAACGTCAGCGGGGGCAGGTCGTCGAACGTCATGTCCGCGCCGCCGCGGAACTGGAGGGTGTTGAAGTGGTTCTGGAGCCCGGCCGTCTCCTGGTAGCGGCGGTAGCGGCGGACCAGGTTGTCCTGGGCGACGATCACCGGGCGGGGTTCGCCGGCCTCAGCGGCGGCGTCCAGCCAGCGCCGGGCGCCGTAGTTGTAGCCGAGGTGGCCGTGGCTGTAGACGATCCACCGCACCGGCGCGTCCGTCACCTCCCGCAGCGCGGCCCGCATCCGGGCCGCCATCTCGGGGGTCGCGCCGGTGTCGACCAGCAGCACTCCGCCGTCGGTCTCCACGGCGAGGGACCGGCCCTGGCCGCCGATGACGTGGACTCCGGACGCGACGGTCTCCAGCTTGGTTTCCAGATACAGGGGTGCGGTGGGCACGGGTGACTCCTCGGAGCGGGGTGGGAGGGACGGTTCAGGCGCCGGGCAGGATCACGGCGCGGCCGGTGACCTTCCCGGCGTGCAGGCGCTCGTAGGCGAGGGGCGCCTCGTCGATGCCGTACGTCTCGATGTGCACGTCCAGCTCGCCGAGCCGGCCCAGCGCGAGCACTTCGGCCAGCTCCGGCCGGGTGCCCCAGTACGGGACGGACGCGGTGACGCCGTACGGGACCCGCCCGGCCGCCAGGCCGAGCCGACCGCCGCCGAGACCCACGACGGCGATCTCGCCCTCCTTCGCGACCGCTTTCGCGGCGGTCCTCAGCGTGGCGTCGTTCGCCACGAAGTCCAGTACCACCTCGGCTCCCAGACCGCCCGTCAGCTCCCGGATCCCGTCGGCCGCCCGCTCGTCGGAGAGCAGGGTGCGGTGCGCCCCGCAGGCGCGGGCGAGCGCCAGCTTCTCCTCGGCGACGTCCAGGGCGACGACCGTGGCCGCGCTCAGTGCGCGCAGGATCTGCACCCCGAGGTGCCCGAGGCCGCCGACGCCGATGACCACCGCCGTACTGCCCGGAACCAGCCGGTGCAGGACCCTTTTGACGGCGTGGTACGGGGTGAGGCCGGCATCCGTGAGAGGCACCGCCCGCACCGGGTCGAGGCCGTCCAGCGGCACCAGATGGCGGGCGGAGTCGACCAGGAGGTACTCGGCGATCGCGCCGGGCGCGCCGAGCCCGGGAGAGTGGATTCCCAGCCGCTCGGTGTGCGGGCAGTAGTTCTCCCGGCCCAGCGCACAGGCCCGGCAGACACCGCAGCCCCATGCTCCGTGGACGGCGACCGCGTCACCCGTGCGTACTTCCTCGACGCCCGGCCCGAGCGCGGCGACGGTGCCCGCCGCCTCGTGGCCGAGGGTCAGCGGCAGCGGGAACCAGAGTCGGTCGGCCGGCAGGCCCATGATGACCTCGTCCGAGTGGCAGACCCCGGCCGCCTCGACCTTCACGACCACCTGGCCGGGGCCGGGTTCGGGATCGGGCACGGTCGTCACCGACGGGGGCTGCCCGGGAGTGTGGTACTGGAACGCCTTCATGGCGGTGCTCCTTGCTGGGGGGTGCGGCCCGCCCGCTCAGCGGGCGGTGTAGCCGCCGTCGACGAGTTGATGGCTGCCGGTGATGAAATCCGCCCGGTCCGACAGCAGGAACGCCGTCAGTTCGGCGACGTCCTCCGCGGTGCCGAGCCGCCCCGCGGGATGCAGCGACGTCAGATAGGCGCGTTGCCGTTCGTCGGCGAAGGCCAGCAGCGGGGTGTCGACGAAGCCGGGCCCGACGGCGTTGACCCGGATGCCGCGGGACGCGTACTCCAACGCGGCGGACCGGGTCAGGCCCACCACACCGTGCTTGGCCGCGGTGTACGCCGAGCCCGACGCCAGGCCGACCGTACCGGCGACCGACGCGATGTTGACGACGGCCCCGCCGCCCGCGGCGAGCAGGGCGGGGATCTCGTACCGCATCGAGTGGAACACCCCGTCGAGGTTGACGGAGACCACCTGGTGCCACTCCTCGGCCGTCAGCTCGCCGACCAGGCCCCGGGTGCCGGTGATGCCCGCGTTGTTGACGGCGAGTTGCAGCCCGCCGAAGCGCTCCGCACCGGTGGCGACGGCCGCGGCGACCGCGTCGGGGTCGGTGACGTCGCAGGACACCGCGAGTGCGCGGGCGCCGCCCGCGGTCAGTTCGGCTGCGGCTTCGGCGGCGGCCCGGGCGTCGCGGTCGGCGACGATCACCGCCGCACCGCCCTCGGCGAGCCGCCGGCAGACGGCCCGGCCGATCCCGGAGGCGCCACCGGTGACGAAGGCGGTACGGCCGGCGAACTCGCCGGTCACGGAGGTGGACACGCGAGATCCCCTAGCGGTCGCCGGCCACGACGGTGGCCGAGCCGTTGATGTACCGGATGCCGCGGATGCCGTCCCGGACCGACCGGTCGACGAGGTACTGGATGGAAACCGCGTCCACGATGGAGTGGAACGCCCCCTCCTCGGTGAAGTTGACGTTGGCCCCGGCGACCCGGATGAACATCACCGTGTCCTCCGTGTTGTCGTCGGGGGTGTAGAAGGTGTGGACCGAGCCGCCGGGTTCGTAGAGGTACGACCCCGCGGTCTGCGGGTCGTTGGGGTACTCCCGGTACAGCCAGCGGCCCCGGAGGGTCAGCACCTCCGCCGGGCCGGTGTGGTAGTGGATCGGGAAGGAGAAGCCGGGCGGGACGGTGGCGAGCAGCACCCAGGTGCCGCTCTCCAGGTCGAGCCGCAGCACCTTGACGTCCACCCCGGGGCCGAGGGAGTCCTTGACCGGCGGCAGTTCGTCGCCGTTGACCGTCAGGAGGTCGTTCTGCGGCAGTGCGACGAGCGGAAGCCGGGAGCCGCTGGTGGTCGCGGCTATCGCGGGCGACGGATGAGTGGGCACGGGCGGGTCCCTTCTGGCCGGAGGCGCCCGGCGATCCGGCCGGGACGTATCCGCCGGCGGTCGTGCGGGCGGCGTCGGCGGCGGTGATCGTGCGGACCGTCCGCCGGACGCGAAGACTCCGTCATCGTCTCCGCTGATCAGGGACACGGACTTGACATCAGAAGACAACTGTTTGACTTTTGGGGACATGTCGCTGATCCGTGGCACGTCCCTACAGGGCTACTCCGAACTGGTCACGGCACTGGGCGCGGACCCGGGGCCGCTGCTCGCCGCGGCCGGGATCGCTGCGGAAGCCGCCGGCCACCACGACCGGTTCGTCCGCTACCGGAGCGTGGTCACCGCCGTGGAGGCGGCGGCCGTCACCACCGGAGCCCCCGACTTCGGTCGCCTCCTCGCGCTCCGCCAGGGGCTGGACATCCTCGGACCGCTGGCCGCCGCGGCCCGTACTGCGCCGACCACCGGACAGGCGTTCCGCGCCGTCCACCGCTATCTGGCCCTGTACAGCCCGGCGATCGTCGTCCCCATCGACCGGATCCCCGGCACCGGCCACGTCCGGCTGAGGTTCGAGATCGCCGTCCCCGGGCTGCCCGCGCACCGGCAGATCACCGAACTGTCCGTCGCGGCCACGGTCCGCGCGTTCCGGATGGTCATCGGCCCCGACTTCGTCCCGCTCTCGGTTCATCTGCCGCACGACGCCCTGGCGCCGGAAGCGGAGTACCGCAGCTACTTCACCTGCCCGGTGCGGTTCGCGGAGCCGTACGCCGGCTTTCTACTCAGGGCCGACGACCTCGCCCGGCCGCTCCGTTCGGACAGCGCGGTCCACGAGGTGGTCCAGCAGTATCTGACCTCCCTGACCGGCGACTTCACCGGCGGCAGGGTCTCCGGGCCGGTGCGTACCCTGGTGCGCCGTCTGCTGCCCGCCGGCAGTCTCGACCGCGATCTGATCGCCGGACACCTCTGTCTCCATCCGCGCACCCTCCAGCGGCGGCTCGCGGCCGAGGGGACCACCTTCGCCGCGCTCGTCGACGACGTCCGGCGCGAGGAGGCGGAGCGCTGGCTGCGCGACACGGACATGCCGATGGGGCGGCTTGCGGGGCTGCTCGGCTACAGCGAGCAGAGCGTTCTCACCCGCTCCTGCCACCGCTGGTTCGGGGTGTCGGGGACGCTTCACCGGCAGGCCCGCCGGTGACGTCCGAAGCCTGTCCGGCCGGCCCGCCCGCACCGGGTCACCGGGCCCCGCCGTTACAGGTAAGTGAATAGTCGGTATCGCATGAGTGAGGTGAGCTTCCTGGTATCTGACCACCTCACGACTATTGACCGAGGTGCCGAGCTCGGCGAAAGTGAATTGCAGATTCCGTCGCCAACGCCGCTGTGGCAGCGGGGTGACCGGCGCATGCCCGGACGGCCCCGGCCCGCCCGCGCGCCCTCCCCCGCTCCGCCTCCCGTTTCCGCCTTCCTCCAGGATGGGTGTCCGCCATGTATCTGACCCAGTCCCTGCACCGCGCCGTACAGCGTGCGCCGGACGAGACCATGACGATCTGCGGGGAGCGCCGCAGGTCGGCACGGGAGGTACGGGACCGGGTCGCCCGGCTCGCCGGCGGTCTTCGCGGGCTCGGTGTCGCCGAGGGCGACCGGGTGGCGATCCTGGCCGGGAACTCCGACCGCTACCACGAGACCTTCTACGCCTCCTGGTGGATCGCCGCCGCCGTCACCCCCGTCAACCTCCGCTGGAGCCCGGCCGAGATCATCGCGGCGCTGAACGACTCCGGCGCCGAAGTGCTGCTGGTGGACGAGCCCTTCCTCGGCCTCCTTCCGCAACTCCACGCGGGCTGCCCGGAACTCCGGACCGTCGTCTACTGCGGTGAGGCGGCCGGCCCCCCCGGCACCCGGGACTACGAGGAACTGATCGCGGAATCCGGTCCGGTCGAGGACATCAGGGCCGGGGGCGACCGGCTCGCCGCGCTCGTCTACACCGGAGGCACGACGGGGGAGCCCAAGGGGGTCATGGTCAGCCACCGCTCCCTGCTCACTTCCGCCCTCGGTACCCTCGCTTCGGCCGCCACCTCGGTGCCGGGCGGCCGGATGCTGGTCTCGGCGCCCATGTTCCACATCGCGGCACTGGCCGGCTGGTCGGGACAGAACAGCATCGGCGGTTCCTTCGTCTTCCTCCCCGGTTTCCGGGCCGAAGCCGCGCTCCGGGCCCTGGAGGAGCACCGGATCACCAGCCTTCCCCTGGTGCCGACCATGCTCCAGATGTTGATCGACCACCCCGACGTGAAGGAGTACGACCTGACCTCGGTACGGCGGGTGAGCTACGGCGCCTCCGCGATCTCCGAATCGGTGCTCCGGCGCGCCATGGAGGTCTTCCCGGAAGCGGAGTTCTTCCAGGGGTACGGCATGACGGAGACCGCCATGATCACCCTCCTGGGGGGCGAGGAGCACCGGGCCGGCGGGGCGCTGCTGCGCTCGGCGGGCCGTCCGCTCGCCCACTGCGAGGTGCGGATCGTCCGCCCCGACGGCACCGAGGCCCGGCGCGGCGAGGTCGGGGAGATCGTGTGCCGGGGTGACCACCTCATGCTGGGCTACTGGAACCGGCCGGAGGAGACCGCCGTCGTACTGCGCGACGGCTGGATGCACACCGGCGACGGCGCCTTCATGGACGACGACGGCTACGTCTTCATCGCCGACCGCATCAAGGACATGATCATCACCGGCGGCGAGAACGTGTACTCCGGCGAGGTGGAGAACGCCCTGGCCGCCCATCCCGCCGTGGCCTCGTGCGCCGTCGTCGGTCTGCCGGACGAGCACTGGGGCGAACGCGTGCACGCCGTCGTGGTGCTCAGGCCGGGGACGGCGGCGACCGAGGAGGACCTGCAGGCGCACGTACGGAAGCTGATCGCCGGTTACAAGGTGCCCCGCAGCGTCGAGTTCGCCGAAGAGCTGCCGATGTCCGGCTCGGGGAAGATCCTCAAACGCGAACTGCGGGCCGGAAGGGCCTGCTAACAGGCCCCGCTGCGAGGCCGCCGGGCGGGACGGGGAAACCCCTCCCGCCCTTTCGCGCCCCACCGAGGTGAATCTCTGGTAACCATCACGATTCGTGGATGCGTCAGAGAAAGCCTTGTGAGAAGCCTTGCCGTGGCTTGTTTGTGATGCTTCCCTTTCGTTCTGGTGAGAGCACCGGTCCTGTGGAGAGCCGGAAGTGAACCGAGTGAGTCGTGCCCGCCGCCCCCTTCCCGACTTCTTCGAGGGAGATCCCCATGACCATCCATGCGGACCGCACAGCCGATCCCGCCTCCCCGGGCGGCGCCGTACCGCCGGCGGGCCGCCCGGCCGAGCGCCGCGGCTGGCTCGTCGTCTGGGCCCTGGTCCTCGTACTCGTCATGAACTACGCGGACAAGATCATCACCAACATCGCCGGACCCTCGATCATGAAGGACCTGGGGATCGGCGAGGCCCGGTTCGGTGTCGTCCAGGCCAGCTTCTTCGCCCTCTTCGCCGTCGGCAGCATCCTCGGCGGCTGGCTGATGACCAGGATGCGGCCGTGGATCCTGCTGCTGGTCATCATGGTGATCTGGTCCCTCAGCCTGCTCCCGATGGGCTGGCAGGTGGGCTTCGGCACCCTGGTGGCGATGCGCGTCGTGCTCGGCTTCGCCGAAGGGCCGACGACCGCGCTGGCCATGTACATCGCGCACACCTGGTTCCCGCCGGAGAAGCGGGCGCTCCCCAGCTCCGTGATCATCGCGGGCGCCAATGTCGGCGCCGTGATCGGCGCACCCACTCTGACGTGGATCGTCACCGACCACTCCTGGAACGCCGCCTTCGTCGCCCTGGCCGTGACAGGTCTGGTGGTGGCCGCCATCTGGCTGGTCGTGGGCCGGGAGGGGAACCAGGGCGGCGCCGGTGCACATGCCGCCGGGAGCGTTTTGCCGGACCGGGTCCCCCTACGGGCGGCCCTCACCACGGCCTCGCTGATCGGCATCTCCGTGATGTTCTTCGCGGCCTACGCCTCGACCTCGCTCAAGATCACCTGGCTGAAGCCGTATCTGGAGCAGGGGCTCGGCTACGAGGCCCGGACCGCGGGCAATCTGACCGCCCTGCCCTACCTCGGTGGGATGATCGCCGTCATCGCCATCGGCTTCGTCTCCGCCGCCCTGACCCGGCGGGGCGTGAGCAGCAGGATGTCCCGGGGCGTCCTCGGGTCCTCCCTGGTGATCGCCGCCGGGGTGCTGCACCTCGCCTGGGCGCCGCTGGACGCGGGGCCGCTGCACATGGTGCTGCTGGTGCTCAGCGCCTGCATGGGGTCCGCGGGATACGGTGCCACGTTCGCCGCGATCAGCGATGTCGCCCCGCTGAAGCAGCGCGGAGTCGTCCTGGCGGCCGTGACCGCGGTCTACGGCCTGGGCGGCTTCCTGGCGCCGCTGGTCCTCGGCGGCATCGTCGAGAACGCCGCCACCAAGGCCGCCGGCTACACCAGCGGCTTCACCCTGGTCGGGATCGTGCTGATCGTCGGCGGACTGGTCGGACTGCTGATGATCAACCCCGAGCGGGACGCGGCCAAGCTCGCCGCCATCGCCGCGGCCGAGGCCCCCGCGTCCCCCTCCGGCCCTGCCGAAGGGGTTCCGGGCAAGGAGTGACCGTGCCGGGGGCGGCTTGTCCACCGCCCCCAAAGCGGAGATCCGGTGCCGCTGTGGCTGTGGTCCTCCGCCACCGGCATGACTGACACCAACTGCACGACCCCATGACCGTCACCGGGCCGGCCCGTGACGTGTGCGGCAGCGGATGAATGCGCACGGTTCTAGCCCTCTGTGTGGACGACAGCCTGACCGTCGGCGGCGGTGATCGAGATGGCCGACAGGTCGAGTCGGGCGTCGACGGACCCGCCCAGGTGGACCGCATCAGAACTACGGCCGTCCGCGCTGATCCCGCCGACGGCATTCAGGCTGTCCAGTTCGCCGTCCACATCGACGGTGACCAGGGAGTCGCCCCGGGTGGCGATCTTCCCGCCGACGGTGGCCCTCCCGATCCGGCCGCCGGGCTTGATGCTGAGCGCGGTCGCGGCGAGGTTCATCTGCACTCCGCGCACCAGGCTGGCGCCCACGCCGCCGGAGGTGACGAGGTCGCCGCGGATGTCGAGCACGGGCAGGTCCTTGCTGACCTGCACGCCGACCGCGCCGTCGCCGGTGGTGGTGATGGAGTCGAACTGCGCGTGCCGCAGTGTCCCTTCGTACACGTTGAAGCCGCGCGCTCCCACTCCGTGGGTGGCGATCGGGGCGCGGACGTCGAGGTGGTCGATGTCGCCGAAGTTCACGAATCCGATGCCACTCGGCCCGTTCGAGGTGACCGGCGCGGTGGACTCCCACTCGACGACCTGGCCCCAGTTGTCGAGCACCATGTCGTTCTGCCCGTAGGTGGTGACGGCGCCTGCGGTGTGGACCTTCTCCACCTGGGCGCCCGAGATCACGAACACTCCGCCCGAGATCAGATCCGGCGTCCCGGGCGGGATGCCGCCATCGGCGTGGATCTCGCCGGTGCGCAGAACGCTCACCTTCGTCACGCCGCCGTCGCCCACTCCGGCCCAGTCACCGTGGCCGCCGACGAACACGCCACTTCCGCGCGCCGGAGTCTCGGCACTGCCTACGGCGATGTCGAGGAGTTCGGCGGTGATCACCACGGCGGGGTCGGGCTGCCGGTTCCACAGGGTGAACGCTCCTTGGAGGGCGTCGACGCCGAAGCCGTGGGGTCGGGCCGCCCGACCTCGCAGGTCCGCGGCCTCCACCAGCAGGGTGTCGACGTGAACATGCCCGGAGTACACCGCGTCCTCGGCGAGCAGAAGGACCTGGCCGCGGGTCCGCACCCGGTGCAGAGTCAGGGTGCCGAGGTCCGCGACGGTGGTGTCGTTGCCGATCGCAACCTCGTGGTCCGGGCAGCGGACGGTGACGTTCTCCAGGATGTTGTCGCGGGTGAGCCGGATCCCGCGGGCCCCGAATTCGAGTGTCCCGCCCCGCAGCCGGACGCCCGGGGCCAGCGTCAGCATCGGCATCCCGGACACCGTGCCCTCGACCTCGATCGCCGGATCCCCATCCCGTACGGCGTCCATCAGTTCAGCCGCCGTGGACACCTTCCGCCACTGTGCCGCCGCGCTTGCTGGTGCCATGACCGATGCCTCCAGTCCAGGATTCGGGCGGGCGCACCCAGTGCGTACGGAACACCCCTCGGCCCGCCACCCGCCCGGCTCCTCTTCACACCGTACGGCCGCCTGACTGTGCCCGCGATACCGCACCACGAGCAAGGCCTCGTCCGTCCCGCGGCCGGCCGGGGCCTGGGGCATGGTGGTTCGACAGACCCTGGTCCACCGCCCCACCGCACTGGCCGAATCAGGCGATGTCGATGACCGTGCGCAGTGCCTCGCCGGTGTGCATCTGACGGATCGCCTCGTTGATCCCGGTCAGCGGCACATGATGGGTGATCATCGACTCCAGGTCGATTCGGCCGGCCCGCCACAGGTCGAAGATCGTCGCGTAGGTGCGACGGATGTCGTCACCGCCGTAGAAGGAGGGAAGCACCTTCTTCTCGTTGAGGACCAACTCCGCCATGCTCAGGTCGTTCGGGTCCGTGCGGGAACCGGCGCCGACCAGGCACACGGTGCCACCGAGGCGGGTGGCGTCGTACGCGGAGCGCAGCGTGGCCGCCTTGCCGACGGCCTCGAAGGCGTAGTCGAAGCCGTGGCCGTCGGTGACGCGCTGGGTGACCTCGGCCAATTCGTCCGGGGCGACGGCTTGGGTGGCGCCGAACTTGAGTGCCATGTCGCGGCGGTTCGCGGTCGGGTCGACCGCGATGATCTGCGCGGCTCCGGCGACCTTCGCTCCTTGGAGGATGCTCACTCCGACGCCGCCCAGGCCGATGACGACGACCGAGGAGCCCGGTCGCACCCTCGCGGTGTTGAGGGCGGCCCCGATCCCCGTGGTGACGCCGCAGCCGACGAGCGCGGCAATGTCGTACGGAACGTCGTCGGGGATCGGGATGGCGGCATAGGCAGCGATCACCGTCTCCTCGGCGAAGGTACCGGCGCCCAGCATGCCGGGCAGTACCTTCTCGCCGTGCCGGAAGTTCGGATTCGCGAGGTTGCCGTAGCCGCTGCGGCACAGGTGGCCGTCGCCCGCCTTGCAGGCGCGGCACCGGTCGCAGGGCGGCATCCAGCAGACGATGACGCGGTCGCCCGGCTTGACGTGAGTGACGCCTTCGCCGACCTCGACGACTTCACCGGCGCCTTCGTGGCCCGGGACGAAGGGCGCGGGGTGGCTCAGCACCCCGTTCATCGCGGACAGGTCGGAGTGGCACAGACCGGCCTTGTGCATTCTGATCCGCACCCGGCCGGGGCCGAAGGACACGGAATCGACCTCGGTGACGTCGAGGGTGTCGTCACCGGTGTTGTGCAGTATCGCTGCGTGCATGAGGGGCTCTCCTCGTGAAGGGCGGGGATCAGCTGGGGTTCGGGGCGGGAAGGTTGACGGCCTGGTACTCGAAGTAGGCGGCGAGCCCTTCCGGGCCGAACTCCCGCCCGATGCCCGAGTCCTTGAAGCCGCCGAAAGGGGCGGCCAGATCGAGGCGGAAGCCGTTGACCGTGATGGTGCCGGTGCGCACGCGTCGGGCGACCTCGGTCGCCCGGTCCGGATCGGCGCTGAAGACGGCCCCGGACAGGCCGAACGCGGAGTCGTTGGCGAGGGCGACCGCCTCGTCCACGGTCTCGTAGCGCAGGAGACAGACGACCGGGCCGAAGATCTCCTCACGGGCGATCCGCATGTCGTTGGTGACGTCGCCGAACAGCGTGGGACTGACGTACCAGCCGGTGCTCAGCCCCTTGGGAACCCCGCCGCCGGTGAGGACCTTCGCGCCCTCCTCCCGCCCGATCCTGATGTACTCAAGGTTCCGCTCCTGCTGCTGCCTGGTCACCATCGGTCCGACCACGGTCGTGGGGTCTGCCGGGTCTCCCACCTTCAGTCCGGCGAACGCGCCGGTCAGCGCGGCGGCGACCTCGTCGTACCGGGAGGCTGGAACCAGGACACGGGTGAGGGCCACGCACGCCTGACCGCTGTTGGCCGCGCAGGTGCCGCCGACGACGGCGGGCACCGCCACCGCAAGGTCGGCGTCGTCCAGGAGGATCGCGGCGGACTTGCCGCCGAGTTCCAGGGAGACGCGTGTGAGGTTCTCGGCGGCGGCGGCCATGATGGCCTTGCCCGCGGCGACCGAACCGGTGAAGGCGACCTTGTCGACGTCGGGGTGGGCCACCAGGTACGCGCCAGTCTCACGGCCGGCGGGGAGGACGCTGAGCACCCCGTCGGGGAGTCCGGCCTCCGCGCAGACGTCCGCGAGCCAGTTGGCGTCGAGCGGGGTCTCCGGCGACGGTTTGAGGATGACGGTGCAGCCGGCGAGCAGTGCGGGGGCGAGTTTGCCGGCGATGGTGAGCTGGGGGACGTTCCACGGGGTGATCGCGGCGACCACCCCGACCGGCTCCCTGCGCACCAGGACCGGGCCGCCGGTGCCGGGACGCTCGTCCTCCTGCGAGAACCGTTCGGCGGCGGCGAGTGCCACCTCGAACGCACCGACGGCGGAGAGCGCCTGGCCGCGCACCGAGAAGAGCATCGGGGAGCCGTTCTGCAGGGTGACCAGCTCCGCCAGTTCCTGGTGGCGGGCCGCGATGGCGTCCTTGATCCGGGTGACCACCTCGGCGCGCTCCACGAGGGACAGTCGCGGCCAGGGGCCGTGGTCGAATGCGGCCCGCGCCGCGGCCACCGCCTTGTCCGCGTCCGCGGGGGTGGCGTGCGGAACCCGCCCGACGACCTGCTCGGTCACCGGTGAGACCACCTCTATGGTCTCGGTGCCCGCGGGTTCGACCCACTGTCCTGCGATGAAGAGGGTGTGGTGTTCCACGATGTCGGTCATGTGCTGGCTGCTCCTCGACGGGGGTGGGACGGGCGGGCTCACGGGAGCGCGATCGGGAAGTGCAACGGGGGCTCTTCCAAGAGGCCGAAGAAGGTGGCGAGGACGCTCGCGTCACCTTCGAGCCGGACCGTTCCGGCGTCGGTGGCCTCGGCGAACGTGGTCCGCCTAGCCAGCACCAGGTCGAAGGTGGCACGGTCCAGGCGCAGGGTGAGGTGCGGTGCCTCCCCGCCCGGTGCGTCACCGCGCATGGGGGTGAGCACGCCGTTGCCGACGAGGAGGGTCCACGCCTCGTCCTTGTCCGGAAACTCCCAGCGCATGAGCAACCGGTGGGCCGCCGCGCGCGGTCCGTCCAGGCGCACCGCGAGGGACTGGAAGATCTGTTCGGTGGTCAGACCGGCGAGCATGTCGAGGCTCTGGTGGTGCGGCTCGCTGCCGGCCGGGCCGTCGGCGTCGGCTCGCAGTTCCTGGGCGCCGGTGAGGTAGAAGTTGCGCCAGACGCCGTTCTCCTGGGCGTATCCCAGCGCCTCGTAGGTGCAGGCCTGGAGTTCGCGCGCACCAGCGTGCTCTGGCTCCGCGAACAGCACGTGGTTGAGCACCTCCGCCACCCAGCGCAGGTCGCCCTGTTCGTATGACTCGGCGGCCTTGGTGACGACGGCGTCGGCGCCGCCCATGAAGGCCACGTACCGTCGGGCCTGTTCGACCGGCGGGTGCTGCCAGAGATGCGCGGGGTTGCCGTCGAACCACCCCATGTACCGCTGGTAGACGGCCTTGACGTTGAGGCTGAGGGAACCGTAGTAGCCGCGGGTGTGCCACGCCGAGCCCACCTGACCGGGGAACGAGGTCAGCTCCTCCGCGATCTCCGTGCCGGTGAGACCGCGGTTCATCAGTCGGACGGTCTGGTCGTGCAGATACGCGTAGGCGTCACGCTGCTGGGTGAGGATCTCCAGCACCTTGGAGTGGTCCCAGGTGGGCCAGTTGTGCGAGCCGATGAGGATGTCGGCATCGTGGAAGAGTTGGATGCACTCGGTGATGTACCCGGCCCAGGCTCGGGCGTCGCGCACCAGCGCGCCGCGCGGAGTGAGCGTGTTGTGCAGCGTGTGGTTGACCATCTCGGCGACGAGC
Source organism: Streptomyces sp. NPDC047315 (assembly GCF_040643215.1). Taxonomy (NCBI): domain Bacteria; kingdom Bacillati; phylum Actinomycetota; class Actinomycetes; order Kitasatosporales; family Streptomycetaceae; genus Streptomyces; species Streptomyces sp. NPDC047315. Next base: position 21,495 of record NZ_JBEYTZ010000043.1, on the reverse strand, counting down.
AGGACCTTGTGGTCGGGGAAGTAGAAGTTCATTTCCGAGGGGGCTTCGGAGTCCGGCGCCAGTTGGAAGACGAACCGTATGCCGTCCAGCGTCAGTTCCTGGCCGGTGTGGGTGACGGTGACGGTCGGGGGCACCAGTCCGATGGTGCCGGTGGACAGGGCCTGTGCGATGCCGAAGCCGACCGTTCCCCGCGGTCCGGCGGGTAGGGACTTGCCGTACATGTAGACGGCACGGCGGCGCATGGCGGGCCCTGCGAAGACGTTCTCGCTGACGGCGTGCTCCATGAAGCCCTCGGGCGCGATGACGGCGACCTCGCCCGCGGCGACCGCGGCGGCCGTGGTCACACCGAGCGTCCCACCGAAGTGGTCCCCGTGGCTGTGGGTGTAGACGACGGCCCTGACGGGGCGCTCACCGCGATGGCGACGGTACAGTTCCAGGCCGGCCGCCGCGCACTCCTTGGAGACCAGCGGGTCGATCACCACGACGCCCGACTCCCCCTCGACGATCGTCATGTTGGAGACGTCGAGGCCGCGTATCTGGTAGAAGCCCGGGGTGACCTCGAACAGGCCCTGCGCGGTGTTGTGTCCGGCCTGGCGCCACAGGCTCGGGTCGACCGTCGGGGGGCAGGTGTCCTCGGTCAGGAAGTCCCAGCGGTCGTTGTCCCAGACCACACGGCCTTCGGCGGTGCGGATGACGCAGGGTTCGAGCTTGTCGATCAGCCCGCGGGTCGCATTGATGTGGTCGGTGCGGTCGTCCCAGTTCAGGTCCGATGTGGTCGTCATGGTTCCTCATCCAGTCGGTGCCGAGGAGATGCGGGTAAAGGGGGATGCGGGTGGGAACGGGTCAGCCGCGGAGCAGCGCGCGGCCGATGATGAGCTTCTGGATCTCGCTGGTGCCTTCGTAGATGCGCATGACACGCACGTCGCGGGAGATGCGCTCGACCGTCGTCTCCCGCATGTAGCCCATGCCGCCGTGGATCTGCACGGCGCGGTCGGCGACCCGGCCGGCCATCTCGCTGGCGAACAGCTTGGCGGTGGACGGTCCGATCTTGGTGTCCTCGCCGGTGTCGTACTTCCGGGCGACGTCCAGGACCAGCGCGCGTGCGGCGTCGAGTTCGGCCCTGCTCTCGGCCAGCAGCGCCTGGACGAGTTGGAACCGGCCGATGGGCGCGCCGCCCTGCTTGCTCTCGCGGGCGTGGGCTATCGACTCCTCCAGAGCCCGTTCCGCCTGTCCGACGCAGAGCGCGGCCACGTGGACCCTGCCCTTTGCCAGGGAGCGCATCGCGGCGCTGAAGCCCTTGCCCGCCATGCCTCCCACCAACGCGGAGCGTGGAACGCGGACCTGGTCGAAGAAGACCTCGGAGGTCCAGGCCCCGGCCTGGCCCGTCTTGGCGTCCTTGGGGCCGACGGTCAGACCGGGGGCGTCCTTCTCGACCAGGAGGCAGGAGATCCCGTCCGTGCCCTTCGCCGCTTCGTCGGTGCGGGCGAACACCATGAAGACATCTGCGACGGCGGCGTTGGTGATGAATCGTTTGGCGCCCGAGATCTCGTAGAACCCGTCGCCGGTATCCACTGCGCGGGTCGTCATCCCCGACGGGTCCGAACCCGCCTCCGCCTCGGTGAGCGCGAAGGAGGCCACCGCGCCCTCGGCCAACCGCGGCAGCCAGCGCTCCCGCTGCTCGGGCGAGCCGTAGTTGACCAAGACCTGGCCGGCGATCCCGATGTTGGTGCCGAACATGGAGCGGAAGGCGAGGCTGGTGTAGCCGAACTCGAAGCAGAGTCGGGCGTCCTCCTCGACGGTGGCGTTCATGCCTCCGTACTCCTCGGGCAGGGTGTAGCCGAACAGGCCCATGTCGACGGCCTTGCGACGGATCTCGGCCGGGACCTCGTCGTCGCGTTCCATCTCCCGCTCGCGGGGCACGACGTCCTCGCGGACGAGACGGCGGACGGCGGCCAGGACGGACGCGAATTCGGTGGCTTCCACGGGTGTTTCCTCTTCTCGGGGGCGTGGGTGAGGGCGGCGGGCGGGGTTCAGGCGCATCGGTCCTGGAGGCGCTGTCTCAACTGCGTCTTGAGGACCTTTCCGGTCGGGGTGAGGGGGAGCGCTTCCACCACGTGCAGCTCGCGAATCCGCTGGTAGGGCGCGACCCGGGCAGCGACATGGGCCATGACCTCGTCCAGGAACTCCTGGCCCCGCTCGGCCTCGGCCGTCGACCGCGGGTGCAGCACCACGAATCCGACCGGGATCTCGCCCGATGCAGGATGAGGACGGCCCACCACCGACGCCTGCGCGATCGCCGGATGGGAGCAGAGGAGTTCCTCCAGCGGCTGGGGGTAGACGTTGTAGCCCTTGTAGATGAGCATGTCCTTCGCCCGTCCCACCAGGAAGAGGAAGCCGTTCTCGTCGAGGCGGCCCAGGTCCCCGGTGCGCAGCCAGCCGTCCACGAACTGCTCCGCCGTCAACGCGGGCGCGTCCCGGTATCCGTCGGCGATCTGCGGACCGCGCGCCCAGATCTCTCCGTTCGCGCCCTGCGAACGCAGCGTGACACCGTCCTCGCCACGGATCTCGACCTCGGTGTTGGCGATCGCGACGCCCACGCTGCCCAGCGGCGTGTCGACGTCGGCTCCCGGTGGTGACATCGTCAGGCCCATGGTCGCCTCGCTCAGCCCGTAGCCCTCGGTGACACTCGCCGATGGGAACGCCCGGCGCAGCGCACCCAGGGCGCCGGTGTCGATCGGGGCCGCGCCCGAAGTGATCATGCGTACGGAGGAGAGGTCGCGCCTCCTCAGCTCCGCGCTGCGCAGCATCCCGTAGTACATGGCCGGAGAGCCGGACATGTGGGTCACGCCGTACTGCTCGATGTCGCGGATGAACTGGTCCGCGTCGAACCGTCCGCCGGTGATGACGGCGGTGGCTCCCAGGAGCGTGTTGGCGTTGTGGCCGACCAGTCCGAGGCCGTGGAAGAGAGGGGCGATGGCGATGTTGCAGCCTTCGCCGGGAACGATCGTCCTGGGCGCCGGATCGCTGAGGCGACGGACCCGGACGCCGCCCTCCTCGTCCAGGTACGGCAGCGAAGCGGAGCGCCAGCATCCGGTCTGCACCACATTGGCCACCAGGTTGCGGTGCAGGACGCGGACGGCCTTGGTCCTTCCGGTGGTCCCCCCGGTGAGTTGGAGGTGGGCCACGAGGTCGGGGTCGACGCGGTAGTCCAGCGGCTCCGAGGACAGCAGTTCGGCCAGCGGCACCGAACCCTCGGGCCCCGCCCCACCGCCGTCCGGGGCCGGGCCCGCGGCCGTGGCGGGGACGGTGACGACGAGCCGGACCGCGTCGGAGACGGCGTCGACGAGCGCGGACGCGCAGGCCGGATGGCTGAAGACGGCCTTGGCCCCGCAGTCGGCGAGTTGGGCTCGGAGCGGGCCGAGCGGCTGGGCCGGGTTGAGCGGTGCCACGGCGAGCCCGGCGCAGAGCGCGCCGTAGTAGACGACGATGTACCAGTACGTGTTGGGCATGTGCAGGGCAACCGCGTCACCCGGCTGGAGTCCGCGCTCGCGCAGCCCGCCGGCCACCCGTCGTGCCGAGTCGTGGAGTTGGGCGAAGGTCAGCGTCTCATCGCCGTCCATCAGGGCGATCCGGTCCGGGTACGTGCGGGCCGCTCCCGCGAGCAGGGCGTCCGCGCCGACTCTCGGGATGTCGAGGGACGGCGGCATGTTCTTCGGCCGAACGTGGGTCACGAGCTCTCCAGGCGGCTGTCGAGGGAACGGGCGCTGGGCGTCCGGGGGCGTTGGCGACGGATCGTTTCGGTGAGCAGTGCGCGCGCGGACGCCCAGGTGAGGCCGTTGAGCAGGTGCGGCACGTCGGCACCGCAGGCCGCGAACTTGCGCTCCAGATCGTCCTGGGACGGTGCTCGGAGCGGTGCGCCCGGTGGCTGCGCGAGCCGGGTGTGCAACGTGCCGCCCCGGCCGAGTTCCAGCCGGATGTCCGTCTCGCCCGACAGCAGGCCGTCGCCGCCGGGGACGAGCACGGTCTCGGTCGCGGCGACCAGGCGCCGGGCCTCCGCTCTGGCGACCGCGGCATCGGTGAAGGAGTCGAAGTCCGGGAAGGGATCCAGCAGTGCGGTGGCGACGGCGTACGGCAGGCTGAACTTGCCCTGCAGTCCGGTCGCCGGCCGATCGTGGATCAACGGCCGCACGCTCGCCTCGGGCGTGGTGATCACGATGCGGTCGATGTCCGCGGGGTCGAGGCGCCCGTGGCGTGCCCGTAGCTCGCGGACGGCGGCGATGGGCCGTTGCATGGCGTAGCAGCAGGGATGCAGTTTGACGGCCAGACCACCGGGGATCGCAGGGCCGCCGAGGTCCACCGGGGAACCGGCCGCGCCCACCAGTCGCATCCAGGCTTCGAGGGCACGCGGGTCGGCGGTGGCGCCGGCCCGCGCCAGCCGCGCGGCGCGCACCCCGGCCTCGGCCGCGAACCCGACTTGGAGGGATTTTCCCTGCGTGCCGAAGGCCGCTTGCACTCCCCCCGCTGCCGGGAGGGCCAGCACCAGCGCGGTCGTCAGTTGCTCCGGGGAGAGTCCGAGGGCGACGCCGGCGGCGATCGCGGCAGCAGGCGCGCCCTGGGTGCAGGTGGCGTGCCACCCGGCCGCGTAGTGCGGCCAGCCGAGGGCAGTGCCGAGCCGGGTCATCACCCCGGCCCCGGCCAGATACGCGCGGGCGTCGCCGCCGGCGGCGAGGGCCGCGGAGACCACCACCACGCTCACATGGCTGGTCGATTCCAGCTGTACGTCGTCGAAGTCCAGTACGTGGCCGACCGCCGCCCAGCGCGTGGCGTTCGGCAGGGATTCGGCGATGCGTGCCACCTCGTGGTCCCGGGCGGCCAGTGTGACGGCCAGGGTGTCCCGCAGCGAGCGGTCGGCCAGTGCGAAGTCATGGGCGTCGGGTTCGTACGAGTGCGCCCAGCGGGCGAGGGTCTCGGCGAGGGACGACATGGTCGGTCCTTGGTTCAGGTCAGCGCTGGGGCTGGTAGTCGGTGTGCTCTTCCACGTGCCGGAACAGGGCTTGCGCAGTGCTTTCCGCGGCGCCGCGCGCCGCTTCCTCGGCGATGTGGCCCACGAGACCGACGGCACGGGCGGCCACCACGACCGTGCGGACCTGCTGCCAGGCGAAGCCGAGGTCGGCGAGGACCGCGCCGAAGGCGCCGGCCCCGTTGAGGGTGATGGGCTTGCCCCGGCGGCGCTCCATCTCGGCGTGCACGGCTTGGAGGAGGAGGCTGTGACGGCCGAGGAACCCCCAATCCTCGGCGAGTTGGAAGAAGCGGGCGGTGCGGGGGTCGCGCGGCCGGTGGGTGGGGTGACCGAAGCCGGGCACCTTCTCGCCGCTCTTCTCGTACGCGTCGAGGATCGCCGAGGCGGTCGACTCGGCGCTCTGGCCGTCCGGCGCCGAGTCCAGGGCCTCCTGGAGGGTGCGGGCGGTCAGCTCCATGGCACCGAGGTACACGCTGCCCGCGCCCAGAAGTCCGGCGGCCACGGCCGCCTGGGTGGCCTCGGGGGCGCCCAGCCAGGTGAGGCGGGTGGCCAGGGAGCTGGGAGTGAAGCCGTGCTCGGCGATGCCCACCATCAGGGCGTTGAGCATGTGGGACTCGTTCACGGTCGGCAGCCGTCCCCGGGCGCCGAGGAAGACGAGGTCGGCCAGGCTGGTGTGGCCGATGACCTCCGAACACAGGTCGTAGCCGTAGATGTTGATGGAGTCGGTGGTGGAGTGGCCGATGCGGGTGGTGTACATGACTGCCCTTTCACAGTGGCGCCTGCGTGTTTCCGCTCTGATTCAGACGGAGGGGACCAGGGTCGGCGGAGCCGACGGGAGGTCGGCCAGCGCCGCGTCGAGAGCCGCGAGCGTCCAGCGGCCCGTGCTCTGATGGGTCTCTCGCACCGCCCAGCCGTCGTACACGTCGATCCGGCCGCCCCGGATCATCAGCAACTGGCCGTTGGCCCGGCACTCCTCGGCCGCGAGCCAGGCGACGAGCGGAGAGACGTTCGCCGGGTCCCAGGCGTCGAACTCACCGTCCCGGGGTGCGAGTTTCTCGGCGAGCCCCGGGGTTTCCATCGTCATGCGGGTGCGGGCGACCGGCGCGATGGAGTTGACCCGTACGCCGTAGCGCTGCAGTTCACGGGCGGCTACCACGGTCATCGCCGCGATGCCGGCTTTGGCGGCGGCGTAGTTGAGCTGACCGGGGTTGCCGCGCAGACCGGACCCTGACGAGGTGTTGATCACCGAGGCGCGGACGGCGCGCCCCGCCCTCGTCCGCTCGCGCCAGTGGGCGGCAGCGTGGTGGAGCGGGGCGAAGTGGCCTTTGAGGTGGACCGAGACGACCCTGTCCCACTCGGCCTCGGTCATCTTCGCGATGGTCGCGTCGCGGGTGACGCCGGCGTTGTTGACCAGGATGTCCAGGTCGCCGTAGTGCTCGACGGCGAGGTCGACCATGGCGCGGGCGGCGGCGAAGTCGTCGGCGCGGCCGGTGTCGGCGACCGCCTGTCCGCCCGCCGCCCGGATCTCCGCGACGACCTCATGGGCGGGTCCCTGGTCGGCGCCTTCGCCGTCCCCCGCGACGCCGGGGTCGTTCACCACGACGCTGGCACCCTCGGCGGCGAGCAGAAGGGCGTGTTCCCGCCCGAGTCCGCGCCCGGCGCCGGTGACGATCGCCACGCGCCCTTCGAGGCTTCCCATGGAGCATCATCCTTCGGGAGTAGGGGTTGATGAGAGGGGTCAGGGCGAGCCGGGGGCGCCGATGGCCCCGGTCGCTCGCAGCCGGGCTATCTCGTCGTCCGCGTATCCGGCCCGGCGCAGGACGTCGTCGGTGTGCTCGTCGAACAGGGGTGCCCGGCGAACGGCGGGCGGCCCGTTCCCCGCGAGACGGATGGGGGTCGCGGCGATGGTCACGGGCCGGTCCAGGCCCGGGTGTTCGACCTGCTGGAGCATGCCGCGGGCGGCGAGGTGCGGGTCTTCGAAGAGCGCGTCCGCAGTGTTGACCGGTCCGAAGGGAACCCTGCCGCCGAGGAGGTCCGCCAGCTCGGCGCGGGTGTGGCGGGCGGACCATTCGCCGACCGCGTCCAGGACGTCGGCCTGGTGCGCCACCCGGTCGGTGTTGCGGGCGTAGCGCGGGTCCGTGCCCAGCTCGGGCCGGCCCATCGCCTCGCAGAGCAGCCTCCAGTGGTGGTCGGCGGGCGCCGCCGCCAGGGCGATGAAGCCGTCGGCGGCGGGAAAGAGGCCGAAGGGGCAGAGCAGGGGGTGCGCGTTGCCCTCGGGTCCTGGCACCGCACCGGTGTACGAGTGCTGGTAGACGATCCGCTCGCAGGCGGCCACCACCGCGTCGTACATCCCCACGTCCACGAAACGGCCGCGCCCGGTGGTCTCGCGTTCGCGGACCGCCGCCAGCGTCCCGACGGCCGCGAACAGGGCGGGCACGATGTCGCCGAAGCCGGGCCCCGTCTTCACGGGCGGACCTCCGGCCGGGCCGGTGATCCCGAGCAGTCCGCCCATCGCCTGGGCGACGATGTCGAAGCTGGGCCAGTCCTGGACCGGGCTGCTTCCGGTGCGCGGGTCGCCGAAGCCGCGCACCGCCGTGTAGACCAGCCGCGGGTTGATCCCGGCGAGTTCCTCGTAGCTCAGGCCGTGCCTTTCCATCACGCCCGGTCGGAAGTTCTCCACCAGGACGTCCGCAGTGGTGGCCAGGCGGCGGATCACGGCGCCGCCGTCCTGTGAGGTCAGGTCGACGACCAGGCCCTGCTTGTTGCGGTTGACGCTCTGGAAGTACCCGCCGTACGCCTTCAGTTCGTCGTCCTCGGCGTAGGGGCCCTGGTCGCGGACCATGTCGCGGAACGGGGGCTCCACCTTGAGGACGGTGGCACCGAGATCGGCGAGGACCATGGTGCAGAACGGCCCGGCGAGCATGCGGCTGAGGTCGAGGACGGTCAGCCCCGCCAGCGGCCCGGTGGTCGGCGTCCGGGCGGTCATCGTCCGCGGCCCAGCAGCGTGTCGGAGATGATCTTCAGCTGAATCTCCGAGGTGCCCTCGAAGATCTTGGTGAGCCGGGCGTCGCGCCAGTGGCGCTCCACCGCGAAGTCCGTGGTGTACCCGGCGCCGCCGTGGATCTGGATGCCCTCGCTGGTGACGCGCTCCGCCATCTCGGTGGCATGCAGCTTCACCATGGACGCCTGGAGGTTGGACGGGCGGCCCGCGTCGTAATCGGCGCAGATCTGGTGCAGCAGCGCCCGGGACGCCTCGATCCGCGTCGCCATGCCGGCGATCTTGAAACGGATCGCCTGCTTGTCCGCGATCGGCTTGCCGAACTGCACCCGCTCCTTCGCGTACGCCACCGAGTCCTCCAGCGCGCCGCGAGCCAGGCCGATGGCGCGGGCCGCCGTGTGGATCCGGGCGATCACCAGGTCCCCCATGGCGACCTTGAAGCCGTGGCCCTCCTCGCCGACGGTCATCCCGGGCTCGACCCGGGCGTTGTCGAACGACAGCTCCCAGGTCTTCCAGCCGTGGTAGCCGATCTTGCGCACCGGCGTCCCGGTGACGCCCCCGGGGAGCGTGCCGCGCTCCTTGGGCAGCAGGAAACAGGTGATGCCGCGGGATCGGTGCAGCGGGTCCACCGGCCGGGTGCGGGCGAACACCTGGAGGTAGTCGGCGCCGTCGGCGAACGTGCACCACATCTTCTGCCCGGTGATCCGCCAGCCGCCGTCACTGTCCGGCTCGGCGCGGCAGCTCAGGTTCGCCACGTCCGAGCCGGCCTCGGCCTCGGAGAGCGCGAACGCGCTGAGGAACTCCCCGCGTGCCATCTTCGGCAGGTATTCGGCCCGCTGCTCGGGGCTGAAGCCGTGCGTGAACTGCTGCCCCCGGGCGATCAGGCTGGCCACGCTCATCCAGCCGCGCGCCAACTCCTCGACGATCAGCGCGTACTCGGACACGCCCATGCCCAGCCCGCCGTACTCCTCGGGAATGAGGATCCCGAAGAATCCGAGGTCGGCCATCTTGTCCCGCAGCTCCATGGGGATCTCGCCGGCGACCGGGTCGAGCGCGTCGGCCGCCGGCAGCACCTCGCGGGCGACGAACTCCCGCGCCAGGTTCCTGATGGCCAGTCGGTCCGCCGTAAGAAACGTTTCTGCGGGGGATTCGGTGTGCATGTCCATCCCGTGTTCCTCCCTTCGCGCCGCGGGGGCGCCGATGTGGGGTGGGTCGCGTTCTCAGTCGGCGAGCGCCGCGGTGACGGCCACGGCGGTCGCCCGGAGCTGCCGCGCCCACCGAGGCACTCGTTGGGGATCGAACCGGCTGTCGGGCAGGGAGAGGCCGATCCCCGCGACGGGACGGCCGGACAGGCCGACGACGGCGGTCCCGACCGCGGACACCCCCTCGCGGTTCTGGCCCCGGTTCACCGCGTATCCCTTCGCGCGGGTCTCGGCGACCGCGGCCCGAAGCTCGCACGGCTCGGTGACGGTGCTCGGGGTGAGTCTCGGCACGGGCCGGGCGAGCACCCGTTCCACCTCGTCGTCCCCCAGTAGGGCGAGGAAGGCGAGACCCGTGGAGGTCGCGGTGATCGGGGAGGTCGTGCCGAGCTGATTGATCGTGCGGACGGGGTGGAGACAGTCGACCCGTTCGATCAGCACCATCCGGAACGGACCGTCGGGAACCTGCAGGGTGACCGTCTCGCCGGTGAGCTCCCCCAGCTCCCGCATCGGGCCGATCGCCGACTCGCGCACCCCACCGTCCTGCAGGGCTGCCGTGCCGAGGGTGAGCATCCGCGTCGTCAGCACCCACCGGGTCTGCTCCTGGCCCACGGACCGGAGCCACCCCTCGGCAGCCAGCGACTGGACGAGGCGCTGCACCGTCGACTTGGGCAGCGCACAGCGACGGGAGAGTTCGCCGACACCGATGGGCTGGTGCCCGGCGACCGTTTCGAGGACGCGCAGGGTGCGATGGACGGCCTGCATCGGATTCCCCCTCGGCTCGACGGTTCGTTGACCGGCACGCTATGCCGCTCACCGGCACCGGTGAAGCCTTGAGATTCCTTGAGAATGGGTAGGCAGTGCCTATGGAAAGACGTCACCTCGCCTACTTCCTCGCGACCGTGGAGGCCGGCAGCATCTCGGCCGCTGCCCGTCAGCTCCACCTGAGCCAGCCCTCGGTCTCCCAGGCCATCCGGGAACTCGAACGCGAACTGCGCACCCCGCTCGTCGTACGAGGGCGGAAGCTGACCCTGACCCCCGCCGGCCGGGCCCTCATCGGCCCCGCCCGACGGACCCTGCGAGCCTTCGACGGCGTACGGGCAGCGGTGGAGGAGGTGGACCGGCTGGCGGCCGGACAGCTCGACTTGACGGTGGTACCCGCCTGCGCGGTGGACCCCGCGGTACGGCTCATCACCGCCTTCCGGGAGCGCTATCCCGGTGTCCGCGTACGAGTGCGTGAGGCCGCCAACGGCACGGGGGGCTTCGACTCGCTCCGCCGCGCCGAGGCGGAACTACTGCTCCACGACCATCCCGCGCCCTATCCGAAGCACCGGGCCGTCCCGGTGGCGCCCGGCCCCCTCATGGCGGTCTTCCCGCCCGGTACCCATCTGCCCGACGGTCCCGTGGGGCTCGCGGAGCTGTCCCGTCACGAAGTGGTGATGGGTGCCTCGGCCGACTCCGCGGTCGGGACCTGGATCAGCACCGAACTCGCCGCGAGCGGGCTTCCCGCCCTCACCGTCGCCGTGGACAGCGCGCACCGCGACGCCGTCGTCCACTTCGTCCTGGCAGGCGCGGGAGCCACGGTCCTGCCGGAGTCGGCGGCGCGGCCTGCCGGTCTCCTGGGTGCGGTGATCAGGGACGTGGACTTCACCGTTCCGCGGCACTGCTTCCTCTATCACCGGATCGGCCCGCTCTCGCCGGCGGCGCGGGCGCTGGTCGCCCTCGCCGAGGAACGAGCGGAGAACCCGCCCGCACGCGATTGAGCCGGCCCGGGCGACCCGACGAGTCCCCGAGACGGAGGGCGACGCCGGCCGGCGGGACACCGGTGGCTGAGAAGAGCTTGCCAGCTGCAGCAGGACCATCGACGCGCTCCAGCGTCACCGATACCGCACCCGGCATGTCGTCGCAGACGGTTCCGACACCACCCGCAACATGAACCCAGCCAGTGGGGGCAGCGGCGGGCGTTCTCCGCCCCTGCCCCCAAAGGAGTCGTTACAGATAGTGGGTCGCCGCGCCGTCGCCTGTCTCCACCAGGAGCATGCTCCACGCCGCGGCCGGGCTCGCACTGAGAAGGACCGCTCGTTGTCCCTGGGCGAGGGTGCCGCTTCCGAGTTCCGCGTGCAGGTTCAGCAGGATGTCGTTCGGGCCGAGGTGTCCGTACTGCCGCAGGGTGTCGAAGCAAGTGTTGCTGATCTTGATGCCGAGGGCTTCCTCGGTGAATCGGAAGGCGCCGGTGGAGAGGTTGTGGCTGAGGTAGCAGCTGATGTCCTGCGGATCGAGGCCGTTGCGTTCCAAGAGGCGACGGTGCATCTCGCGCAGGCGGTGTCGAGTCTCCGCGGCCAGGGTGAAGGTGTAACCGGTGATCTCCCGGCACTCCTCGCGCCACTGGTCGGTCGGCCGGTCCCGGTACTCGACCCGGAACAGGTCCCAGTAGGCGCCGTTGGTCGCCTGGAGGATGTCGAGGATGCGGATCGGTCCGCTGCGGGACACCACCATCGCCGCCCCGCCGTCGCCGCTGACCGTCACCGGATGTCGATAGCGCAACGGCGTCGGTGGTTTGCTGCCGTGGGCTACTAGGACGTGGTCCATGTCCCCGTCGGCGGCGAGCAGCCCGCGGGCCGCGAGCAGGGCCGGGGTGAGGGAGACGCAGCCGAGCCCGCCGACGGAGAACGTCACCGCCCGGTCCGCGCCCAACTGTGACTGAAGGCGGGTGGCGGTGGAGCTCATCAGCGTCTGTGGTGCCCGGGCTTCGATCACGATCAGCGCGCCGACGTCGGCCGCGGTCAGGCCCGCCTCTCCCAGGGCCCGGTGTGCCGCGCCGGCGGCGAGGTCGTACGCCGACAGGGTTGCGTCCGCGCGGACCTCGTCGATGCCGAGCCGCACGCAGCACTCCCGTTCCGTGTCACTGAGCCGGTCGAGACCGGGGAGCTCGGTCACACGCAGCGCGGTATCGGGCTGGTGGAAGGCGAGCGCCCGCACCGCCGTCGTCGGCGCCACGTCAACCCACCCCGTCCGTGTCCTCAGCCGCGGCGAGTTCGATGAACGCCTCGACGAGGTGGTCGGCGAAGACCTCCATGTCGGCGTCAGCCACCGTGCCGCGGGACGCCACACCGATCTCCAGCACCCCATCGATCACTTGGGTCGCCACCACGACCGGTACCTGGTCAAGTACGGCCTGCGGAGGGGCGAACAGGACTGCGGACCGCAACCGGACCCAGTCGCCGCCGAGTCTGACGAGCCCGTTGCTGGCGTTGGCCAGGTGCTCGACCAGCACCTGGGGTTCCGGGACGTCCCGCAGCTGTGCGACCTCGGGGGTGTGCGGGCTGAGATGGCGCAGGACGCCGTAGCCGATGCCGTCGTTCGGCACCGAGAGGGCTGCGCCCGCCGCGTTGAGCACGTCTGTCGCGCGCGCCCCGGAGGGGACGGTGACGAAGGCCGGGAACAGATGGGTGAACCATCCCAGTGACGTGCTCCGATCGCCGTGCCACAGCGCGTTGGGCGCGGCTCCCATGCCCAGGGTGCTCAGATAGGCGTCAGGAGTGCCCCGCCAGCGCGACCAGGCAGTCGCGGCCACAGCGATGGCGGCCTGCTGTCCGCGTGGGCCGCTGTCAGCCAGCAGGCTTGCGGGACGGCTCGCGACGGTACGGCGCACCACGCTCGGCGGCGAGCCGGGCGGGCCGTTCTCGGTCAGCGGGGCCTGCTGGGACCCCATGCTCATGATTCCCCTCCAGTAGGGGAGTTCGCTGGCGATCTCGTCGGACGTGGACATGGCCCGCAGGTGGCGGGTCCACTCCCGCCAGGCGGGCCGGCGGATGGTGGTCACACGGTTGGCCAGCGCCGCGTTCAGGTCCTCGACCAGCGGTACGGGTGACAGCGCGTCGAAGACGAAGTGGTGGGCGACGAAGAGGATCACACCTGGTCGCTCCGCCCCGCGGTCGTAGAACCTGACTCGCAGTGCCGGCCCCCGGCTGAGGTCGATGTCCTTGGCGAGTTCGTCGACGTCGGCGGCCAACTGGCTCTGGAGCTGCTCCTCGTCGAGTGGCGGCAGCACCCTGGCGTCCACCAGGGGTGCGTTCTCCCGCTCGGCGCACTCGACGCGCCAACCGAGGCTGTTGTGACGGAAGCGGTAGCGCAGGGGTTCTTGGATCTCGACCAGTCGCTCGAAGGCCGCCCGGACCGCCTCAAGGCGCACCCCTGGGACGGTTTCCAGGGCGAGGGGGGCGATGAAGTCCCGCAAATTGTCACCGGACTTGCTCAGCATCGCCTGCATCCACGGGCTCGGGGGCACCGGCTCCGTAAACGCGGCGACGCGGGGCGCGGTGGTGGCGGTGGTGGCGGTGGTGACGAGTTGCGGTGGGTGGCCGAGGTCCTGGACGGCGACGGCGGCGAGCTCCCGCAGGGTCGGGTGGCTCAGCACGTCGTGGGGCGTGAGGTGCAGGCCCAGCTGTGCCGCGCGGGAGGCGACGCCCACACTCAGCATCGAGTCACCGCCGATGCGGAAGAAGTTGTCGCCCGGGGACACCGTCCCGATGCCGAGCAGATCGGTCCAGATCTCCCCCAAGACGCGTTCGATCTCCCGCTGTGCCCCGTCAACGGGGTCTGCGCCCGTCGTCGTCACTGCTGTCAACCCGCTCGTACTGGAGTGGTCGTCGGGCATCTGCGTCTCCCTCATCCCGTTGCGGTCGAGCTTTCCGTTGCTCGTCTTGGGCAGGTGGTCGTGGTGCGCCACACGGCCGGGCACCATGTAGGCGGGCAGCTCGCGGGCGACCCAGGCGAGCAGTTCGTCGTCTGGGGGCAGGTCCTCGCCGGCGACGTGGGCCACGAGGAGAGGGGCGCCCGACGGTTGCCGTTCCCCGACGACGAGGGCTTCCCGGACCTGGGGGTGGTCCAGCAGGCTCCGCTCGACTTCGGCGGGCTCCACACGGTGGCCGCGCAGTTCGAGTTGATGGTCGCTACGGCCTGCGAAGGCGAGGGTGCCGTCGCGTCGGACCCGGGCCACGTCGCCGGTGCGGTACATCCGGGCTCCCGGTTCGTCTGCGAACGGGTCGGCGACGAACCGGGTCGCAGTCAGCGCTGGCTTGTCGTGGTAGCCGCGGCCCACGCTGATCCCGCCGATGAAGACCTCGCCGCGCTGGCCAGCGGCGACGGGTCGGCCGCGCTGGTCCAGCAGGTACACCCGGGTGTTCGGCAGCGGCTTGCCGATGTCAGGGAGCGGCTGTTCCGCAGCCGCCTCCCCGGGGGCTGTTCCGGCTTCGGCCACGACTCCGGCGGTGGCGCAGACGGTGCATTCGGTCGGTCCGTACACGTTGAGCAGGGTGAGCGCGGAGTCCCGGGGCGGCCTCGCACGTAGCACGTCACCGCCGGTGGTCAGGCTGCGCAGTGCGAGACCCGGCACGTCAGGGGTGTCCGGGAGCATCAGTTCGGCCAGGGGCGTCGGCAGGCAGGCCACCGTCACGCCGTGTTCGGCGAGTTCCCCGAGGAGGTTCGCCGGGGTCTGGAGAACGTCGTCCACGAAGCACAGGGGTGTGCCGTGGTGGAGGGCGGCCATGACTTCGAGCACGGCCAGGTCGAAGCCGGGTGCGGACAGCTGGGCCATCCGGTCCCCGGTGGTGAGCTCGACCTCCTCGCCCCACCAGCGCAGCAGGTTGATCAGGCTGCGGTGTTCGACCTCGCAGCCGAGGGGGCGTCCGGTGGTGCCCGACGTGTGCGACACATAGGCGAGGTGCGCCGTGCCCGCCCGCTGCGGCGGAGGACCGTCATGGTCCCCCTCGGCGTCCCTCTGCGCGTCCACGCCAGTGGCGCTGATGTGCACGAGCGGACCGTGACCGTCCTCCAGGACACCGGCGGCACCGGTTCCGACGAGGGTTGCGGAGGAGGAGATGCCGGCGAGGATGCTCCGTATGCGCTGCTCCGGCACGCCGAGGTCGATCGTGGCGAAGGCGCCGCCCGCCTTGTGCACGGCGAGCCAACCGACCACGAGTTCCACACCGCGTTCCGCGAGCACGGGCACCACGCTGTCGGGGCCGACTCCGTGTTCCACGAGCCGCCACGCCAGCCGGTTCGCCTGCTGTTCGATCGTCTGGTACGTGTGCTCGCCAGCCCTGTCGACGACGGCGATCTCGTCCGGGCGCTGCGCGGCGTGCGCCTCGAAGGCCCGGCTGACCAGGCGGCCCTGCGTCACGTCACGGCACACACCGGTGAGGAGACCCGCCGCGTCGCCGTCTTCCAGCAGTTCTTCCAGGGGCCGGTCCGGGTTCCGCATGGCAGCTGCCGCGATGCGCTGGAACAGCTCGACGAGGTGGCGGGCGGTGGCCGGTTCGAAGAGGTCGACGGCGTACTCCAGGTAGCCGTCCATCGGAACGCCGTCCTGGTCGTACAGGCCGAAGGTGAGGTCGAACTTGGAGGTTCCCGGGGCGACTCCGGAGACCGCGGGAAGATCGTCCTCCATGCTCACCATGGTCAGGTCCAGCAGGTCGTAGGACGCCCTGGTGGTGTTCTGGTGGGTGTAGCAGACCGTGAAGATCGGGTGTCGAGAGGGGTCGCGGTGGTCGGCTTCCGCGACGATCTGCGCGAACGGGATCTCCTCGTGGTCGAGCACCCCGGTGGCGGTGGTCGCGCAGCGGGCCACCAGTTCCCGGAAGCTCAGCCCGGCGTCGACGCGGGTGCGGAACGGAAGGAGGTTGTTGAAGTAGCCGATCAGCCCGTGTGTCAGCGGGTTGAACCGGCCCGTGGTCGCGGCGCCCACGACGACGTCCCGTTGCCCCGCCCACAGTGCCAGCACCGTGTCCACCACGGCGAGCATGGTGACGAAGTTCGTCGTGTTCTCTCGCACGCTGAACGCGCGCAGTTGTGCCGCGACGTCCGGGTCGAGTGCGAACGGCACACTGCCGCCGCGGTGGGACTGGGTCGCCGGGCGTGGGTGGTCGAGCGGCAGTTCGGCCGGGCGCAAGCCACTCAGCTCCGTACGCCAGAAGTCCAGTCCGCGTGCCATCCGCTGCCCCTGCAACCACTGGCCCTGCCAGGCCGCGAAGTCGGCGTACTGGGCGGGCAGCGCCGGCAACTGGGCCGCGGGCCCACCTCGACGCGCGGTGTAGTAGGCGGACAGCTCCCCGAAGAAGACGGCAGGCGTCCACCCGTCGAAGACGATGTGGTGCCAGGTGTGTTGGACGAGGTGCTCCTGAGCTCCGGTCTTGATGATCGCGGTGCGGAACAGCGGCCCCCGCGCGAGGTCGAAGGGTTCGCTCGCCTCGTGCTCCATCGCCTGGGCCAGTTCGGCGGTGCGTCGCTCGTCCGGGAGCGCGGAGAGGTCGAGGAACGTCACGTGCGGCTCGGGCACCTCATCAAGTGCGTAGGGGCGACCGTTCTCGTCCCCGATGCGGGTGCGCAGGACCTCGTGCCGGTCCACCACGTCGCGCACGGCGCCCCGATAGGCGTCGAAGTCCAAGTCTCCGACGTAGCGCAGCACGATGGGGATGTTGTAGAGGGGGGTGCCCGGGTGGAGCCGGTCCAGATACCACAGCTGCTCCTGGTTCATCGACAGCGGCAGGCGGCCGGGGCGTGGAATCGGTGGGATCGTCCAGTCCTCTCGCTCCGCTCCCCCGGCCGCAAGGGCGTCGATGCGCCCGGCCAGCTCGCCCAGTACTGGGTACTCGTGCAGGTCGGCGAAGGTCAGCTGGACACCGTGACGTTCCTGGACCTGGCGCAGTACGGTGATGCCCGCGATCGACGTGCCGCCAAGTTCGAAGTAGTTGGCATCCGTGTCAACGTCGTCGGCCTTGAGGACGCCGCTCCAGATCTCGACCAGTGTGCGTTCGATGTCGTCTTGTCGGCTCGGGCGTTCCGATGCCGCCGGTGAAGCGGGCTCTGCGGCGCCGACCAGGTGGATGTCCAAGGGGGAGCCGGGCGGGCGGCACCAGCAGGACACCTCGTCGACGTCGAAGGGGTAGGTGGGCACTTCGATGCGGGGCATGCCGCCATGGGCGTAGTACCGGCTCCAGTCGAGGTCCACCCCGTGCTCGTAGAGTTCGGCGAGGGCGGCGAGTACGCCCTGACGGGTGGGGTTCTCGAATAGTCGCACCACGGGCAGCTCAGGGGCGACCCGGGCGATCTCCCGGCACAGGACTCCCTCCGCCGCCAGTTCGACGACCACGGCCCCTTCCTCGGCGAGGCTGTGCACGGCACGGCGTAGCCCGGCCTCGTCGACCTGGCCGACGACGGCGGCATCCGCCGCCTTCTGACGTGCGTCCGCGGCCGTCGACGGGCTCTGGATGGCCCGGACCGCGAAGTTGCCGACACCGGAGCCGACCAGTCGTGCCTCGGTCAGTCCCAGGGAGCGTGCCAGTTCGTAGACCGCGCACTGCCGGGCGTGCAGCAGCGCGCCGGGGGTGGCGCCGTCCGGGTCGGCGAGCTCGGGGAAGGCCGCACGCAGTCGTGACCACACCGCGTCGCCGAGGTCGCCGTCGCCGGACAGCAGGAGGACCAGGGGGGCCGCCGTCATCGGCTCCGGTCCACCGCCGTGTCGTAACGCCCTTAAGCAGAGAGCTAGTTCACCGGTGTCGTGCGCGGTGCCCGCCCATCGATAGGGGTGGTCGTCGCGCCCGTGGTTCAAGGCATGGGTGACCGTGGGCAGGTCGTGTTCGGTTCGGTCGAGGAAGTCGGCGACGCGCTGCGCGTACGCTTCGAGTGCTGAGGGCGATTTGGCGGAGAGCGTCACCAACTCGACGTCCGGCCCTGCCGGTGCCGACAGCGGCACGGGGGCGGGCGGTTCCTCGATGACGGCGTGGACGTTGGTCCCAGTCAGGCCGAAGGAACTCACACCTGCTCGACGGGTTCGGCCGGCCGCACGCGTCCAACCCGTCGCGACCTCGTCGACGTGGACCGGGCCAGTGAAGTCAATCAGCGGATTCGGCGACTGGAAGTGGGGGTTGGGGTATCGGGTGCCGTGTCGCAGCGCGGCGAGCACCTTGAAGAGGCCCGCCACTCCTGCCGCGTGGTTGAGGTGTCCGATGTTTCCCTTGATGCCGCTGATTCCGCACGGTTCGCTCACCCCGGCAGTGAGGAACGCGCGCCTCAGTCCCTCGGCCTCCACCACGTCGCCGAGCCGGGTGGCGGAGCCGTGTGCCTCGACGTAGTCGACCGGCGCGACACCGGCCTCCCGCCAGGCTTCCAGAATCACCTCGGTCTGCCCTCGTGGGCTCGGCGCGCTCATGCTGGTGGCGCTGAATCCGTTGTGGTTCACGCAGATGCCTCGTACGACGGCGTGGATGTGGTCGCCGTCCGCCAGGGCCTCGTCGAGGCGTTTGAGGAGTACGAGACCACCGCCCTCGCCGCCGGTGCAGCCGTCCGCCGCGGCGTCGAAGGGGCGGCACACCCCCTCGGGGGACTCCAGGCCGATCATGGGTTCGCGGCTGCTCTCGGCCGCCAGGACCGGGTAGAGGCTGAGCCCGCCGGCGATCGCCAGGTCGGAGCGCCCGGTGCGGAGGGCCTCCACGGCTGTGGCGATCGCGGTCAGGCTCCCGCTGCATGCGGTTTCCACCGTCAGCGAGGGCCCGGCGAAGTCGAAGAGGTACGAGATCCGCGCCGCCGCCGCTGCGGGGTGCGCGCCGAGGATCTGCTGCGGGTCGCTGTCCGTGTACAGGGTCGCGTAGTGGGGTTCAGGGGTGCTGAGGACGACCGCGGTCCGAGATCCCCTCAGTTCTCCGGGCGCGTAACAGGCGTTCTCGACGGCCCGGTGGGCGAGTTGCGCGGTCATGCGCTGGTGCGGGTCCATCAGCTCGGCCTCGCGCTGGGAGAGTCCGAAGAACCGGTGGTCGAAGAGGTCGATCCGGTTCAGATAGCCCATCTTGAGATAGTCGAGACCCCCCGGTGCACCGGCGAAGTGCGCCCGCTCCTTGTCCGGCCTTCCGACGCTGCACCGCCCGGCGATCAGGTTGTGGTGCAGGGCGTCGAGGTCATCGGCATCGGGAAGGGCCAGTGCGACGCCGATGATCGCCACGGCCTCCTGGTCGCAACGGCTCCTGCTCTTCACAGCTCGTACCCCGATTCGTCAGTGGTTTCACCGGTGGGTGTGTCGTCGAGCAGCCGGGCCATCGCCTCGACCGTGGTGTGTTCGAACAGTGCGCTCAGCTCCACGGGACGGGCGGTGAGGTCGGCGAGCCGGCTGCTGAGGGCCAGCAGGGACAGCGAGGTCCCCCCGGCGTCGAAGAACTTGTCGTGCACGCCGATGTCGTCCCGGTCGAGCAGGTCCGCCCAGATCGCGGCGATCGCACGTTCGGTGGCCGTGCGCGGCCGTACGAGGGCCGTCTCGGGCCGGGCTTCACCAGCGCCGGGGACGGGGAGCGCCTTGCGGTCGACCTTGCCGTGTTTGGTCAGCGGTAGGTCGTCGAGCTCCACGAAGACCGAGGGCACCAGATGGTCCGGCAGGCGCCGGGCGAGGTACGGACGCAGCTCCGCCTCCCCGACGCGTGGCGACGCCGTCCCGGGTCCTTCCGTTGCGCCGGCAGCGACCACGTAGGCCACCAGGCGCAGCCCTCCGGAGCCGCCGGGGCTCGGGTGGGCCGCGACCACGGCGCGGGCCACCCCGGGGTGTGTCATCAGTGCGGTCTCGACCTCGCCCGGCTCGACCCGGAACCCTCGGATCTTCACCTGGTCGTCGGCGCGCGCTCGGAACACCAGTTCACCTTCCTTCGTCCAGGTCACCAGGTCACCGCTGCGGTACATGCGTTCGCCGGCGGCGTCGAAGGGGTTGGCCACGAAGCGCTCGGCCGTGGTCTTCGGCTGTCGTGCGTATCCGCGCGCCAGGCCGGAACCCGCGAGGTACAGCTCGCCCTCCACCCCTGGTGGAACGGGCCGCAGTCGGTCGTCGAGGACGTAGGCGCGCGTGTTGTCCAGGGGCCGTCCCACCGGGACGGCCGCGCCGAGCCGGGTGCCTCCCGCGATCCGGTGGCAGGTGGCGAAGACCGTCGCCTCGGTGGGTCCGTACACATTGACGACCTCGGTGTCCGGGCAGGCCCGCAACACCCGGGCCACGGCGTCGGCAGGCACTTGTTCGCCGCCGGCCAACACCTCCCGGAGCCCCGAGAAGCTCTCGGGGCGCTCCGCGGCGATCACCGAGAAGAGGCCGGCGGACATGCACACCGCGGTCACCTGCTGCTCCGCCACGGCTGTCGCGAGAGCATCGACGTCCAAGCGGCCCGGTGGGGCGATATGGATTCGGCCGCCGTTCAGCAGTGGTATCCACGTCTCGTACGCCGAGACGTCGAAAGTCGGCGCCGAGTGCATCAGGACCCGGTCGTGGGCGCCGCCGGGCCATCGCCGGTCGGAGGCGAGGTCCACCACGGCGCGATGGCTGACCCCGGCGCCCTTGGGCACGCCAGTCGAGCCGGAGGTGTGGATGACGTACGCCAACCGGTCCGGGAGGCCCGGGTCGGGCAAGTCGTCCGCCGGCTGTGCGGCAACGTCCGCGGCGACGGCCTGGGCGTCGACGATCAGCTGCGGGCACGGGTGCTCGGGCAGAGCTGACGCCACCGTCGAGGTGGTCACGAGCAGTTGGGGCCGGGAGTGCCGCAGCAGTTGCTCCAGGCGCTCCGCGGGATGGTCGTGGGCAAGCGGCACGTAGGCTCCGCCGGCCTTGACCACGGCGAGTACCGCCACGACGTACTCCAGTGACCGCGGTACGGCCACCGCGACGGTGGACTCCTGGCCGACACCGTGGCGGAGGAGTTCGCGGGCGAGTCGGTTGGCGCGGTGGTTGAGTTCGCGGTAGGTCAGGGTGCGGTCGTCGCTGACGACGGCGATCGAGTCCGGTGTGGCGGCGGCCTGCCGTTCGAAGAGCGCGGGGATCGTGAGGTGGGGGGTGGGTGCCTTCGTGTCGTTCACTTGGCGCACCACGAGGTCCCGCTCGGCAGGCGTCAGCGCGTCGACCGCGCTGAGCGGTCTCCGTGCGGCAGCGGCGCATTCGGTGATCAGACGCACGTAGCGGTCTGCCAGGGCCTGTGCGGTGCTGTGGTCGAACAGGTCGGTGGCGTACTCGACGAGCCCGCTGAGTCGCTGTTCGCTCCCCATGGGTGGCTCCTCGACGTGGAAGAGCAGGTCGAACTTGGCAGTGCCGGTCGTGACCTGGACGGGTGCGGCCGTCACGCCGGGCAGTTCGATGCCTCCGGTACGGCCCTGCCATGAGAACGCCACCTGGAAGAGGGGGTGGTAGGCGGTGGAGCGTTCGGGGTTCAGTGTTTCGACGAGTCGCTCGAACGGGATGTCCTGATGATCGAAAGCGTTCA
>NZ_JBEYTZ010000042.1:0-66730 GCF_040643215.1 Streptomyces sp. NPDC047315 | reverse complement strand
GCGCCCCCCCCCCCCCAACCGCCCCAACTGTGGGGGGGGGCCCCGCCGGGCGCGGGCCGGCCCCCCGGCCGCTCCCCCGGGGCGTTGTGCCCGCCCCCGCCACCCCGCCACGGACGCAATCTCCTGGACATTCCGGTGCCCCATCCGTTGGGATGGCGGTGTGGCGAGTGAACTGCTGACCGAGACCTTCGAAGAGCACCGCCCCCTCCTGACAGGGGTGGCCTATCGGATGCTGGGTCGGTTCGCGGACGCCGAGGACGTCGTCCAGGACGCCTGGCTGCGCTGGTCCGCCGCCGACCGCGGCGACGTCCGGGAGCCGCGCGCCTACCTCGTACGCGTCGCCACCCGCCTCGCCCTCGACCGGCTGCGCCAACTCTCCGCCCGGCGCGAGACGTACGTGGGGCCCTGGCTGCCCGAGCCGGTCGCCACCGGCGGCGCCGCCCTGGTGGCGGGCGCGACGGACACGGCGCCCGCCGCCCCCGACGTCGCCGAGCGCGCCGTCCTCACCGACACCGTCTCCTTCGCCGTCCTCGTCGTGCTGGAGTCGCTGTCCCCGGCCGAACGCGCGGTGTTCGTGCTGCGGGAGGCGTTCGGCTTCCCGTACGAGGAGATCGCCGCCGCGCTGGAGCGGTCCGAGCCGGCCGTGCGCCAACTCGCCAGCCGGGCCCGCAAGCACGTCGCCGAGCGCAGGCCCCGCTACGACACCGACCCCGTCGAGGCCCGGGCCGTGACGGAACGCTTCCTCGCCGCGGCCTCCGGCGGTGACCTCAACGGACTGCTCTGCCTCCTCGCGCCCGACGCCCGACTCGTCGGCGACAGCGGCGGCAAGTCGAAGGCGCCGCTGCGGATCATCGAGGGCGGGGACAAGGTCGCCCGCTTCCTCGCGGCCGTGGGCACGGACCAACTGCCGGACATGGAGGTGCGGATCGTGGAGGCCAACGGCGCCCCCACCGTGCTCGTGCTGTCGGCCGGCGCACCCGACCTGGTGCTGCAACTGGGTCTCGTCGAGGGCCGGGTCGCCTGCGTCTACCTGGTCCGCAACCCCGACAAGCTCGGAGGCATGACGGACTCCGCCGCCCACCGGCTCTAAGACCCCGCCCCGGCACTGCCTCCCCGCCTCCCAAGGCCGTCGCCCGCCGTCGGAGGTTTCGGCCGCAAGCCAATCCGGCTGTCCGGAAACCTCCGCACGGTGTTGTTCATCTCTTTCACCGCGGTGCTAACAGCTCGTGAACGCTCAGCGGATACGGTCGACTTCAGAGCGTGACCGGAGCAGGATTGGTCTTGACCAAGGTTCCGACCCGCCCTATGGTCGGCAGGGATAGTGCAGGAACCTTTAAAAAACAAAGGCGCGGAATAGCCGCCGCCAACACGGCGATTGCGGAGGATCAGGGTGGGGACCACGCAGCTGGAATCTGTGCCGGAGCCCAAGTACTGGCAGCTGAAGAACGTGATCGGGGAAGCGCTCGACTCCGACTTCACGGTGGGGGAGATCCTGCCCAACGAGCGTGATCTGGCCGCTCGTTTCGGCGTCGCCCGCGCCACGCTGCGCCAGGCGCTGGAACAACTCGAACTGGAGGGCCGTCTCCAGCGCCGCCGCGGCGTCGGGACGACGGTCGCCCCTCCGCGCCAGGGCGTGGACGTCTCCACCACGCAGCACGCCTGGCCCGGCGCCACCGCGCACGACGGCTGGCAGGCGTTCGACTGCGACACGGCGACCCCGCCGGCCGCCGTCGCCCGCGCGCTCGGGGCCGCGCCCGGCGAGAAGACGTACGCCCTGCGCCGACTGCGCACCTCCCACGGCCAGCCGCTCGCAGCCGAGCTGCTGTACGTGCCGGCCGCGTCCGTCCCCGAGCTCTCGGCCATAGACGCCCCCTCCGGCGAGGCCCGCGCGCGCCGCGTCGTGCGCGAACTCCAGCGCCTCAACCTCGAAGGGCAGGACCGCGCGGTCGAGTTGGGCTCGGCCCGGGCCGACGACGCGCGGGAGCTGGACCGGCTGCCCGGCGCCCCCGTCCTCGTGGTCACCACCCGGTACTTCTCCGCGGGCCGTACGGTCGCGGTCTCCGTCGCCACCTACCGCGCGGACACCTGCCGGCTGACCTTCGGGGACTCGGGCGACGTACGCATAAGCCACCACGACGCCGACGTGCACGCGCACGGCGAGGAGCGCCGCGCCTCCTGACGTGCGCCGGGCAGTGTCCCCCGACCGCCCGTCGAACGCCGAAGCCGCCCCGCGGGAGACGACTCCCCAGGGGCGGCTTCGCGTGTGCGGTCCCGGTTGCGTACGGCGCGGTCCGGCTCAGCCCCGCGCCGACGCCCTGCCCTCCACCGCGAACAGCTCCTCCTCGACGTGGTCGAGCGCTATCCGCAGGGCGCCCGTCGCCACCGCGGCCTCCCTCAGCAGCGAGAGCACCACCCGTGGCGGGCGCAGGCAGTACTGCTCCAGTTCGCTGCGCAGCGGCTCCAGCAGCCCGTCGAGCCCTGCCGCCCAGCCGCCGATGACGACCAGCTCCGGATCGAGGGCGAGGACGAGCGCGGCCACGTCGTGCACCAGGCGCTGGATGAACCGGTCGACGGCGGCCTGTGCCCGGGCGTCACCGCCCTTGGCCAGCGTGAAGACCTCCGCGACGGCGTGCTCGTCGAGCGGGCGCAGGGCCTGGTCCGTGGTCGACAGCAGCGTCTCGGGCCGCGATTCGCGGCCCAGCAGGTGCAGCGCGCCGATCTCGCCCGCCGCGCCGCCGAAGCCGCGGTGCAGCCGCCCCCCTATCAGGGAGCCCGCGCCGGGACTGAGTCCCGCCAGGACGAAGACGACGTCGTTGCAGTCCTTCGCGACGCCCTTCCAGTGCTCGGCGACGGCCGCGGCGTTCGCGTCGTTCTCCACCAGCACCGGGCAGCGGAAGGAGCGCTGGAGGCGCTGGCCGAGCGCGAGCCCCGTCCAGCCCGGGAGCGCCACCCCCAGCCGCACCGTGCCGTCGGCCTCGACGATCCCGGGGGAACCGACCCCCACCGCCCGCAGGTTGTTCCGCGAGACCCCGGTGCGCCGCAGCACGTCCGCGATCACCACCCGGACCCGGTCCAGCCGGTCGTCGGCCGACGCCGTCTCCGACACCTCCCGGGACGCGGCGCCGATGATGCGGCCGTCCAGTCCGGAGACGAGCGCCGCGACGCGGTGCGGGCCGATCTCGATGCCCAGCAGGTGGCCCGCCTCGACCCGGAACCGGAACCGGCGGGCGGGGCGGCCCTGACGGCGGGCGCCGCCCTCCTCCGGCACGCTCTCGGCCACCAGTCCCGCCTCGATGAGACCTTCCACCACGCCCTCGACCGTGGGACGGGACAACCCCGTCAACCGGGTCAGGTCCGTGAGCGTGGGGGAGCCCGAGTCCCGCAGCGCATGGAGTACCACCGCGGAGTTGATCCGCCGCAACAAGGACGGGTCTCCGCCGGTCAGCCGCCCCACCGTGTGCCCTTCCAGCCCCGGCTCGAACAGCCCGGGCATATCGTCTGCCGGATGGTACTCGCTGGCCGCGCGGGGCGCACGAGCAGGGCGTGATCGACGGGACCCGTCGGGGCGCTCGGGTTCGCCCGGCCCGCCCCGGCCGCCGGGCTCACCGGGAGTCCTGGCGCAGTCGTGCGTACTCCTCGGCCATCGTCTGCGCCGTCCAGTGCGCGTTCAGACCGCTCGGATTCGGCAGCGCCCAGATCCGCGTCCCGCCGATCGTCCGCTCCTGCGGTCCGATGCGGGCCTTGGGCTCCTCGAAGGCGGTGCGGTACGCGGTGACGCCGACGACCGCGAGCCACGTCGGCCGCAGCCGCGCCACCTTCGCCGCCAGCAGCCGACCGCCCTCGCGGAACTCCTCGGCGCTCACCTCGTCGGCGCGCGCCGTCGCCCGCGCCACCACGTTGGTGATGCCGAGGCCGTACGTCAGCAGCTCGCGCTGCTCGGCCGGCCGCAGCTGCCGGGGCGTGAACCCCGACAGGTGCAGCACCGGCCAGAAGCGGTTGCCGGGGCGGGCGAAGTGGTGGCCCGTCACCGCCGACATCAGGCTCGGGTTGATCCCGCAGAACAGCACGGAGAGCCCCGGCGCCGCGACGTCGTCGATGACGCCGTCGCGGGCGGCCCGCAGCTCTTCGGGCGGCGGCAGGGACGACACCGGCGGATCCGGATCAGAGGATCGCGCCGGGGGCGTAGCCGGCGGCGGCCGGATGCCGCTCGACGACCTCCTCGACGGCCCGGACCACCGCGGCGACCTGGTCGGCCGCGGCACCCGTGAAGGACAGCTTGTCGGCCATCAGGTCGGCCAGCTCCGCCCGGTCCAGCGGAATGCGCTCGTCCGCCGCCAGCTTGTCGAGCAGCTCGTTGCGTTCGACGCCCTGCTCGCGCATGGCGAGCGCGGCGGCCACCGCGTTCTCCTTGATGGCCTCGTGCGCCACCTCCCGGCCCACCCCGGCCCGCACCGCACCCATCAGCACCTTGGTGGTGGCCAGGAACGGCAGGTAGCGGTCCAGCTCGCGGGCGACGACCGCGGGGAACGCGCCGAACTCGTCGAGGACGGTGAGGAAGGTCTCCAGCAGCCCGTCCAGCGCGAAGAACGCGTCCGGCAGCGCCACCCGGCGCACCACCGAGCACGACACGTCGCCCTCGTTCCACTGGTCGCCGGCGAGTTCGCCCGTCATCGAGGCGTAGCCGCGCAGGATCACCATCAGGCCGTTGACCCGCTCGCAGGAGCGGGTGTTCATCTTGTGCGGCATGGCGGACGAGCCGACCTGGCCGGGCTTGAAGCCCTCGGTCACCAGCTCGTGGCCGGCCATCAGCCGGATCGTCTTGGCCAGCGACGAGGGCGCCGCGGCCAGCTGCACCAGGGCCGAGACGACGTCGTAGTCCAAGGAGCGCGGATAGACCTGGCCGACCGAGGTGAACGCCCGCTCGAAGCCCAGGTGACCGGCGACCCGCTGCTCCAGCTCGGCCAGCTTCGCCGCGTCCCCGCCGAGCAGGTCCAACATGTCCTGCGCCGTGCCGACCGGGCCCTTGATGCCGCGCAGCGGATAGCGCGCGATCAGCTCCTCCAGCCGCCCGAAGGCCACCAGCAGTTCGTCGGTCGCCGTCGCGAAGCGCTTGCCGAGGGTGGTGGCCTGGGCGGCGACGTTGTGCGAACGGCCCGCCATCACCAGCTCGGCGTGGTCGGCCGCGAGGCGGGCGAGCCGGGCGAGCACCGCAACGGTGCGGTCGCGCACCAGCTCAAGGGAGAGCCGGATCTGCAACTGCTCCACGTTCTCCGTCAGGTCCCGGGACGTCATGCCCTTGTGGACCTGCTCGTGCCCGGCGAGCGCGTTGAACTCCTCGATCCGCGCCTTCACGTCGTGCCGGGTGACCTTCTCGCGCTCGGCGATGGACGCCAGGTCGACCCGGTCGAGCACGCGCTCGTAGTCGGCGAGGGCCGCCGCGGGGACTTCGACCCCCAGGTCGCTCTGGGCGCGCAGCACAGCGAGCCAGAGCCGGCGCTCCAGCACCACCTTCTGCTCGGGGGACCACAGGGAGGCCAGCTCGGCGGAGGCGTAGCGGCCGGCCAGGACGTTCGGGATGCGGGGCTTCGCAGACACAGCAGTCACGTGGCCGCATTCTACTGTCGATTTACGCAGGCCAGCGCGCCGGCCCCGGTTGTGCGATCCTCCAGGCCGAGGTTTCCCTGCGGGGGGCGCGGGCATGTGCGGGTGCGTCGTGGTTGCTCGCGCAGTTCCCCGCGCCGCTAGAACCCGTTCTCCAGCCCGCAGAAGAATGACGGGGGAAGCGAAACAGGGGCGCGGGGAACTGCGCGACAAGCCACAGACGGGCCGCAGACACCGCAGCACAGCGCGCCGCACGGCGAAACCGCGTCCGCCGCCGGGGGCTACCGCGCCGGCGGTGGGTCGTACGGGAGGAGGTCGGGGCGCTTGGCCGGTCGGCCGTCGCCCGATGAGCGGCCCGTCAAGCGGCGCCCGATCCAGGGGCCCAGATGGCGCCGGGCGAAGCGTGCGTCGTCCGTCCGGCGCACCAGCCACGCGGGCGGCACCGCAGCCGGCAGCGGGGCGCCCCAGTCCTCCTGCGCCGCGAGACCGAGGGACTGCCAGACCGCCTCGGCCACCCTGCGGTGCCCCTCGGCCGTCAGATGCAGCCGGTCCGCGTCCCACATCCGCCGGTCGCCCAGCGCCGGCGCCCCGTACAGGTCCACCACCACCGCGCCGTGCCGCTCGGCCAGCACCTCGATGTGGGCGAACAGCTCCTCCATCCGGGGGCGGCCCATGTCGAGCACCCGGCCTTGCCGCCCGGGGCTGCGCATCAGCACCAGCTGTCGACAGGCGGGCGCGAGCGTTTCCACGGCCTCCTCCAGCAGCCCGCAGACCCGGCCCATGTCGACCCGGGGCCGCAGCACGTCGTTCAGACCGCCCACCAGCGTCACCAGGTCCGCCCGCATCCCGGCCGCGACACCGACCTGGTCCGCCACGATCTGCCCGATGAGCTTGCCGCGCACGGCGAGGTTCGCGTAGCGGAACCCGGGTGATCCGGCGGCGAGGCGGGCGGCCAGGAGATCGGCCCAGCCGCGGTAGGAGCCGTCGGGCAGCAGGTCGGACATGCCCTCGGTGAACGAGTCGCCCACTGCGACGAAGCTGGTGAAGTCGTTGATCTGCGCCATGGTCGATCGATCCTACCGGTGCGTACCGCACGGGCCCCACACGAGCGAGCGGCCCGCCCCGCACCCCGCGAAGGGGTGCGGAACGGGCCGCTTTGGCACGTCGGCGAAGGCCGCGGCGGTACGGGTCAGTCCGACCGGCCCACCAGCTCCCGCAGCACGTCCTCCATGGTCACCAGGCCCTCCGGCGTGCCGTCCTCGTTGAGGACCGCGGCCAGGTGGGTCCGGCTGCGCTGCATCGCCGTGAGCACGTCGTCCAGCGGCGTGACCGCGCGGACCCGGGCGATCGGCCGCATGGCCGCGACCGGGAAGGCCACGTCCCGCGGCGCCGCGTCCAGGGCGTCCTTCACGTGCAGGTAGCCGAGGATGGTGCGACTGGAGTCGATCACCGGGAAGCGGGAGAACCCGGATTCCGCGGAGAGCTGCTCCAACTGCTCCGGGGTGGTCCCCGCCTGCGCGTACACCACCCGCTCGGCCGGCATCACGACGTCCCGAACCGGGCGGCGGCCCAGCTCCAGGGCGTCCCGCAGCCGCTCGGTGGCGCGCCCGTCCAGCAGGCCCGCGTCACCCGAGTCCACGACCATCCGGGCGAGGTCGTCGTCCGAGAAGGTCGCCGCGACCTCGTCCTTCGTCTCCACCCGCAGCAACTTCAGCAGAGTGTTGGCGAAGGCGTTGATCGTGAAGATCACCGGCCGCAGCGCCCGGGCCACCGCCACCAGCGGCGGGCCGAGGATCAGCGCACTGCGGGTGGGCTCGGCCAGGGCGATGTTCTTCGGCACCATCTCGCCGAGGAGCATGTGCAGATACGTGGCCAGGGCCAGCGCGATCACGAAGGAGATCGGGTGGATCGCCCCCTCCGGCACGCCCAGCGAGTGGAAGACCGGCTCCAGCAGATGCGCGATGGCGGGCTCGGCGACGATGCCGAGGACCAACGTACACAGGGTGATGCCGAGCTGGGCCGCGGCCAGCAGCGCCGACACGTGCTCCAGACCCCACAGCACGCTGCGGGCCCGGCGGTTGCCCGCCTCGGCCTCCGGCTCGATCTGGCTGCGGCGCACCGAGATCAGGGCGAACTCGGCGCCGACGAAGAACGCGTTGACCACCAGGGTCAACAGACCGATCAACAACTGGACGGCGATCATCGGCCGGCCTCCCCGGTGTTCGCGGCGGACTGGCCCTGCTCATCGGATTCGGTGGGCAGGGGCGCGTGCAGCAGCACGCGGGCGGCACGCCGCCCGGCCGCGTCCACCACGTCCAGTCGCCACCCCTGGAGGTCGATCCGGTCGCCCTCGACCGGGATCCGGCCGAGTTCGGTGGCGACCAGGCCCGCGAGGGTCTCGTACGGGCCCTCCGGGACCTTGAGGCCGACCCGCTCCAACTGGTCGGTGCGGGCGGCGCCGTCGGCCGACCACAGCGAACGGCCGTCCGCGTCCCGGCCCGCGGGGGCCAGGTCGGACGTCTCGTGCGGGTCGTGCTCGTCGTGCACCTCGCCGACGACCTCCTCGACGATGTCTTCCATCGTCGCGACGCCGGCCGTACCGCCGTACTCGTCGATGACGACGGCCATCGTCGACCGGCCGCCGAGCTGGTCGAGCAGCCGGTCCACGGTCAGCGTCTCGGGCACCAGCAGCGGCTCGCGCAGCACCTCGGACACGCTCAGCCGGGGACGCAGCTCGGCCGGGACGGCCAGCACGTCCTTGATGTGGGCGATGCCGACGACCGTGTCCAGGTTCCCCCGGTAGACGGGGAAGCGGGACAGCCCGGTCGCCCGGGTCGCGTTGGCCACGTCCTCGGCCGTCGCCTGCACCTCCAGGGCCGTGACCTGGACCCGTGGGGTCATCACGTTCTCCGCGGTCAGGTCGGCCAGGTTCAGGGTGCGCACGAACAGCTCGGCGGTGTCCGCCTCCAGTGCGCCCTCCTTCGCCGAGTGCCGGGCGAGGGCGACCAGCTCCTGCGGGCTGCGCGCCGAGGCCAGCTCTTCGGTCGGCTCCATGCCGAGCCGGCGCAGGATGCGGTTGGCGGTGTTGTTGAGGTGGCTGATCAGAGGCTTGAACGCGGCCGTGAACAGGCGCTGCGCGGGCGCCACCACCTTCGCCACCTGGAGCGGCGACGAAATGGCCCAGTTCTTGGGGACCAGCTCGCCGACGACCATCAGGACGACCGTGGACAGCGCGGTGCCGAGCACCAGCGCGAGCGACGACGCGACGGAGGGGGAGAGGCCCAGGTCCTCGACCGGGCCGCGGATGAGCTTGGCGATCGACGGCTCGGAGAGCATGCCGACGATCAGGTTCGTGACGGTGATGCCGAGCTGCGCGCCGGAGAGCTGGAAGGTGAGGCCGCGCACGGCCTTCAGGGCGCTGGCGGCGCCGCGCTCGCCACGGGCCGCGGCACGTTCGAGGTCGCTGCGCTCGACCGTGGTGAGGGAGAACTCCGCCGCGACGAAGATGCCACAGGCGAAGCAGAGCAGCACCGCCACGATGAGGAGGAGCACTTCGGTCATCGGGTCACCTCCGTCCCATGATCGGGCAGGGGCGGGAGGGCCGCGCGATGTCGTTCGGAGCTGTTGACGGGTCTGCTACTAGGAGGCTCGTCCATGGACGGGACGCTCACACCTTTCGTTGGGAAGGAGCTGTGATCCACCCCATCGTAAAGGATCGGCAAAGTAGCGACGGGGGGACCGGCGGGGACGGAAGCGGAACGGACCGGGCACCGCCCCGCGGGGGTGCCCGGTCCATCGTGTCATTCCCGTCCCACGGCCTCCCGCCGTGGCCCCGGCTTCACGCCCCGTGCGCGGCCCCGACGGATGCGGCGCCGACCGTCCCGTACGGCTTCACCCAGCGCCGCCAGTGGTCCTCCCGGTGGTACCCGGCCGCCGCCCACGCCCGCTGGGCACGCTCGTTCACCTCCAGCACCATGGCGTCCCCGCGCCGCCCCCCGACGGCGGCGAACCGCTCCTCGGCCGCCTTGAGCAGCGCCTGCGCGATGCCCTGCCGGCGGTGCGCGGGGAGGACCGCGAGCCGGTACAGCGAGCAGCGCCAGCCGTCGAAGCCGGCGATCACCGAACCCACCAGCTCGCCGTCGGACGTCTCGGCCAGGATGAGGGCGGCGGGGTCGCGGTCGATCAGGCGCATGACGCCTTCGACGTCGTCCGTGATGCTCGTGCCCTCGGCCGCCTCCTTCCAGAAGGCGAGGACGGTCTCGGCGTCATCGGCCGTGGCAGTACGCAGGTGCAGGTCGGTCATGGCCCGAGCCAAGCACGGGGCGCCCGGGCCGTGCCACCGGCTTTCCCACCCCCTGGGCAGCGGCCCCCCTCGGGCAGCGGCATCCCTTGGGCAGCGGCGTCATGCCCCGCGCAGCTCGGCGATGACCCCGGCAAAGGGCTCCGTGGCCGGGTCGAGGACCGAGAAGTACGTGAATCCGTACCGCGCGCGGTGGCCCCGCAACTTCTCCGCGACCTCCCGGGCCGTGCCGATCGCCACCGTGGGCAGCGCCAGCACCTCCTCGGCGCTGCGCCCGGCGAGGACGGGAGTGTGGTGCCGCAGCTCCTGCGCGCAGCCGAGTGCGTCGTCGGTGATCCGCACCACCTCGAACACCAGGTTCAGCTCCACGCCGTCCGCCCGGTCGCCCGCGGCCCCGCGGAAGAACTCGACCCGCTCCTCCAACTCGGCCGCGTCCAGCAGCTGCGGGCCGTCCGGAGTGTCGCGCCCGGCGACGAAGCCGACGCTCTGCGCGCACTCGGCGGCCAGGGTCAGGACGCGGTCGCCGCTGCCGGCCACCAACAGCGGCGGACAGGGGCGCCCGGTGACGGCGGGGGCGTGCCCCTCGTCCGCGAGGAGCCGCAACACCTCCTCGACGGTGCGGCGCAGCCGGTCCACCCGGCCGCCGGGGCCGAGGAATGCCAGCCCCGCCCGCTCGTGCTCCGCCCGTGCGTACCCCGCGCCCAGACCGAGCTCCAAACGGCCGTCGGTGAGCGCGTCCACCGTCGCCACCTCGCGCGCCAAGAGCGCCGGGTTCCAGAAACCGGCGTTGAGGACGTAGGTGCCGAGCCGGGCGCGCTCCGTCACGGAGGCTGCGGCCACCAGGGCCGGGAAGGGGGCCGCCATCCCGAGGTGGTCCGGCAGCTGGATGACGTCGTAACCGAGCTCTTCGGCACGCCGGCACCGGCGGCGCCACTCATGGCCGTCCGTCGGCGCGGTCACCATGCCCACCGAGAAGCGGAAGGGCCTGGCCTGTCCCGTCATCCTGCACGCTCCGAGTCGGTCGTTGGCTGGAGGGGCGCGGTCGGCCGCGGTCAGTCCGGGGCCGCGAAGGGCTTGCGGGCCACCCCGATCACACACGGCGACGACGGCACCTGAAGACCGCGCTCCGGCACCCTCAGCCGTCTGTGCACGCCCAGGTCGAAACCGGCCGCCTCGATCGCGGCCAGGGTGTCCCGAGCGGTGTGGCAGCCGCCGAACAGCCAGGGCCACACCGTACGGTCCAGGGCCCGCTGCGCCCGGGCCATCCCCGGCGTCGGCGCCCGGACGTGCTCGAAGAACCGCAGCTCGCCACCGGGGCGCAGCACCCGCAGGATCTCCCGCAACGAGCGCGGCAGGTCCCGTACGGAACACAGCACCAGCGATACGACCGCGACGTCGAACGCCTCCGACTTCACCGGCAGCGCCTCCGCCGCACCCGGGACCACGTCGACCGGGACCTCCGCCCGGCGGGCCGCCCGGCGCGCCAGCGTCCGCAGCGTGCCTTCCGGCTCGATGGCCACGACCTCGGAGACCGCCGACGGGTAGTGCGGGAAGTTCAGGCCGTTGCCCGCCCCGATCTCGATCACCCGCCCCGACGCGCCGGCGAGCAGCTCGCCCCGGTGGGTGCCCACCCCCGCCCGCTCGTCGGCGGCCACGCTGAACCGGGCGTAGAAGCGGGCGAAGACCGGGTGGTGGACCGCATCGCGCGGCGGGTTCGGCTGGGGCCTGGGCATCACGGGCCTCCTCGAAAGGGGCGGTGCGTCACGGCCATTCTCCCCCGCGACCGGGCCCGGGACACCGCCTACGTCGTGTCCGCAAGGTCCCGCGCGCGTTGCTGCGTCTTTTGACGTAGCCGCCGTTTCCCTGCGGGCCGCAGACGTCATGACCGCACACGCACCACGGCGCCAGCGCGCCCGCCAAGACGGCGGCACCGCCGGACGGGCCGCGCCGGACTGTGCGGACACGACCTAGCGCAGGGGCGTGCGCCCGGGTGGCGGGGGCGCCGCCGACGCGGTGAACGCCGCCGCGTCCCAACGGCCGCCGAGCGGCGGCGCCAGCCAGTCGGTGGCCCGGGCCCGGAACAGGTCGGGGGCGAGCCCGCCCGCGCCCTCGGGCACGGCCCCGAGCAGCGGCGCCCCCGCCACCGTCGGCAGGTCCGTGAGGTTGCACCGCGCCGCGAGGTCGGGCTCGGCGGGCCAACTGCCCACGACCACGCCGAGTTGGCGCACGTCCCGGGCGCGCAGCGCCTCGGCCGTCAGCGCGGCGCCGTTGAGCGTGCCGAGCCCGGGCGGTACGACGACGAGGACCGGTGCGCCCAGCAGCCGTGCTGCGTCCGCGAGGGTGCCGCCGGCCCCGTCGAAGTGCACCAGCAGCCCGCCCGCGCCCTCCACCAGCACCAGATCGTGTTCCGTGGCGGCCTTCTCGACCGCGTCCGCCACGTCCTGCGGCCGTACCGGCGCGGCACCGACCCGGTGCGCGGCGGTCGCCGGAGCCAACGGCTCCGGATAGCGGGCCAGTTCCAGGGTGGACACGTCGCCCACGAGCC
The DNA here is from genome assembly GCF_040643215.1 of Streptomyces sp. NPDC047315. Lineage (NCBI taxonomy): Bacteria > Bacillati > Actinomycetota > Actinomycetes > Kitasatosporales > Streptomycetaceae > Streptomyces > Streptomyces sp. NPDC047315. The sequence goes on along the minus strand of NZ_JBEYTZ010000042.1, from coordinate 54,284 downwards.
GCGCCACCTCGCCGACGTCACCCGGCTCGTCGACGCGCACGCCCGTCTGGGCCGGTTTCACCACGGCGACACTCCGGCCGCGCTTGCGGGCGTTCGCCGCGATCGCCGCGGTGATGACGGTCTTGCCGATCTCCGTCCCGGTGCCCGAGACCACGATGACGTTCATGCGTTCCGCTCCTCTTCTTCCCCACCGCTCGCCGCGCCGACGGCGTGGCCGTCAGGTCTCGTCTGCGCTTCCTTGCGCCTTTTGACATAGCCGCCGTGGCTCTGCGGGAGCGTCGGTCCCTACCGGCCGGTGGGTGGCTTGTCGCGCAGTTCCGCCCCCTACGCCCGAAGGGCGTGGTGGGACCCCCAGGGCCACCTGATTCGCTGCCCCCGTCGTCCTACCTGCGGGACGAGGGTTCTAGGGGCGCTGGGGGTCCCCCCCGTGCCCGCAGGGCAAGCGGCCTGAACTGCGTGCGCAGCGCGCACCCGGCCGCAGACGCCATCAACGCACGCGTGTCACGGTGCTCACGCGCCTGCCGGGGCAAGGCAGAAGGGGCGGCTCATCGCGCGGGCACGCCCGCCACCGCCGCCTTCGACGCCGATGCCGCAGCCAGCACCGCACCGCAGAGCGTCGCCAGATCCTCCTCGCCCATCACGAACGGCGGCATCACGTACACCAGGTCCCGGAACGGCCGCAGCCACACACCGTGCCGCAGCGCCGCGTCCGTCGCTGCCGCCATGTCCACGTCGTGATCGAGCTGTACGACCCCGATCGCGCCGAGGACGCGCACGTCGACCACCCCGGGCAGCGCCGCAGCCGGGGCGAGCCCCCGGCTCAGCGCGGACCCGATCCGCCGCACCTCCCGCGTCCAGTCCTGCGACAGCAGGAGGTCGACGGAGGCCAGGGCCACGGACGCGGCGAGCGGATTGGCCATGAACGTCGGACCGTGGGCGAGGACCGGCACCTCGCCCCGCGATATGCCCTCGGCCACCCGCGTCGTGCACAACGTAGCCGCCATGGAGAGGTAGCCGCCGGTCAGCGCCTTGCCGAGGCACATCACATCGGGGCTGACCCCGGCGTGCTCGGCGGCGAAGAGCGTGCCGGTGCGACCGAAGCCGGTGGCGATCTCGTCGAAGACGAGGAGGACGCCGTGCTCGTCGCACGCCTCGCGCAGCACCCGCAGGTACGCGGGGGAGTGGAAGCGCATCCCGCCGGCGTTCTGCACCACCGGCTCCACGATCACCGCAGCGAGCTCATGGGCGTGCCGGGCCACCAGCTCCCGCAGGTGGTCCGCGTACCCCTGCTCGTACGCCGTCGGGGGCGCGTCCGCGAAGACCTGTTCGGGCAGCACCCCGCTCCACAGCGCGTGCATGCCGCCGTCGGGGTCGCACACCGACATCGGCTGCCAGGTGTCGCCGTGGTAGCCGCCGCGCCAGGTCATCAGCCGTCGCTTCGCCCGGTCGCCGGTGGAGCGCCAGTACTGGAGGCACATCTTCACCGCGACCTCGACGGAGACCGAGCCCGAGTCGCTGAGGAAGACGTGCTGCAGCGGTTCCGGGGTGATCTGCACCAGCCGCTCGGCCAGCCGTACGGCGGGCTCGTGCGTGAGCCCGCCGAACATCACGTGGCTCATCCGCTCCAACTGCCCGCGCGCCGCCTCGTTGAGCACGGGGTGGTTGTAGCCGTGCAGCGCGGACCACCAGGACGACATGCCGTCGACGACCTCGCGGTGCCCGTGCACCGGCGTCGCCAGCCGCAGCCGTACGCCCGCGGCGGACTCCACGACCAGCGGGTCCGTGCGGCCGGGCATCGGCCCGTACGGATGCCACACGTGGGCCCGGTCCAGCGCCAGCAACGCGGCGACGTCCGCGGGGGGCGCGGCCTCAGGCATTGGGGGCCACCTCGGTGCCAGCGCCCCGGCGGCGCACCGCCACCAGGTCCGGGCGCCCGGCGTCCGTGCGCTGGCCCGCGCCCGGCTCCCCGTCCGAAGCCTCCGACGCCTCTGACGCGTCCGACGCCTCAGGGGCGGCGCACGGCGAACCGCAGCCGCCGCCCGCCCGGTGCGCCGGCAGCGTCGTCGTGCCCGCGCCCTCCACCTCGAAGCCGGCGTCCGCGATCATGTCGAGGTCCGTCTGGCCCGCCTGCCCCTCGCTGGTCAGGTAGTCGCCGAGGAAGATGGAGTTCACCACGTGCAGCGCGAGCGGCTGCAGGGTGCGCAGATGGATCTCGCGCCCGCCCGACAGCCGCACCTCCACGTCCGGGCAGACGAACCGCACCATCGCGAGGATCCGCAGGCACCGCTGCGGGGTGAGGTGCCACTCCTTCGCCAGCGGGGTGCCCTCGAAGGGGATGAGGAAGTTCACCGGCACGGAGTCCGGGTCCAGCGCCCGCAGCGCGAACACCACGTCCACCAGGTCCTCGTCGCTCTCGCCCATGCCCGCGATCAGCCCCGAGCACGCCGACAGACCGGCGGCCTGCGCCTGCTGCACGGTGTCCACCCGGTCCTCGTAGGTGTGGGTGGTGGTGATCTGCCCGTACGTCCCCTCGGACGTGTTGAGGTTGTGGTTGTACGCATCGGCGCCTGCCGCGCGCAGCCGCTCCGCCTGCCCCGAGGAGAGCAGCCCGAGGCAGGCGCACACCTCCACGTCCTCGTTCTGCTCCTTGATCGCCTCGATCGTCTTCGACACCCGGTCGACGTCCCGGTCCGTCGGCCCGCGACCGCTGGCCACCAGGCACACCCGCTTCGCGCCGCCCGCGACCCCCGCGGCGGCCACCTCGGACGCCTCGTCCGGCTTCAGCCAGGTGTACTTCAAGATGCCCGCCGTGGAACCGAGCCGCTGCGAGCAGTACGAACAGTCCTCGGGGCACAGGCCCGACTTGAGGTTGACGAGGTAGTTGAGCTTCACCCGGCGGCCGAACCACTTGCGGCGCACCCGGCCCGCCGCGGCCACCAGGTCGAGCACGTCGTCGTCGGAGGTCGCCAGGACGGCGAGCGCTTCTTCCCGGGTCGGCAGCTCGCGCCGCAGCCCCTTCTCCACCAGCGTGTCCAGAAGGTCCATGGCGCCGATCCTGGCCTACCGAACTCCCCCGGGGAAAGTCGAAACCTCACAACAGCGCCTCGACGAAGTGTGTGTATGACCACATGGGTTACCCGGGCGCCGGCTATTAGGGTCTGTGAGCTGCCTACAAAAGCGCGGCCTGCGCCACGAGCCGTACGAGGAGCCGAAAGCCTTGCACCCAGACCCCTTCCACTGGCTCGACGACGCGGCCCGCGACCGGGAGCGGGCCGGTCTCGTACGCACGCTCAGCCCCCGCCCCGCCGACGGCGACCTGCTTGACCTCGCCGGCAACGACTACCTCGGACTCACCCGCCACCCGCAGATCACCGAAGCCGCCGCGGAGGCCGCCCGCCGCTGGGGCGCCGGCTCCACCGGATCCCGCCTCGTCACCGGCAGCACCGCCCTGCACGCCGAACTCGAACGGGAGCTCGCCGCCTTCTGCGGCTTCGAGTCCGCCCTGGTGGTGGCCTCCGGGTACGCCGCCAACCTGGCGGCCGTCACCGCGCTGTCCGTGCGCGACGGACTGATCGTCTCGGACGCCGGCAACCACGCCTCCATCGTGGACGGCTGCCGACTGTCCCGGGCCGAGACCGCGATCAGCGCGCACGCCGACCCCGAAGCGGTCGGCAAGGCCCTGGACGCCCACCCGGGGCGCCCGGCCGTCGCCGTCACCGACTCCGTCTTCTCCGTGGACGGCGACGCGGCGCCGCTGGCCGAACTCGCCGCCGTCTGCGCGCGCCGGGGCGCGGCCCTGCTGGTGGACGACGCGCACGGCTTCGGCGTCCTCGGCGACGGCGGGCGCGGTGCCGTCCACGCGGCCGGGATCGCCGGCGCCCGCGGCGTGGTGGCCACCGTCACGCTCTCCAAGTCCCTCGGCAGCCAGGGCGGCGCGGTCCTCGGCCCCGCCCGGGTCATCGACCACCTGGTCAACACGGCCCGTACGGTCATCTTCGACACCGGCCTCGCACCCGCCGCGGCGGGCGCGGCCCTCGCCTCCCTACGGCTGCTACGCGACGAACCGGGGCGCGCCGATCGGGTGCGCACGGCCGCCACGGAGCTGTACGAGCGACTGACCGCGGGGGGCCTGACGGCAGTGCGGCCCGACGCCGCCGTGGTGTCCGTCCGGGCGCCCGCGCCGGAAGCGGCGCTGCGCTGGGCCGCCGACTGCCGCGCCGCGGGGCTGAGGGTGGGTTGCTTCCGCCCGCCCTCGGTGCCGGACGGCATCTCCCGGCTCCGGCTGACCGCCCGCGCCGACCTGACGCAGCAGCAGATCGAGACAGCGGTGCAGATCGTGCTGCACACGGCACCGCCCGGTGCGCGAGGAGTGTCCCAAAACGGCCTTGCGTCATAGAGTTCACCGCTTCGAGCGACGTAACGCTGCGCATCTTGGCGGATCGCCTCACCCGGCGCCGCGATGAATGGCAGTGTGGCGCGCGAAGCACTGTCCGCGGCCGTCCGCGCAGCCATCGGCTGTGAAGTCGGAGCACGGCCTCGGTGGGAAAGGGACGACGTCGCCATGGCAGACCTCCAGGAAGCCGCCATCACCCTGCCGAGCGAGCCCGCGTCGGTCTCCGTGGCGCGCAGATTCGTCACCGGCGCCGTCACGGGCTGGGGCCTTCCCGCGGAGTCGGACGCCCTGGACACGATCCGGTTGATCGTCTCCGAACTCACCACCAACGCCGTGCAGCACACCTTCGACCAGTCGCCCACCTTCCGGGTGGACGTGCTGCTGGAGCGGGACGAGGAACTGCGCCTCGGAGTGACGGACAGTCATCCGAGGTGGCCCCAGCGGCTGCCCGCCGCCGTGCGCCAGGACAACGGCCGCGGGATGGTCATCATCCGCAGCCTCACGGCGCACAGCGGCGGCCGACTGACCGTCACGCCGACCGAGGACGGCGGGAAGACGGTCTGGATCACCCTGCCCTGGCCGCCCGCCCGCCGGGCCGACTGACCCGACGGGCACCGGCAGTCCAGAAGGCCGACGCACTGGAAGAGCCGGCGGACGGAAGAGTCGGCGTACTGGAAGAGTCGGCGGACGGGATGGAGCTACGTCAGCGGACCCGGCCGTACGAGACGCTCCTGCTCCAGATCTTGTCCAGCTTCACCCAGGAACCCCGCTTGGGCGAATGCCAGATCTTTCCCTTCCCGGCGTAGATGCCGACGTGGTAGACGCTCCGTCCGGAGTGGAAGAAGACGAGGTCCCCCGCCTTTCTGTTGGCGGTCGAGACCCGCCGCGTGGAGTTGTACTGCTGCTGCGCGGTCCGGGGCAGCTTCTTGCCCGCCTTCTTGTACGAATAGAGCGTCAACCCGGAACAGTCGAAGCGCCGCGGCCCCACCGCGCCGTACCGGTAGGGCGAGCCCTTCTTGCCCGCGGCCACCTTGAGTGCCTTGCCCGCGTGGGCCGTTGCTGCCTGGGCCTCGGACGTGCCGCCCGGTACGAGCATCGAGCCACCGAGTGCGGCGAGGGTCAGGGCGGACACCGCACCCGCCCGGCCGATCAGGAACGGGACGTTCATCTGCGCAGTCATGCGCAACCCTTCGTCAGCCGCCTGTGAAGGGTGACCTGTCGGGTTCGGGCGGACGAAGGTGCCCGGCCGCTGGCGCGGCTTCACCCCGAGGAACGTCCGGCGAGCCGGCCGTCCCGTACTGCTCGGGTCCTCCACTCCTGCCGAAGCACTCCTGTCGACCAGTCATCCGGAACGGCGGCAGGACTCGGCGTCCGTCCGGACCGCCCCGCCGAGGTGACGGGGGCTTGTCGTCCCAGGGATCTTGTCCCACGCGATGCCGGATTTCCGAGTCAAAACGGCGATATGTGAGTTTCAACACGAATGCGCCATTCAGGTGGACGTGTCGCACTTTCCCGCTGGGCGTGGACGCCGGGGGAGGCCCGCACCAGCGCTGGAATAGGACATTCCGCTAGAGGGATCGTCGTCCTGCGCAACTTGAGCGTATCGGCCGGCGAACCCGCGACTACATCAAACGAGGTATCCCGGCGGGGACCCGGATGGCGGTTGACGCGTCGTTGACGGGCCGTCACGGGGCGGGATCGGCGGGGATGGTGACCCGCAGCGCGCGCCGCTCGCCGTCGAGCACCCGCAAGGCCCGGGCGAGGGTGGCCGCGTGCAGGGCGTCCTCCCCGCGCTCGTGCATCAGCGCCAGCGCGTCCTTGACTGCGATCGCCTGCGCGACCAGCGCCTGGGCAGCGCGCAGGGAGGAGTAAGTGAGGTCGCCGCGGCTGGGGTTGATGCGTCCCACCAGGTCCACGACGCGCAGATAGCCGTCGACGAGATCGGCCTCGGCGCGGGTCAGCGCCGGCAGCGGCGGCAGTTCGGGACGGAGCACGGTGCGCCCTCCGTCAGCCGCGGCCGGTCAGCGAGGACTTGCGGCTGCCGATCACATGGTCCACCAGCCCGTACTCCCGGGCCGCCGCCGAGTCCAGGAAGGTGTCGCGCTCCAGGTCGGCGGCGATCCGCTCGGCGCTGCGATCGGTGTGCCGGGCGAACAGCTCCACCATCAGGTCGCGCAGCCGGAGGATCTCCCGCGCCTCGATCTCCAGGTCCGACGGCATGCCCCGGGCCGGCTCGTCGAGCCCGGGCTGCTGGAGCACGATCCGCGCGCCCGGCAGCGCCAGGCGCTTGCCGGGCGCGCCGGCGGCCAGCAGCAGCGCCGCGGTCGAGACCGCCTGCCCGATGCAGGTGGTCTCGATGTCGCAGGTGATCACCTGCATCGTGTCGTAGATCGCGGACATGGCGCTGAGCGAGCCGCCGGGGGAGTTGATGTACAGCGAGATCTGGCGCTCCGGCGCCGCGTACTCCAGATACAGCAGCTGGGTGATCACGTCGTTCGCCGCGGTGTCGTCCACCGGCGTCCCGAGGAAGACGATCCGCTCTTCGAGCAGCTTGGCATAGGGGTCGAGGGTGCGGTTCCCGTGCGCGGTGCGCTCGGTGAACTGCGGCAGGACGTAACGGGCGGCGGGCTGCTTCATGGCGTACCTCTCCTCGGTCCTCGGCGGGCGCGCCCCATGGAGGACCCCCGGCCGTGCTTCCGTAAGAAATGTACAGGACGTACAGAACCCATCGGGGGGTGTGGAGCGGCAACAACGTCCGAAGTGGGGGCGGATTCCCAGGTCAGGGCGCCTTTACGCGCTGAGCGAGCACGCCGTCACGGCGTCCGGGGCCGGCTTGCGAGCCGAGAGGAAGACGGGGGCGCGCACTAAGCTGAAGGGCATGGCCTACGAGATTCCGGTGACGCAAGCCCGCGCTGAGCTGGCCGAACTGATCAACCGCGTGGTGTACGGCGGTGAGCGCGTCGTGGTCACCCGCCACGGCAAGCCCCTCGTGGCGCTGGTCAGCGCGGACGACCTCGCACGGCTCGAAGAGCTCGACCGGTCCGCCGCCGTCGACGAGCAGGTGATCAGCTCGGTGTCCTCGCTCGGGTCCACCGCGGCCGGCGGCGCCGAGCGGGGACGCTTCGGGCTGACGGCCGAGCACCGCCCTCCCGGCGCCGGGGGCTGATCACCCGGGCGACGCGACCGCGGCGCCCCTCTCGTCCGCCGGGCGTCGGGCGAGGAGGACGGCGGCGAGCCCCAGCCCCGCCCACAGGCACAGCACCAGGACTTCGCCCCCGCTGCCGCTGCCGTCGAAGTACGCCTGCGAGCGCAGCAGTTGGGAGCCGGCCCCCGGCGGCAGCCACTGCCCGATGAGCCCGGCCGGCTCCGGCAGTAGCTCCGGAGCGCTCGCCGCGCCCGAGAACGGATTGCCGATCAGCACCATCAGCGCACTGCTGAGCGCCATCCCCGCGGGGCCGGCGAGCGCGGCGAGGCCCGCGGTGCACGCGCCGACGGTGAAGACCGTCAGGGCCAGCGCCCCCACCTCGCCCCACCAGGACCCGGTCAGGACGTTGAGCCAGTCGTGTGCGAGGACGGTCGCCGTGAGCGCGGCGAGCGCCGCGGCGCCGGCGAGGGTCACGGCCGCCCGCCCCCGCCGTAGCCGCAAGACCGTGACCATGGCGCCGGACGCGATCCCGGCGAGGGTGAGCGGCAGCGCGGTCGCCGCCAGCACGCCGCCGCGCGGATCCGCGCTCGGCGCGGGGACGACGTCGGTCACCGGCACCTGACGCCCGTCGGGCGCCCCGCCCTCGACGGCCTCCCGCAGCAGTCCGGCGACCACCGGGCTCGCCGCCGAAGCGGTCAACAGCCGTGGCCCGTCCGGCGTGGCGACGACCGCTCCGTACACCTTCCGGTCCTCGATCGCGGCCCGCGCCGCGGCCTCGTCCCCGTAGCGGTGCAGGTCGAAGGCGCCCTCCCGCTGCTCCAGCGACCGGGCGATCGGCTCGACCGCCGCGGCCGGGCCGGCGACGCCCAGGGGCAGATCGCGCGGCGCGGTGCGGGCGCCGGGCCAGGCGAAGGCCCAGAGCGCCGCCGCGACCAGCACCGGCACCAGGAGCAGCACGGCGACCGCGCGCCGCACCGGGCTCGGGCCTGCGCCCCGGGGTGGGGGCAGCTGGGACGGGGCTATGGCGGGAGGGGTGCTGGACACGGGGTTCCTCGCTTCTGGGCGTGCGGAAGGCCAAGGGGCGTACGGGCGACAGCCCGCGCACTAAAAAGAAGGATCGTTCGTTTTGCGTTTTCCCCAGCGTCCTCCGGCAGGGTCGCCTTGTCAAGAATGAATGTTCGTTTTAGGTTGGCGGCATGGCCCGCGTCTCCCAACAGCACCTCGACGCCCGGCGTCGCCAGATCCTCGACGGCGCCGCGCGCTGCTTCGCCCGCAACGGCTTCCACGCCACCTCGATGCAGGACGTCCTCGGCGAGGTCGGCCTGTCCGCCGGCGCCGTGTACCGCTACTTCCGCAGCAAGGACGAGCTGATCGAGGCCATCGCCAACGAGGTGTTCGACGGGGTCAGGGCCGCCTTCTTTGACGCGGCCCGCAGCGATCCGCCGCCCACCCCGGACGTCCTCATCGGCCGCGTCCTGCGCCGGGTGCTGCGCGAACGCTTCCACGGAGCGGACGAGCAGGCGCTGGCCCGGCTCATCGTCCAGGTGTGGAGCGAGACCCTGCGCGACGAACGGCTCGCGACCGTGCTCGACGACGGGTACGGCACGCTGCGCGCGGCCTGGGCGCAACTCGTCGAGGCGTACCGCACCCGCGGATGGATGTCCGGCGACGCCGACGCCGACCACGTCGCCCGCACCCTGATCGCCACCGCCCAGGGGTTCTTCGTCCAGCAGGCGCTCTTCGGCAACGTCAGCGTCGAGGCGCTGGAGGACGGACTGCGGGCGCTGATGTCGATGGAGCGTGCACCTGCCCGTAACGCTGGTTAACGCGCCCGAAAAGGCGCCGTCTTAACGTGTTCACCTCCCGACGGCCCCGGGGCCCGCCCCGAAGGCCCGCTCCCACGAGTGAGGTGGCACCGTGCAACTCTCCCCGCACGAGCAGGAACGGCTGCTCATCCACGTCGCCGCCGACGTGGCGGAGCAGCGGCGCGCCCGCGGAGTGCTGCTCAACCACCCCGAGTCCGTCGCCCTGATCACCGCCCACGTCCTCGAAGGCGCCCGCGACGGGCGCAGCGTCGTGGAGTTGATGGCGTCGGGACGTCAGGTCCTGGCCCGCGCCGAGGTGATGGAGGGCGTCCCGGAGATGATCCACGACGTCCAGGTCGAAGCCACCTTCCCGGACGGCACCAAGCTCGTCACCGTCCACGACCCGATCGGCTGAGGCACGCCGATGATCCCCGGAGAGCTGCGCCCCGCCGACGCGCCCGTCCGCATCAACGAAGGGCGCGAGACCACCCGCACCACCGTCGTCAACACCGCCGACCGACCCGTACAGGTCGGCTCCCACTACCACTTCGCCGAGGCCAACCCCGGGCTGGAGTTCGACCGGGCCGCCGCCTGGGGCCGGCGCCTGAACATCGCCGCCGGCACCGCCGTCCGCTTCGAGCCCGGGATCCCCCTCGACGTGGAACTCGTGCCGATCGCCGGCGCCCGGACCGTGCCGGGGCTGCGCGGCGCGGCCGGCGGCGCCCTGGACGCCGAGGGCGGAGCCGACCGTGGCTGAGCTGAGCAGACGGGCGTACGCGGACCTCTTCGGCCCGACGACCGGCGACCGGGTGCGGCTCGCCGACACCGACCTCTTCGTCGAGGTCGAGCAGGACCTGAGCGGAGGCCCCGGACGCGCCGGCGACGAGGCCGTGTTCGGCGGCGGCAAGGTGATCCGCGAGTCCATGGGGCAGGCTCGCACCACCCGCGCCGAAGGCGCGCCCGACACCGTCGTCACCGGGGCGCTCGTCATCGACCACTGGGGCGTCGTCAAGGCGGACATCGGCATCCGGGACGGCCGGATCGCCGCACTGGGCAAGGCCGGGAACCCCGACACCATGGACGGCGTCCACCCCCAGTTGGTGATCGGCCCCGAGACCGAGGTCATCGCGGGCAACGGACGCATCGTCACCGCCGGCGCCGTCGACGCCCACGTCCACTTCATCTCGCCCACCCTCGTCCACCAGGCGCTGGCCACCGGGGTCACCACCCTCGTCGGCGGCGGCACCGGACCGGCCGAGGGCAGCAAGGCGACCACCGTCACCCCCGGACCCTGGCACCTGAGCAGGATGTTCGAGGCGCTGGACGGACTGCCGGTGAACATCGGACTGCTCGGCAAGGGCAACACCACTTCGCGCGAGGCCATGCGCTCCCAACTGCGCGGCGGCGCCGTGGGCTTCAAGATCCACGAGGACTGGGGCGCCACCCCGGCCGTCATCGACGCCTGCCTCGACGTCTGCGAGGAGAGCGGGGCCCAACTCGCCATCCACACCGACACCCTCAACGAAGCCGGCTTCGTCCAGGACACCCTCGCCGCCGTCGCCGGCCGCACCATCCACGCATACCACACCGAAGGCGCCGGGGGAGGGCACGCCCCCGACATCATCACCGTGGTCGGCGAGCCCCACGTCCTGCCCAGCTCCACCAATCCGACCAGGCCGCACACCGTCAACACCGTCGACGAGCACCTGGACATGCTGATGGTCTGCCACCACCTCAACCCGGCCGTGCCCGAGGACCTCGCCTTCGCCGAGTCCCGCATCCGCCCCACCACCATCGCCGCGGAGGACGTCCTGCACGACCTGGGCGCGATCTCGATCATCTCCTCCGACTCCCAGGCCATGGGGCGCATCGGGGAGGTCGTGTTGCGGACCTGGCAGACCGCGCACGTGATGAAGAAGCGGCGCGGCCCGCTGCCCGGCGACGGACCCGCCGACAACCACCGGGTCCGTCGCTACGTCGCCAAATACACCGTCAACCCCGCGATCGCCCAGGGCATGGCCGCCGAGATCGGCTCCGTCGAGCCCGGCAAGCTCGCCGACCTGGTGCTGTGGGAGCCGGCGTTCTTCGGCGTCAAGCCGCTCCTCGTGCTCAAGGGCGGCCAGATCGCGTACGCGCAGATGGGCGACGCCAACGCGTCGATCCCCACCCCCCAACCCGTACTGCCCCGGCCCATGTTCGGCGCCCTGGGCCGGGCCGGCTCCACCGGCTCGATCACCTTCACCTCCCACGACGCGATCGCGGCCGGACTGCCCGAACGGCTCGCCCTCCACAAGCCCTTCGTGCCCATCGAGGGCACCCGACGCCTCACCAAGGCCGCGATGCGCGAGAACGACGCCCTGCCCCGGGTCGTCGTCGACCCCGACACCTTCGACGTCACCGTCGACGGCGAACGGATCGAGCCCGAACCGGCCGCGGAACTGCCCATGGCCCAGCGATACTTCCTCTTCTGAGGCCGCGATGAGCCGGGCTGCCCTCCTCGTCCTCGCCGACGGGCGCTTCCCCGCCGGCGGACACGCCCACTCCGGCGGCGCCGAAGCCGCCGTACGCGCCGGACGCATCCACGACGCACCGTCCCTGGCCGCGTTCTGCCGCGGCCGGCTGCACACGACCGGGCTGACCTCCGCCGCCATCGCCGCCGCAGCCGCGCTCGACCACGACCCCCTCGCACTCGACGACGCCGCCGACGCCCGCACGCCGTCCCCCGCGCTGCGCGCCGCCGCACGCAAACTGGGCCGGCAACTGCTGCGGGCCGGGCGCGCCACCTGGCCGGGCCCGCGCCTCGACGCGCTCGCCGCGGCCCGCCCCCGCGGCGCGCACCAGCCGGTGGTCTTCGGCGTGCTGGCGCTCAGCGCCGGCATCGGGCCCGAGGACGCCGCCGGCGCCGTCGCGTACGAGACCGTCAGCGGGCCCGCCACCGCGGCCGTACGCCTGCTGGGACTCGACCCCTTCGAGGCGACGGCGGTGCTGGCCCGGCTGGCGCCCGAGGCGGACGACGTCGCGGCCCGCGCCTGCGCGGCGGCCCGCCGTGGGATCGACGCGCTGCCCGCCGCTTCCGCACCGCTGCTCGACGTCACCGCGCAGCAGCACGCGACCTGGCCCGTACGCCTCTTCGCCTCCTGACCCACAACGCCCCGCCCGTCACCACCACAGGAGCGCCGCCCGTGCACCTCGACACCCACCACCACGACCACGCAGCCGCAGTCAGCGCCGACGCCCGACGCCCCGACGGCAACCGGCGCGCCCTGCGGATCGGCCTCGGCGGACCCGTCGGCTCCGGGAAGACCGCGATGGTCGCCGCGCTGTGCGGCGCCCTGCGCGAGCGGCACTCCATCGCCGTCGTCACCAACGACATCTACACCCGGGAGGACGCCGACTTCCTGCTACGCGCCGCGGTGCTGCCGCCCGAGCGCATCCAGGCCGTGGAGACCGGCGCCTGCCCGCACACCGCTATCCGCGACGACATCTCCGCCAACCTCGAAGCCGTCGAGGACCTGGAGGACGCCGTCGGCCCACTCGACCTGATCCTCATCGAATCCGGCGGCGACAACCTGACCGCCACCTTCTCCCGCGGACTGGTGGACGCCCAGGTCTTCGTCATCGACGTCGCCGGCGGCGACGACATCCCCCGCAAGGGCGGCCCCGGCGTCACCACCGCTGACCTGCTCGTCGTCAACAAGACCGACCTCGCCCCGTTCGTCGGCTCCGACCTGAGCCGGATGGCCGACGACGCCCGCCGACAGCGCGGCGAACTCCCCGTCGTCCTCGTCTCCCTGCGCGAGCCCGACGGAGTGCGGCCGGTCGCCGACTGGGTGCGCGCCCGGCTCGCCGACTGGACCGCGTGAGCGTCCGGGCGACGGCCCGCATCGTCGCCGACCGGACCGGGCTGCCCCTCCTCACCGGCGGCGGGCCGCTGGCCCCGCGCCGCACCCGACCGCGGACCCCGGGACGGCAGCGGGTCGTCGTCGTCGGCGCGATGAGCGCTCCACTCGGCGGCGACCGGCTCGCCGTCGAGACGGAGGTGCGCGACGGCGCCCGGCTGGAGGTCGGCTCGGCCGCCGCGACGATCTCCCTGCCCGGCCCCACCGGCGCGCCCGCGCACTACGACGTACGGCTCACCGTCGCCGACGGCGCCCGCCTGCACTGGCTGCCCGAGCCCGTCATCTGCGTCCGCGGCAGCGACCTGCGCACCGTCACCCACGTCGAACTCGCCCCCACCGCCCGGCTCGTCCTACGCGAAGAACAGGTGCTCGGCCGCCACCGGGAGGAGCCCGGCACGGTGTGGAGCCGGCTCACCGTCCGGCGCGCCGGACGCACCGTGCTCGACCAGGAAGCCCGGTACGGTCCCGGCGCCCCCGGCGGCTGGGACGGCGGCGCAGTCCTCGGCGGCCACCGGGCCGTGGGCCAACTCCTGATCGTCGACCCCGACTACGAGACGGAGCCGGCGCGCCCCCGCGTCCTCGGGGACACCGCCGTCCTCACCCCGCTCGCCGGCCCGGCTGCCCTCGTCACCGCCGTCGCACCGGACGCCCGGCTGCTGCGGGAGGCCCTGGACGCCGCCCAGCGGACCGAAGACCGCGGCTGACCAGATCGGGCGCGCGCAACGACCCGTCAGCGCCGCACCGCTGAGCGGGACTCGGCACACCGGTTATTGGTTCGGCAAAGAACATGCGTACGACCTGTTCCCGGTGCCCCCTCAGACGGAAGGATCCCCCGGAGACTCGACGACAGAAGGGGAGTTCCACGTGAGACGCACAGCGGTGCTCGGCTCGGCCGGCACTCTGATGGCGGGCACCCTCATCGCAGGAGCCATAGCCGCCCCCACCGCCAGCGCGAGCAGCGGTCGCGGCGGCGTCCTGGAGGAGCGCGGGGTGAAGATCGCCGCCGAACGGGCCGCCCACAAGGGCGTGACGTGGGCGGACTGTCCCGCCGACTGGGGGCTCCCCAAGCCGATCCAGTGCGGCACCGTCACCGTGCCGCTCGACTACCAGCGCCCCAACGGCCGACAGATCACGATCACCGTCGACCGGATCGGCAACACCGGCACCCCCGCCGAACGCCAGGGCGCCCTGTTCTACAACCCCGGCGGCCCCGGCGGCTCCGGACTGCGCTTCCCCACCCGGGTCACCGGCAAGAACCCGATCTGGGCGAACGTCGCCAAGGCGTACGACTTCGTGGGCTTCGACCCGCGCGGCGTCGGCCGCTCCACCCCGATCTCCTGCGTCGACCCCCAGGAGTTCGTGAAGGCGCCCAAGGCCGACCCGGTACCCGACAGCGAGGCCGACAAGCGGGCCCAGCGCAAGCTCGCCGCCGAGTACGCGGACGGCTGCGCCGAGCGCAGCGGCTGGATGCTGCCGCACATGACCACCGCGAACACCGCCCGCGACCTCGACGTGCTGCGCGCGGCGCTGGGTGAGCGGAAGCTGAACTTCCTCGGCGTCTCCTACGGCACCTACCTCGGCGGCGTCTACGCGACCCTCTTCCCCGGCCACGTCCGCCGGATGGTCGTCGACTCCGTGGTCAACCCGTCCCGGCAGAAGATCTGGTACCAGGCCAACCTGGACCAGGACGTCGCCTTCGAGATGCGTTGGAACGACTGGAAGGCGTGGGTCGCCGCGAACGACGCCACGTACAAGATCGGCGACACCCCGGCGAAGGTCGAGGCGCAGTGGCAGAAGCTGCGCGCCGCCGCGAAGAAGGCGCCGCTCGGCGGGGTCGTCGGACCGGCCGAGCTGACCAGCTTCTTCCAGAGTGCGCCGTACTACGACTCCTCCTGGGCGCCCGTGGCGCGGATCTGGAGCAAGTACGTCGCCGGTGACGTGCAGGCGCTCGTCGACGCCGCCGCACCGGACCTGTCGGACACCGAGGGCAACGCCCGCGCCGAGAACGGCAACGCCGTCTACACCGCCGTCGAGTGCGCCGACGCAAAGTGGCCCACCGACTGGCGGCGCTGGGACCGCGACAACACCCGGCTGCACCGTGACTACCCGTTCATGACCTGGGCGAACGCCTGGATGAACCTGCCGTGCGCCACCTGGTCGACCCGGCAGGGGCCGGCCGTGGACGTGAAGTCCGGCAAGGGGCTGCCGGGCGTGCTGATCGTGCAGGCCGAGCGGGACGCCGCCACCCCGGTCGGCGGCGCCTACGAGCTGCACAAGCGGCTGAAGGGCTCGCGGCTGATCATGGAGAAGAACGCCGGCTCGCACGGCGTCACCGGCATCGCCAACGCCTGCGTCAACCAGCGCGTAGACGCCTACCTGCTGAGCGGGGCCCTGGACGACCGCAACGTCACCTGCGATCCGCACGCGGTGCCGAAGCCGTGACGCCTGCTCCTTTGCGGACCTGAACACGGCCGTGGGGCGGTCGGATCACGGCCGGCCGCCCCACGCAAAACGCCGCGTGCGCGATCACGTCGTGCGGCGGCCGGCCTTCTTCGCCTCTTCCAGCTCCGCCTTCACGTCGGCCGCGTACCGGTCCACGTACTCCTGCCCGGACAGCCCGAGGACGGCGTACATGATCTCGTCGGTGATCGCCCGCAGCACCGCCTTCTCGCCCTCCATCCCCGCGTAGCGCGAGAAGTCCAACGGCTCCCCGAAGCGGACCGTGACCCTGCGGACCTTCGGCAGCCTCTGGCCCGGCGGCTGGATCTCGAAGGTGCCCACCATCGCGCAGGGGACCACGGGCACCCCGGCCCGCAGCGCCATCACCGCCACGCCGACCTTGCCTTTGTAAAGACGCCCGTCGTGCGAACGGGTGCCCTCCGGATAGATCCCCAGCAGCTCGCCCTTGCTCAGCACCCCGAGGCCCTCCCGGATCGCGGCCTGGCCCGCCTCCTTGCCCGAGCGGTCCACCGGGATCTGCCCCACGCTGTGGAAGAACGCGGCGGTCAGCCGCCCCTTCAGGCCGGGTCCGGTGAAGTACTCCGCCTTCGCCAGGAAGGTGATGCGCCGCTTGAGGATCGCCGGCATCAGGAAGTGGTCGGAGAACGACAGGTGGTTCCCGGCGACGATCGCCGCGCCCTCTTCGGGGACGTGCTCCAGGCCCTCGATGCGGGGGCGGAACAGCAACCGCAGCAGCGGCCCCAGGAAGACGTACTTGAGCACGTTGTAGAACACGGCGGGGTGCTCCTTCACGGGAGGGACGGGCGGTGCGGAGCCGGACTCGGCCGTCCCTGGAGGCGTCGTACGGGCAGCGGGACCGCGGTCATCTTATGTGTGCGCACCGGCGCCGGGTAACCGTCCACGACTCCGGTCGGCCCTCCTGCGCCACCCGCCGGGACGAAGGGGACGTGTTGCGGCGAACGGCCCCGGGGGTCACCCTGGGCAGTGACCCAGAAGCGTCAGGTGTGCACTCTCCGTCACTCGGGGGTCCCGGCGTTGGAGAGCCCGGCCCGGCGCGGTGAGGAGCCATGGCCATGCACAATCAGGCCGCCTGCCGCTACACCATGGAAGTGCAGGCAACCTTGGAGCGGATCCCCCAGGTCCGCCGGATTCTCGCGGCGCACCTGCGGCACTGGGACCTGGAAGCCCACGTCCTGCCCGTGTGCCGGGCCGTCGACGCCCTGATGCAGAACGTCGTCCGGCACGTCCCGGGCGACCGGACGTGCGAGATCGAGCTGCGCTGGACCGGCCGGCACCTGATCACCTCGGTGGCCGACCGCGACCCGCGGCTGCCCCGGATGACCAGCTCCTGCCCGACGAAGGGCGGGCTCGCCGCCGTCGCACACCTCGCCGACAGCTGGGGCACCTGCGGCACGGACGGCGGGAAGGTCATCTGGTTCACCCGACGGGTGAAGCAGACCGAGCACGTACGCCGCTACGCCCGTACCCCGAGGCCGCCGCAGCGCGCCCGCGCGCCCCTGCCGGGCGCCGACGCCGCGGCGGGGAACGCCCGGTCGAGCGATCCGAGCGTGACCGGATGGATCCGGCGGATCGTTTCGGCCGATCAGTTGCCGCGCGCGGCGACCACGCCGACGGTCAGCAGCGTGAGCACCACGCAGCCGAACCAGAGCCAGCCGTTGCTGCCGAGCGCCACCGTGTAGGCGGTCACGACCACCACGGTCGACACGGTGAGCACACCCATCGTTCTCGTGGCACCGGACATGCGGGCCTCCCTGGACGACGACGTAGGGCCATCGTCACCCGACACCCGCGTCGAGCGCTACCGCCCGGCGGGCCGCCGCTCGCCGCGGGCGTGCAGCGAGGCGAGGTAGGCGTTGTACGCCGCCAGCTCCTTGTCGCCGTCGCGGTCGGCCGCCCGGTCCGTGCGCCGCGCCTGCCGCTGGTCCGAGCGGTACCACTGGTACACCAGCGCGATCAGCACCAGCACCGACGGGATCTCGCTGAACGCCCACGCGATGCCGCCCGCCGCGCTCTGGTCCGCGAGCACGTCGATGCCGAGCGAGGCCGGCGGGTTCTCGTACGCCTCGACCATCGGGGAGCTCGCCATCATCAGGGCGATCCCGAAGAAGGCGTGGAACGGCATCCCCGCGAACAGCTCCAACATCCGCATCACGTAGCCCGGCCGGTGCGGACCCGGGTCCACACCCATGATCGGCCAGAAGAAGACCAGGCCCACGGCGAGGAAGTGCACCATCATCCCGATGTGCCCCGCCTTCGACCCCATCAGCGTGTCGAAGAGCGGGGTGAAGTACAGGCCGTACAGGCTCGCGATGAAGATCGGGATGGTGAAGACGGGGTGCGTCACGACCCGCATGTACCGGCTGTGCAGCAGCGCCAGCAGCAGCTCGCGCGGCCCGGTCCGACCCCGGCCCGCCACCGGCAGCGCCCGCAGCGCCAGCGTCACCGGCGCGCCCAGCAGCAGCAGGATGGGCGACACCATGCTGATGATCATGTGCTGCACCATGTGCACGCTAAACATGACCATGCCGTAGTCGTTGAGCTTGGTGCACATGGCCACCAGTACCGTGAGCACGCCGAGCACGAAGAAGACCGTGCGACCCACCGGCCAGGCGTCCCCGCGCCGCACCAGGCGCACCACGCCCCAGCCGTAGAGCGCCAGCGCCAAGAGGCTGCCGACCAGGAAGAACGGTTCGGGAGAGAGCTCCAGTCCCCGCTCCAGCGTGAACGGCGGCAGGTCCATCGACGTGCCGTGCCCGCTGTGATCCATCAGACGGCTCCCGATTCGTGCATACATCCAGGTGGTGCGCTTGCCGAACCAGAGTAGAACCGCCCCCGGCCGGGACTTCGGCCGGGGGCGGTTCCACGGAGCGTCGGGCTGCTCCCAGCGCCTACAGGACGCACTCCGCCTCGGCGTACCGCTCCTGCGGAACGGTCTTCAGCGTCTCCACGGCCCGCCCCAGCGGCACCATGGTGATGTCGGTGCCGCGCAGCGCGGTCATCATGCCGAACTCCCCGCGGTGCGCCGCCTCCACCGCGTGCCAGCCGAACCGGGTCGCGAGCACCCGGTCGTACGCCGTCGGGGTGCCGCCGCGCTGGACGTGGCCGAGGATCACCGGCCGCGCCTCCTTGCCCAGTCGCCGCTCCAGCTCCGTCGACAGCTGCCGGGCGACGCCGGCGAAGCGCTCGTGGCCGTAGACGTCCTTGCCGCCCTCGTCCCACGCCATCGTGCCCTCGCGGGGCTTGGCGCCCTCCGCGACGACGACGATCGCGAACCGCTTGCCGGCCTCGAACCGCGCGCCGACCCGGCGGCTGAGCTCCTCGATGTCGAAGGGGCGCTCGGGCACCACGACGGCGTGCGCGCCGGCGGCCATGCCGGAGTGCAGGGCGATCCAGCCGGTGTGCCGGCCCATGACCTCGACGATCAGCACCCGCTGGTGCGACTCGGCGGTCGTCTTCAGCCGGTCCAGGGCCTCGGTCGCCACGCCCACGGCGGTGTCGAAGCCGAAGGTCACGTCGGTGGCCGCGATGTCGTTGTCGATCGTCTTCGGGACGCCGACGATCGGCAGGCCGCCCTCGGACAGCAGGTGGGCCGCCTTCAGCGTGCCCTCGCCGCCGATCGGGATCACGGCGTCGAGACCGAGGTCGGCGCAGTGGCCCTTGGCCCGCTCCACCCCGTCACGCAGATGCTCGGGCCGCACCCGGGACGAGCCGAGGATCGTGCCGCCGCGCGCCAGGATGCCGCCCACCGCGTCCAGGTCGAGCTTGCGGTAGTCGCACTCCAGGAGGCCCTTCCACCCGTCGTGGAAGCCGATGACCTCGTCACCGTGGTCGACGACCGCACGGTGCACGACGGAACGGATGACGGCGTTCAGACCGGGGCAGTCGCCGCCGGAGGTGAGCACACCAATGCGCATTGCCCGAATTACCTTTGCAACGTGGGCCGACACCCGGACCACGTCGTCCGGTTTGATCGACGCTCACCCTACCGGCGCACGGCGCCCCGGAACGAATGGGGCGTCCGGCAGATGGGACGCCCCCGGTCCAGGCCCTAAGTCGTGTCCGCGAAGTCCCGGGCGTGTGGGCGGAGCCGCCGTCTCCCTGCGGGCACGGGGGCACCCCCACCTACGCCCAGAGGGCGTGGGGGACCCCCGGCACCCCTGTTTCGCTGACCTTGTCGGTCACCTGCAGGGCAGGGAGGTGAGGGGCGCGGGGAACTGCGCGACAAGCTCACCACCGGGCCGCAGGGACCAACGCTCCCGCAGGGAAACGGCGGCCGGGGCCAGACGCAGAGGAACTACGCCGGCTGCTGGGTCGCCGTGGTGATCCGCTCGTTGCGCAGTGCCTCGTACCAGCGGTCGTCCACCGACGGCAGCGCGTTCACGTCCAGCGCCAGCTTCAGCAGCAGGTCCGCGATCTGCGGGTTGCGGGCCATCACGGGGCCGTGCATGTACGTGCCGAAGACGGTCTCGTTGTACGCGCCCTCCGTGCCGTCGCCCGTGCCGTTGCCCCGGCCGAGGATCGTCCGTGCGAAGGGGCGGGCGGTGGGGCCGAGGTGGGTGACGCCCTGGTGGTTCTCGAACCCGGTGAGCTGCGGCAGCCCGAGGCGGGGGTCGATGTCCGCGAGGACGTCGCCCACGCAGCGCTCGCCCTCGCCGCGGGTGGAGACCACGTCGATCAGACCGAGGCCCGGCTCCCGCTGTCCGAGGTCGTTGATGAACTCGTGGCCGAGGATCTGGTACCCGGCGCAGACCGAGAAGATGATGGCGCCGTTCTCCGCGGCCCGGTTGAGGCCGCCGTCGCGGCGCAGCCGCTCGGAGGCCAGCCGCTGGGGGCGGTCCTCGCCGCCGCCGATCAGGTAGATGTCGCCGGACGTCGGGATCGGCTGGTCGCTGCGGACGTCGATGCGCATCACGTCCAACCCGCGCTGGCGGGCCCGGCGCTCCACGACCAGCGCGTTGCCCTGGTCGCCGTAGGTGGACAGCAGGTCCGGGTAGACCCAGACCAGCCGCAGGCTGCTGTCGGCCATGCTCGAAAAGCCTTTCTCAGTCGTCGCAGTGCTGCCTTGGGAGGGGTCCGGATCAGTTGCCGACGCGGCGGCGGACGTCCTGGAAGGCGGTGTAGTTCCCGATCAGCTCGATCCGTCCGGGCGGCGCCATCGCGACCGCCTGGTCGACGGTGTCGCAGACCCGGAAGTCCTGGCCCGCGACCTCCAGCCGCACCGCGAGGTCGAGCCGGCGGTCACCGATGACCATGATCGGGTGGCCGGTGAGCCGGGTGTAGTCGACGTCCCAGAGCCAGGAGGTGTCGGTGCCGTCGGCGCCGCGGGCGTTCACCGCGAGGATCACCGGGGTCGGCGGCGGGTCGATCAGGGAGAACGTCTCCAGCCAGCCGGCCGGGTTCTTCGCGAGCAGCAGCCGCAGCTCGCGGTTCTCGAAGTGCACCACGTCGTAGCGGCCGGCGACGGCCTGGACCTGGTACATCCGCTCCAGCGCGACCTGCGGCGGCACGCCGAAGCAGGCGGCGACGGCGGCGGAGGTGGCGGCGTTCGCCTTGTTGGCGCGGCCGGGCAGCTGGAGGTGGATCGGCCAGGCGGAGCCGTGCGGGTCGAGGACGTGGTCACCGCTGAGGACCCAGCTCGGCGCGGGCCGGCGGAAGCCGCACTCGCCGCAGAACCAGTCGTCGCCGGGGCGCTGCATCACACCGCCGCAGGACGGGCAGGACCAGGCGTCGTCCTTCCACTCCTGGCCCGCGGCGACCCAGACGACGTGCGGGGAGGAGGAGGCGGCCCACACCACCAGCGGGTCGTCGGCGTTGGCGATCACGGTGGCCTTGGTGCCCGCCAGGCCCTCGCGCCACTTCTCCGCGAGCATCCGGGTCTCCGCCGCGCGGTCCAACTGGTCGCGCGAGAGGTTCAGCAGGGCAACCGCCTTCGGGGTGACGTCGCGCGCCACGCCCGACAGGTACTTCTCGTCCACCTCGATCACGCCGAACTTGGCGTCGGAGCCGCCCGCGAGCGCGGAGGTGATGCCGGCGGGCATGTTGGCGCCGAGAGCGTTGGAGACGACCGGGCCCGCAGCCCGCAGGGCCTCGGCGATCAGTCGGGTGGTGGTGGTCTTCCCGTTCGTGGCCGACACGAGGACGACGTCCAGGTGCTGCGCCAGCCGCCCGAGCAGGTCGGGGTCGAGTTTGAGCGCCACCCGGCCGCCGATCACCGAACCGCTACCGCGTCCCGCCGCGCGTGACACCGCCGCCGCTGCCTTGCCCGCTGTCACGGCGAGCTTGGCGCGAGGCGTCAGTGGCTCCGAGTTGCTGGACATCGTCCTTGATCCTCCTTGCATCGGTCGCCCCCAGCCTATCCAGGTCCGGGCCGGCACCTGTACCGCGGCACCGCGGCGGACGTGCACTCCGACCGGAACGTACGCTTGCGCGCATGCGAAACCGGCCGATCCCCGGCAGTTCCGGACGCGTACGGCCCCTGAGCCTGCTCGGCGATCCGGTCCTGCACGCCCCCTGCGAGCCCGTCACCGACTTCGGCCCCGAGTTGCACGGGCTCGTGGAGGACCTGTTCGCCACGATGTACGCGGCGCACGGGGTGGGGTTGGCGGCCAATCAGGTGGGTGTGGGGCTGCGGGTGTTCGTGTACGACTGTCCGGACGACGATGACGTGCGCCACCTCGGGCACCTGGTGAACCCCCGGTTGGTGGCGGCCGACGGGGTGGAGGTGCGCGGCCCCGAGGGCTGTCTGTCCCTGCCGGGCCTGGAGGCGGGGACGGAGCGGTACGACCGGGCCGTCGTCGAGGGCACGACGGCGTCGGGCGAGCCCGTCCGGGTCACCGGCACCGGCTTCTTCGCCCGCTGCCTGCAGCACGAGACGGACCACCTCGACGGGGTCGTGTACGCCGACCGCCTCACGGGCTGGCGCCACCGCCGGCTGCTGCGGGCGGCGACGCGGGCGGCCTGGTCGTAGCGTCACGGAGCGGTCAGAAGCCGGGGCCGCCCGCGCGGTCGGAGGCGGCGGCGAGTCTGCCCCACAGCAGGTCCGCGAGGCCGGTGACCAACTCGGCGCGGGAGCAGGGGCGCTCGCCGAGCCACCAGTCACCGGCGGCGTGCATCATGCCGACGATGCCGTGGCCCCAGACGCGGGCCAGCCGCTCGGAGTCCGGGCCGAGGTCCACGCGGTCGTGGATGACCTGGGCCAACTCCTCGCCGAGCCGCCGCAGCAGCGGCGCGGAGTGCCGACCGACGTCGAAGCGTGCCTCGGCGCCCGGTGCGTGCTCGGCGCCGGCGCTGCTGAGGGGGTGCGGGGCGTCCGCGGGGTCGTCGGCCGGGTGCATCAGGAAGCGGTACACCTGGGGGCGGGATTCGATCGCGGCCAGATAGGTGTCCAACGTCGCCTCCACCCGCTCGCGCCGGTCCGCCGGCGCGTCGAGCGCCGCGCGCAGGGAGGCCAGCAGCGCGTCCGTGTGCCGCTTGGCCAGTGCCCGGTAGAGGCCGCCCTTGTCGCCGAAGTGCCGGTAGAGGATCGGCTTGGTGATGCCGGCCTCCGCGGCGATCGCGTTCATGGACGCGCCGGGGCCGTCCCGGAGCACCACCCGGTCCGCCGCCTCCAGCAGCTCGCGCCGGCGCCGTTCGGCCGACCGGTCCTGCTCCGTCGACTGCTGTGTGGTCTCCATCGTCGATCTCCCCGCCCGAGCCAATTGCGTCACGCTTTGCGCAAACTAACACCCCCGCACGCCCGCGGTGTTCGCGACCGGGACCGGTTGACATGCTCTACTACCCGGTAACAGACTGCGGTTACCGCAAGTAACGTGCGGCAGGCGTTCGCATTCCTGGAGGGGACATGGCCGAGTTCGCATTTGAGCTCAACGACGAACAGAAGCAGGTTCGCGACTGGCTGAACGGCTTCGCCTCGGACGTGATCCGCCCGGCCGCCGCCGAGTGGGACGAGCGTGAGGAGACCCCCTGGCCGGTGATCCAGGAGGCGGCCAAGGTCGGCATCTACTCGCTGGACTTCTACGCCCAGCAGTTCTTCGACCCCACCGGGCTCGGCATCCCGCTGGCCATGGAGGAGCTGTTCTGGGGCGACGCCGGCATCGCCCTGTCCATCGTCGGCACCGGGCTCGCCGCGGTCGGCGTCCTCGCCAACGGCACCGAGGAGCAGATCGGCACCTGGATCCCCCAGATGTACGGCGACGTCGACGACGTCAAGCTGGCCGCGTTCTGCTCCTCCGAGCCCGACGCAGGCTCCGACGTCGGGGCGATGCGCACCCGCGCCGTGTACGACGGTGCCACCGACGAGTGGGTGCTCGACGGCACCAAGACCTGGGCCACCAACGGCGGCATCGCCAATGTCCACGTCGTCGTGGCGGTCGTCGACCCGGAACTCGGCACCAAGGGCCACGCCTCCTTCATCGTCCCCCCGAACACCCCCGGCCTCACCCAGGGCCAGAAGTTCAAGAAGCACGGCATCCGCGCCTCCCACACCGCGGAGGTGGTCCTCGACGGCGTACGGGTCCCCGGCCACTGCCTGCTGGGCGGAAAGGAGAAGCTGGACGAGCGGCTCGCCCGCGCCCGGGAGCGGGCGAAGGACGCGGGGGCGGGCGAGGGCGAGCGGGTGAAGAACGCGGCGATGGCGACGTTCGAGGCGTCCCGGCCGGCCGTCGGCGCGATGGCGGTCGGCACCGCCCGCGCCGCGTACGAAGTCGCCCTCGACTACGCGAAGACCCGAACCCAGTTCGGCCGCCCCGTCATCGACAACCAGGGCGTCGCCTTCCAACTGGCGGACATGCGCACCCAGATCGACGCGGCGCGGCTGCTGGTGTGGCGGGCGTCGTGGATGGCGGCGACGGGCAAGCCGTTCACGGCGGCGGAGGGCTCGATGTCGAAGCTGTACGCGAGCGAGGTCGCGAAGCGGGTCACGGCGCAGGCGGTGCAGATCCTGGGCGGCAACGGGTTCACCCGGGAGTACCCTGTGGAGCGTATGCACCGCGATGCGGCGATCTACACGATCTTCGAGGGCACGAGCGAAATCCAACGCCTGGTCATCGCCCG
The DNA here is from genome assembly GCF_040643215.1 of Streptomyces sp. NPDC047315. Taxonomy (NCBI): domain Bacteria; kingdom Bacillati; phylum Actinomycetota; class Actinomycetes; order Kitasatosporales; family Streptomycetaceae; genus Streptomyces; species Streptomyces sp. NPDC047315. Next base: position 29,510 of record NZ_JBEYTZ010000042.1, on the reverse strand, counting down.
CGCCCTCTCCGGCGTTCCCATCCGCTAGGTCGTGTCTGACAAATAGCGTCGTCCGCCCCTGAGGGCGGGTGCCGCGGCCCAGACGGGATTTGTCGGACACGGCCTAGCTCTTTGCGGGGGCACCCCGCGCCCCTGGACACCCTCGCCGTTCCCTCGCGGGAGCGTTGGTCTCTGCCGCCCGGTGGTGCTTGTTCGCGCAGTTCCCCGCGCCCCTAAAAGACCTCCGCCTCCGGCCCGCAGAGGAGGTGACGGGGCAGCGAAACAGGGGCGCTGGGGTCCCCCCATGCCCTCTGGGCATGGGGGGCGGAACTGCGCGAAAAGCCACAGTGGACCCGCGGAGACCAACGCTCCCGCAGGGAAACGGCGCGAAGGCCAGGCTCCGCACCGCGCAGCGGAGGCGCGGGCGCCCGCGGACGGGGAAGGCTACTCGGGGAGGCGGGAGGTGATCGCCGCGAGGACCTCGGGGGACTCCGGCTCCGTACGGGGGCGGAAGCGGGCGACCACCGCACCCTCCCCGTCCAGGAGGAACTTCTCGAAGTTCCACTGGACGTCACCCGCCTCGCCCTGCTCATCCCGCACCTGCGTGAGCTCCGCGTACAGCGGATGCCGCCCCGCCCCGTTCACCTCCGCCTTCGCCAGCATGGGGAAGCTGACCCCGTACGTCGCCGAGCAGAACGTGCCGATCTCCTCCGCGCTGCCCGGCTCCTGCCCGCCGAACTGGTTGCACGGCACGCCGACGACGGTGAAGCCCCGGTCGCCGTACTGCTTCTGCAGCCGTTCCAGCCCCGCGTACTGCGGCGTCAGACCGCACTGCGAGGCCACGTTCACCACCAGGACGAGCGAACCCCGGTACGCGCCCAGGGACGTGGGCTCACCGGTCAGCGTCTGGAGCGCAATGTCGTGCAACGTGGTCATGCTTCGTCTCCTCAGGTCTTCGGGTGCTGGACCGCTCAGCGGTCCAGCGGGCGGAACAGCCCCTCCTGCACCACCGACACGAGCAGTTCGCCCGCCCGGTTGTAGATGCGGCCACGGGCCAGCCCCCGGCCGCCCGTCGCGATCGGGGACTCCTGGTCGTACAGGAACCACTCGTCCGCCCGGAAGGGGCGGTGGAACCACATGGCGTGATCCAGCGAAGCCATGTCGAAGCCCCGAGCGCCCCACAGCGGCTCGATCGGGATGCGCACCGCGTCCAGCAGCGTCATGTCGCTGGCGTACGTCAGCGCACAGGTGTGCACCAGGGGGTCGTCCCCCAGCGGCCCCACCGCGCGCATCCACACCGCGCTGCGCGGATCGGACTCCTTCTGCTCGACCTCCGCCGGGCTCCAGCGCAGCCGCTCGGTGTAGCGGATGTCGAACGGCTGACGGCGGGCCATCCGCTCCAGCGCCTCGGGCAGCGTGCCCAGGTGGGCCCGGATCTCGTCCGGCAGCCGCGGCAGGGTCTCCGGGTCGGGGAAGTCCAGCCGGGGCGGCAGCTGGTGCTCGATGCTGCCCTCCTCGGGCCGGTGGAAGGAGGCCGTCAGATTGAAGATCGTCCGACCCTCCTGCACCGCGGTGACCCGGCGGGTGGTGAACGACCTGCCGTCGCGGACCCGTTCGACCTGGTACACGATCGGCACCCCGGGCCGGCCGGGGCGCAGGAAGTAGGCGTGCAGGGAGTGCACCGGGCGCTCCCCGTCCGTGGTGCGGCCCGCCGCCACCAGCGCCTGCCCCGCGACCTGACCGCCGAAGACCCGTTGCAGGGACTCGTTCGGACTCAGCCCGCGGAAGATGTTCACCTCGATCCGCTCCAGGTCGAGCAGGTCGACCAGGCGTTCCGCCGGGTTCGTCATCGCACCTCTCCCATCGCCGTCAGCCCCTCACAGCTGGCCGACGGACGTGACGCGCACGACCGCCCGGCCCTCTTCGTCGGACGCGGCGAGGTCCACCTCCGCACTGATGCCCCAGTCGTGGTCGCCGTTCGGGTCGGCGAAGACCTGCCGCACCCGCCACAGGCCGTGCGGCTCGTCCTCCTCGATGAGCAGCAGCTTGGGGCCGCGGGCGTCGGGCCCGGTGCCCAGCTCCTCGTACTCGTCCCAGTACGCGTCCATCGCCTCCCCCCAGGCGTCCGCGTCCCAGCCCGAGTCGGCGTCCAACTCGCCCAGGTCGCCCACCTTGTCCAGGGCCGCCAGCTCCACCCGTCGGAACATGGCGTTGCGCACCAGCACCCGAAACGCCCGGGCGTTCGCGGTGACCGGCCGGACCTGGTCGGCCTTCTCCTGGGCCTCCTCGGCGGTCTCCACCTCCGGATTGGCCAGCTGCTCCCACTCGTCGAGGAGGCTGGAGTCCACCTGGCGCACCATCTCGCCGAGCCAGGCGATCAGGTCCTGGAGGTCCTCGGACTTCAGGTCGTCCGGGATGGTGTGCTCCAGCGCCTTGTAGGCGCCGGCCAGATAGCGCAGCACGATGCCCTCGGTCCGCGCCAGCTCGTAGAACGAGGTGAACTCGGTGAAGGACAGCGCCCGCTCGTACATGTCACGGATGACGGACTTGGGGGAGACGGGGTGGTCACCGACCCACGGGTGGCTCTTGCGGTACACGTTGTACGCGTGCCACAGCAGCTCTTCCAGGGGCTTGGGGTACGTCACCTCCTGGAGCCGCTCCATCCGCTCCTCGTACTCGACGCCGTCCGCCTTCATCGCGGCCACCGCCTCGCCGCGCGCCTTGTTCTGCTGGGCGGCGAGGATCTGCCGCGGGTCGTCCAGGGTGGACTCCACGACCGAGACCATGTCGAGCGCGTACGACGGCGACGCCGGGTCCAGCAGCTCGAAGGAGGCCAGTGCGAAGGTGGACAGCGGCTGGTTGAGCGCGAAGTCCTGCTGGAGGTCGACGGTCAGCCGCACGATGCGGCCCTGCGCGTCCGGCTCCGGCAGCCGCTCCACCACCCCGCCGTCCAGCAGCGACCGGTAGATCGCGATGGCGCGGCGGATGTGTCGGAGCTGGTTGCGGCGCGGCTCGTGGTTGTCCTCCAGCAGGTGGCGCATCGCCTCGAAGGCGTTGCCCGGGCGGGCGATCACCGACAGCAGCATGGTGTGCGTGACGTTGAACCGGCTGGTCAGCGGCTCCGGCTCGGAGTCGATCAGCTTCTCGAACGTGGTGTCCGACCAGGCGACGAAGCCCTCCGGGGCCTTCTTGCGGACCACCTTGCGGCGCTTCTTCGGATCGTCGCCGGCCTTCGCGAGGGCCTTCTCGTTCTCGATCACGTGCTCCGGCGCCTGGGCCACGACCAGACCGGAGGTGTCGAAGCCGGCGCGCCCGGCGCGGCCCGCGATCTGGTGGAACTCCCGCGCCCGCAGGGTGCGCACCCGACTGCCGTCGTACTTCGTCAGCGCGGTGAACAGCACCGTGCGGATGGGGACGTTCACCCCCACGCCGAGGGTGTCCGTACCGCAGATCACCTTCAGCAGGCCCGCCTGCGCCAGCTTCTCCACCAGGCGCCGGTACTTCGGCAGCATGCCGGCGTGGTGCACGCCGATGCCGTGGCGGACGTAGCGCGACAGGTTGCGGCCGAACTTGGTGGTGAAGCGGAAGTTCCCGATCAGCGCGGCGATCTGCTCCTTCTCCTCGCGCGAGCACATGTTGATGCTCATCAGCGACTGCGCCCGCTCCACCGCCGCGGCCTGCGTGAAGTGCACGATGTACACCGGCGCCTGCCGGGTCTCCAACAGTTCGGTGAGGGTCTCCGTGATCGGGGTGCGCCGGTACTCGTACGACAGCGGGACGGGGCGGGTCGCCGAGCGGACGACCGCGGTGGGGCGGCCGGTGCGGCGGGTCAGGTCCTGCTCGAAGCGGGAGACGTCGCCGAGGGTCGCCGACATCAGCACGAACTGCGCCTGCGGCAGCTCAAGGAGCGGGATCTGCCACGCCCAGCCGCGGTCCGGCTCCGCGTAGAAGTGGAACTCGTCCATCACGACCTGGCCGATGTCGGCGTTCTTGCCGTCGCGCAGGGCGATGGAGGCCAGCACCTCGGCGGTGCAGCAGATCACCGGGGCGTCCGCGTTCACGGACGCGTCGCCGGTGAGCATGCCGACGTTCTCCGTGCCGAAGATCTTGCACAGGTCGAAGAACTTCTCCGACACCAGCGCCTTGATCGGCGCGGTGTAGAAGGTGACCTCGTCCCGGGCGAGTGCGGTGAAGTGCGCGCCCGCCGCCACCATGGACTTACCCGAGCCGGTGGGCGTGGACAGGATGACGTTGGCGCCCGAGACCACCTCGATCAGCGCTTCCTCCTGCGCCGGGTAGAGCGAGATGCCCCGGCCCTCGGCCCAGGATGAGAAGGACTCGAAGAGGGCATCGGGGTCGGCGTCCGGCGGCATCTGATCGATAAGGGTCACGCCCCCCATCTTGCCTGCCTTCGGGTCGCGCCTTCACCCCGGTTCGGGATCCGCCCGGCGATCGGAAGATCACGAAAGGTACGCTGACGCGTCAACTGGCTTCACCACAACAGCGACAGCCGGACGCGGGCCACCGGGTGCGCGTGCGGCCACGGGGCGGGGATCACACCATGATGGGACCGGCGCACTCACTCTCCGGGGCGGCGGCTTGGCTCGGGGTGGGCGCGGCGACCGCCGCGGCCGGCCACCCCATGCCCTGGCCGGTGCTCGTGGTCGGCGCGCTGATCTGCGCCGGGGCGGCGCTCGCGCCCGACCTCGACCACAAGGCGGCGACGATATCGCGGTCCTTCGGCCCGGTGTCCCGGGCCCTGTGCGAGATCGTCGACAAGCTCTCGTACGCCGTCTACCAGGCCACCAAGAAGCCCGGCGACAAGCGGCGCACCGGCGGCCACCGCACGCTGACCCACACCTGGCTCTGGGCGGTCCTGATCGGCGGCGGCGCCTCCGCGCTGGCCGTGACCGGCGGCCGGTGGGCCGTCCTCGCGATCCTCTTCGTCCACCTGGTGCTCGCGGTCGAGGGGCTGCTGTGGCGGGCGGCGCGGGTCTCCAGCGACGTCCTGGTGTGGCTGCTGGGCGCCACCAGCGCCTGGATCCTCGCCGGCGTCCTCGACAAGCCGGGCAACGGCTCCGACTGGCTGTTCACCGCCCCGGGCCAGGAGTACCTGTGGCTCGGGCTGCCGATCGTCCTCGGCGCGATCGTGCACGACATCGGCGACTCCCTCACCGTCTCCGGCTGCCCGATCCTGTGGCCGATCCCGGTCGGCAGCAAGCGCTGGTACCCCATCGGGCCGCCGAAGGCGCTGCGGTTCCGCGCCGGGAGCTGGGTGGAGATCAAGGTGCTGATGCCGGTCTTCATGCTCCTCGGGGGAGTCGGCGGGGCCGCCGCGCTCAACGTGATCTGACGGCCGCGCGCCGCGCGGCGATGCGGAGCGTTCCGGTCCGGGCACGGGGGCGTCACCGCTTCGCCACGGAGCCCCGCCGGGCGTACACAGGGCTGGTGCGCGCGGGCCCGGGGCCGTACCGTGCCTCCAGCCGCCGCCGCCCGTCGGGCGGCCCGCCCACCCGGGAGTGCCCATGCGCCGTCGCCGCCTCGCCCTGGCCCTCAGCGGCATCGCTGCCTCCGCCTTCCTGATCGGCGGCGCGGGACAGCTCGCCAAGATGGTCGTGCCGGACGGCGCGCCGCGCGCCGCAGCAGGCGAGGTGGCCCCCGTGCTGATCGGCGGCTTCCTCATCGGCGGCGCGGCGCAGTTCGCGACCGAGGACGGCGGGCAGCAGGACGCACAGGACCGGGTGGTCCTCGCCATGAACAAGGCGGAGCTCGTCGGCGCCTGAGCACGCCGCGCCCAGCGCACGCCGGAGCCCCACCAGGCCTGCGCCGCACACGGCACGGCCCCGGCGCCTACCGCTCAGGCGCCGGGGCCGTGCCGTCGTCGTACGTGCATGCGTACGACGGTTCGGTCAGCCGTGCCAGGAGCGCCACAGCGCCGCGTACGCGCCACCGGCCGCCACCAACTCGTCGTGGTGACCCAACTCGCTGATCCGACCGTCCTCCACCACGGCGATCACGTCCGCGTCGTGCGCGGTGTGCAGCCGGTGGGCGATCGCCACGACCGTACGGCCCTCGAGGACCCGGGAGAGCGAGCGCTCCAGATGGCGCGCCGCCCGCGGATCGAGCAGCGAGGTCGCCTCGTCCAGCACCAGCGTGTGCGGATCCGCCAGCACCAGCCGGGCCAGCGCGATCTGCTGCGCCTGCGCCGGGGTCAGCGCGAAACCGCCCGAGCCGACCTCCGAGTCGAGGCCGTCCTCCAGCGCCCTGGCCCAGGCTTCGGCGTCGACTGCGCCGAGCGCCGACCACAGCTCCGGGTCGTCGGCGTCGGTGCGCGCGAGCCGCAGGTTGTCCCGCAGGGTGCCCACGAAGACGTGGTGTTCCTGGTTGACCAGCGCCACGTGCTCGCGGACCCGCTCGGCCGGCATCTGCGACAGCTCCGCGTCGCCGAGCGCCACCCGGCCCGTCCGCGGCCCGTAGATCCCCGCCAGCAGCCGGCCCAGGGTCGACTTGCCGGCGCCCGACGGGCCCACCAGCGCGACCCGGCTGCCCGGCTCCACCGACAGCGTCACGTCGTGCAGCACGTCCACGCCCTCCCGGTAGCCGAACCGCACCTCGTCGGCGCGGACCGCGCGGCCCTCGGGGCGGATGCGGTCGTCGCCGGCGTCCGGCTCGATCTCCCGCACGCCCACCAGCCGCGCCAGCGACACCTGGGCCACCTGGAGTTCGTCGTACCAGCGCAGCACGATCCCCACCGGCTCCACCAGCATCTGCGCCAGCAGCGCGCCCGTGGTCAGCTGGCCGATGTCGAGCCAGCCCTGGAGGACGAAGAAGCCGCCGATCAGCAGCACCGAACCCAGCACCGTGGTGTGCGTCGCGTTGACCGCGGGGAACAGCACCGAGCGCAGGTACATCGTGTACTGCTCCCAGGCGGTCCACTCCTTGATCCGCCGGTCCGACTGGGTCACCCGGCGGCGGCCGAGGCGGTGCGCCTCCACCGTGCGGCCCGCGTCGACGGTCTCCGCGAGGGAGGCGGCGACCGCCGCGTACCCCGCGGCCTCGGCCCGGTAGGCGGCCGGCGCCCGGCGGAAGTACCAGCGACAGGCGACGATCAGCAGCGGCGCGGCGACGACGACCGCGAGCGCCAGCGGCGGCGCGGTGACCGTGAGGCCCACCAGCAGCAGCCCGGCCCACACCACGCCGATGGCGAGCTGCGGCACCGCCTCCCGCATCGCGTTCGCGAGCCGGTCGATGTCGGTGGTGATGCGGGAGAGCAGGTCACCGGTGCCGGCGCGCTCCAACACGCCCGGGGGCAGCCGCACCGACCGCACGAGGAAGTCCTCGCGCAGATCGGCCAGCATCTCCTCGCCGAGCATCACCCCGCGCAGCGCCACGGTGCGCACGAACAGCGCCTGGAGCAGCAGCGCGATCGCGAACACCGCGACCGTGCGCTCCAGGTGGAGTTCGCGGGCTCCGTCGTCGAGCCGGTCCACGACGGAGCCCAGGAGATAGGGACCCACCATGGAGGCGATCACCGCGACCGCCTGCACCGTGATCAACACGGCGAAGGCGCGCCGGTGCCGCTGTAGCAGCATGCGCACATAGGCCCGTACGGTCGCGCTGCTGCCGACCGGCAGCGTCGTCGCCGACTCGGGGGCCGCCGGATCGTACGCCGGCGGCTTCACCCGGAACATCGTCGCTCCTCCAAAGATCGCGTGCTTGGTGTGGTGGGGAACAGGGGGTGTGGGGGAGGTGGGGGAGGGGACGACGTCGGGCTCAGGCGGGTCCCGCGGCGGCCGGTCGTTCCGTCAGCTTCCGCTCGACCTCGTCGCTGGTCTCCCGGGCGACGACGGCCCGGTAGCGCGGCTCGCTGCGCATCAGTTCGCGGTGGGTGCCCACGGCGGCCACGTCGTCGCCGTCCACCAGGACGACGCGGTCCGCCAGGTCCAGCAGCAGCGGCGACGAGGCGAAGACCACCGTCGTGCGGCCCTCGCGCAGCCGCTTCACACCGGCCGCGATCCGCGCCTCCGTGTGCGAGTCGACGGCCGACGTCGGCTCGTCGAGCACCAGCACCTCGGGGTCGGTCACCAGCGAACGCGCCAGGGCCAGGCGCTGGCGCTGCCCGCCGGAGAGGGAGCGACCCCGCTCGGTGATCGGGGTCTCCATCGGGTCGCCCCCGCCGGCCGTGCCGGCGGACGCCTGCGCCAGCGCGTTGAGGACGTCGGCGCACTGCGCGGCCTCCAGCGCGTCCGCAGCGGAGACCTGACCGGAGGCGGGGACCTCCAGCAGCTCACGCAGGGTGCCGGAGAGCAGCACCGGGTCCTTGTCCTGGACCAGGACGGCGGTGCGCGCCTCCTCCAGCGGCAGCCCGTCCAGCGGGACGCCGCCGAGCAGGACGGACGCCGGAGCCCGCACGGCGGGAGCGTCCTCGTCGGACGAGGGCGCCTCCTCGGAGACCGGGTGGCCGCCGAGCCGGTCCGCGAGCGCTCCGGCCGCGTCCGGGTCGCCGCAGACGACCGCCGTCAGCAGTCCCTTGGGGGCGACCAGGCCCGTGTGGGGGTCGTGCAGGTCACCGGTGGGCAGGTCCCGGTCCGCCCCGGCGGGAGCCGCGTCGGTGGTGTGCGTACGGCTCAGGGCCAGCACCCGGGCGGCCCGCTTCGCCGACGGTTTCGAGTAGGAGTACGCCAGGGCGATCTCCTCGATGTTGCGCAGCGGGTGCATGGTCAGCAGGACCGCGCTGTACACCGTGACCAGCTCGCCGACGGCGATCTTCCCGTCGAGGGCGAGCTTGGCGCCGTACGCCACGACCGTCAGCATCAGCGCACCCGGCAGCAGCACCTGGACCATGGAGATCACGGACCACATGCGCGCGGTGCGCACCGCGGCCCGGCGCACCTCCTGGGAGGCCCTGCGGTAGCGGCCGAGGAAGAGCTCCTCACCGCCGATGCCGCGCAGTACGCGCAGCCCGGCGACAGTGTCGGAGGCCAGCTCGGTGGCGTAGCCGGCCTTCTCGCGCTGGAGGTCGGCGCGCCGGCTGGCGTGCGGCAGCAGCGGCAGCACGGCCAGCGCGAGCACCGGATAGCCGATGGCGACGACGACGCCCAGCGCGGGCTGGTAGGCCAACAGCCCGGCGGTGACCACGACCAGCGTCGTCGCGGCGGCGGCGAACCGGGAGAACGCCTCCACGAACCAGCCGATCTTCTCCACGTCACCGGTGGAGACCGCGACCACTTCGCCGGCCGCGACGCGGCGGGTCAGCACCGAGCCCAGCTCCGCGGTCTTGCGGGCCAGCAGCTGCTGCACCCGCGCCGCGGCGGTGATCCAGTTGGTGACCGCGGAGCGGTGCAGCATGGTGTCGCCGAGGGCGATGCCGACGCCGAGCAGGGCGATCAGCCCGCCGGCGTACAGCAGCTTCGTGCCGTCCCCGTCGACCACCGCCTGCACGGCGAAGCCCGTCCCGACGGAGAGCGCGGCGATGCAGAGCTGGTTCAGCAGACCCCAGCCCAGCGCTTTGGCCTGGCCGTCCAGCTGGTTCCTGAAGAGCCAGACCATGAAGCGCGTACCGGACCGTATGTCGGGATCGCCGGGATCTTTGTACGGAAGGTCTTGGATCTGCATGGCGTCCCAGCACGAATCGAAAGTTGGCGCAAACCGTGACAGGTTCGCTCCCCGCGGCCCCATTGCGCAATCGGTTTTCGGGCGGCCTGCGGACCTTTTGTATGACCAATTGCAGTCGGCCAGGTCAGAGCGGGCGTCAAGGGTGCGTCAGGGCCCGTCGGAACGGGTCGGACGGCCCGCGACCGGCGCGGTGCGGGCCGTCATCGGTGGCTGTTCCCTCACTCCACGGGTTTGGCCGAATCCATTCCCGATCGGGCCTTGCGCCACTCGCCCCGGGTGAAGTCGGGGATCTCCTGGGGAGCGCCCTGCGCCCTGATTGACGCATGGCTGAGCGGAACGGGCGCCGTCCAGGTCGCCGCGTCGTACACGTCGAAGTCAGGCACGAGACCGAGCCGCATGCACTGCATCAACCGGAACACCATCAGGTAGTCCATCCCGCCGTGCCCGCCGGGCGGGTTCGCATGCTCCTTCCACAGCCAGTGGTCCCAGTCGGCGTACCGGCCGAAATCCCCCCATTGATGGTTGCTGTGGTCGGGCTCCAGATAGATCCGCGCCGGATAGTCCTCGAAGACGCCCTTGGTGCCGCCGAGGCTGTTGATCCGGCTGTACGGGTGCGGGGTGGACACGTCGTGCTCCAGCCGGATCACCCGCCCCTTCGCGGTGCGGACCATGCTGAAGGTGCGGTCGGCGGAGGTGTACGACTCCTTGAAGCTCGGGTCGCCCGGGGGCATGTTCGCCGCGCGGTACTCGGCGAGGCCGAGCGCCGGGGTGCCGAAGCTGACGATGCTCACCGCACGGTCGCCGCGGTTGACGTCCAGGTAGTTGGCGACCGGGCCGAAGGCGTGGTTCGGATAGAGGTCGCCGCGCAGCCGGGTGTGCCACTTCCGCCGCCAGGGGCCCTCGTAGTAGTCCGGGTCGAACAGCAGGTCGCGCAGGTCGTGGTTGTACGCGCCGGCGGTGTGCAGCAGCTCGCCGAACAGGCCCGCGTGCGCCATCCGCAGCACTCTGAGCTCGTTCCTGCCGTAACAGCAGTTCTCCAGCTGCATGCAGTGGCGCCGGGTGCGTTCGGACAGGTCGACGAGCGCCCACAGTTCGTCCAGGCGCATCGCGACGGGACACTCCACGCCGACGTGCTTGCCGCCCAGCATCGCGGCCTTGGCCATCGCGAAGTGGGTCTCCCAGGGCGTGGCCACGTAGACCAGGTCGAGGTCGCCGCGCTCGCAGAGCCGGCGGTAGTCGTCCTCGTCCTTCGCGTAGATCGCGGGGGCGGGCTGGCCGGCGGCCACCACCTTCGCTGCGGCGCGTTCGGCCTTGGCCCGCACCGGCTCGCACAGGGCGACGATCCGTACGCCCTGCTGGGCGAGGAAGACCCCGAGCATGCTGGTGCCCCGGTTGCCGAGGCCGATGATCCCGACCCGTACGGTACTGCGCCGTTCGAAGGGGACGCCCGCCATCGTGGGGCCCTTGCGCGGGGGAGCGGAGTCCTTCGGCGCGCCGGGCACGGCGGTGTCCGCCGCCGAGGCCGGCGCTGCTCCGACGGCGCCGAGCGTGAGCCCGGCCCCGGCGACCCCGGCCGTCGTCCGCAGGACGGAACGCCGGCTGGGGGAGACATCGTTGTCGTCGCCTTCTGAGGCGCCGTGGTTCTGTGTGGCTGCGTCGTTCACCGAGCCTCCTGGGGGAGCTGATGGTGCGCGGCTGATGTTGAACCTCGGTGAGCACGATGGATGGTGGGGTCATTGATGCGCAAGAGGGCGTCTGGTGCGGGTGGGCGCTCGACGGACCATGCGCGGGCACACAAGGGGTGCGTCGTGGGTACGCGTGGATACGTCAGAACCTGCGACGGCGGTCGAAGCGCCCCGCCCCGCCGGGGTGGCGCTTCGACCGCCGTCGACTCGGTGCCGGACGGGCGCTTTTCTGCTCAGTGCCCGGGCAACTCCACCCGGGCCCGCGGCTTCCAGGTGCTGACCAGGCTTGAGACCAACCCGGTCGCGGCCAGCGTCCCCAGCATGATCATGCCGACGCCGATGACGAAGAGCCCGCTCGCGTCGTCCGACCAGTCGTAGTAGGCGGCGACGGTCAGCCCCGCGGTGGTGCCGAGCACCGCCGCCGGCACGTACGCCCGCGCAGCCGCCCAGTACACCGGCGCCAGCAGCGTGAAGACGAGCCCGACCACCTGCCACGCTTCGTACGGGCCGGTCGTGTACCCGTCGGCGTGCTGGTCGCGCTGCTGGTCCCAGCCCAGCCAGGCGGCCCACGCAGCCGCCGCCGCACCGGCGAGCGCCAGGGTCGTCAACAGATGGCGGATGAGGTGCGTTCGTTTGGCCATGCACTCAGTGTCCGAGCGGGCCGGGGCCGGCCGTCAGAGTACGGATACTCATCTTTCCGACGCGTGCGGTACGCCCTTCCGGCCCGTGCCCTGCGCCTTTCGACCCGTGCGGTCACGCCCTTCCGGCCGGTGCCGCCGGTCTCGCGGCCGGTGTCGTACGCCGCTGCCTCATGCACCGCCGCCGCCCCGGGTGGCGCGCTCCAGCTCCAACAGCACCGAGTAGTACGAACGGCCGGTCGCCCGGTCCATGCCGATCTCGCACATGCGGTTGGCGCTCAGGTGCGCGTCGAAGTGCCGGGACGTCACCTCGGCCGCCTCCTTGGCCGTCGCCGACTCCGTCAGCTCCTCGTGGAGCATGCCCCGGTCACCGGCGAAGGCGCAGCACCCCGCGTCGTCCGGGACCACGACCTCCTCGGCGCACGCCTCGGCGAGAGCGCGCAACTGCGCGGTGTCGCCCAGGTGTTCCATCGAGCAGGTGGGGTGGACGACCGCGGAGCCGGCCTTGCGGACCACGGTGAGGTGCGGCAGCAGGTGGTCGGCCGCCCACACCAGGGAGTCGACCACGGTCAGCTCCCGGTGCAGCTCCCGATTGTCGTCGGTGAGGTACGGCACGACCTCGTGGGCGATGCCCAGCGTGCAGGACGAGGCGTCCACGACCAGCGGCAGGGTGCCCCCGGCGGTCCAGCCCCAGGCGGCCTCCACGATCCGGTTGGCCATCAGCCGATTGCCCTCCTCGTACCCCTTGGAGTGCCAGATCGTGGCGCAGCAGGTGCCCGTGACGTCCTCGGGGATCCACACCGGCTTGCCGGCGCGGGCCGAGAGCGCGACCACGGCCTGCGGCAGCGACGGGCCGCGGGAGGCGCCGTCGCGGGCCGGTCCGCGCTGCTCGCCGGGGCCGCCGAAGATGCGGTTGACGCACGCCGGGTAGTACACCGCGGACGCCTCCGAGCGCCGGGTGCGGGGCAGTTCGCGGGCCGCCGGCCCCGGGATCTGGGGCAGCCACTGCGGAACGAGGTCGGGCCGCACCGCCCTGCGCGCCAGCCCCGTCACCGACGACAGCAGCCGGTCGCCGAACCGGTCGCCGACCCGCTCGGCGGCGGCCAGCGCGAGCCGCGCCGAGGTCTCCACCGCGGCGAAGTGCCGGGCGGTGAGCGCCGCGATCCGCTCCTCGCGCGCCGAGTGGCGGCGATGGCGCATGTCCTTCATCAGCGCGCCGGTGTCGATGCCGACGGGACAGGCGAGCTTGCAGGTGGAGTCGCCGGCGCAGGTGTCGACCGCGTCGTAGCCGTACGAGGCGAGCAACGCGTCCTCGACGGGCGCGCCCTCGGGCTGGCGCATCATCTCGCGCCGCAGCACGATCCGCTGGCGGGGCGTGGTGGTCAGGTCCTGGCTCGGGCAGGTCGGTTCGCAGAAGCCGCACTCGATGCAGGGGTCGGCGACGTCCTCCACGCGCGGGATCGTCTTCAGCCCGCGCAGGTGCGCCCGGGGGTCCCGGTCGAGCACGACCCGCGGCGCCAGGACCCCGTCGGGGTCGATGACCTGCTTCGTACGCCACATCAGCTCGGTGGCGCGCGGGCCCCACTCCAGTTCCAGGAACGGGGCGATGTTGCGGCCGGTGGCGTGCTCCGCCTTCAGGGAGCCGTCGAACCGCTCCACCGTCAGCCGGCAGAAGTCGTCCATGAAGGCGGCGTAGCGCTCCACGTCCGCGGGGCGGCCGGCGTCGAAGGCGAGGAGGAAGTGGAGGTTCCCGTGGGCGGCGTGACCGGCCACGGCGGCGTCGAACCCGTGCCGCGTCTGGAGTTCGAGCAGGGCCTCGCACGCCTCGGCGAGCCGCCCCGGCGGCACCGCGAAGTCCTCCGTGATCAGGGTCGTACCGGCCGGGCGCGCGCCGCCGACCGCGGTCACGAACGCCTTGCGGGCCTTCCAGTAGCCGGCGATCGTGGCGGCGTCCCGGGTGAACTCGTTGTGCACCGAGGGCACCGGCGCGATCAGCTCCAGCCCCTCGGCGACACGGGCCGCGGCCCGTTCGTACGCCTCCTGCCGCGCCCGGTCCGGCGCGCGGAACTCCACCAGGAGGGCCGCGGCCTCCTTCGGCAGCCGCGCCCAGTCGCCGGGAACGCCGGCCACGCTCACGGAGGCGCGCAGGGTGTTGCCGTCCATCAGCTCGACGGCGAGCGCGCCCGCTTCGTTGAAGAGGGGGACGGCAGCCGCGGCGGCGGTCAGGGAAGGGAAGAACAACAGCGCCGTGGAGACCTCGCGGTCCAGCGGCAGGGTGTCGAAGACGACCTCGGAGATGAAGCCGAAGGTGCCTTCGGAACCGACCAACAGACCGCGCAGGACCTCCACCGGGGTGCGGCCGTCGAGGAAGGCGTCCAGGCGGTAGCCGTTGGTGTTCTTGATCTCGTACTTGGCGCGGATGCGGGCGGTCAGCCCGGCGTCGGCCTCGATCTCCGCCTTCAGGGCCAGCAGCTGCTCGCACAGCTCCGGCTCGGCGCGCGCCAGGAGTTCGTCCGCGTCCGGGGCCGCGGTGTCCACGACCGTCCCGGACGGCAGGACGAAGGTGAGCGACGCGACGGTGCGGTAGGAGTTGCGGGTGGTGCCCGCGGTCATGCCGGACGCGTTGTTGGCCACCACGCCGCCGATGGTGCAGGCGATGGAGCTGGCCGGGTCGGGGCCGAGCACCCGGCCGTGCCGGGCGAGGGCGGCGTTGGCGCGGAAGACCGTGGTGCCGGGGCGGATGCGGGCGCGCGCGCCGTCGTCCAGCACCTCGACGCCCGCCCAGTGGCGGCGCACGTCCACCAAGATGTCCTCGCCCTGGGCCTGGCCGTTGAGCGAGGTGCCGGCGGCGCGGAAGACGACGTTGCGGCCCTCGGCGCGGGCGTACGCGAGGACGGCGGAGACGTCGGCGACGTCCTCGGCGATCACGACCACCCGGGGCAGGAAGCGGTACGGGCTGGCGTCCGACGCGTACTTCACCAGGTCGGAGACCTTCCACAGCACGTTGTCGGCCTTGCTGGCCTTGTCGGTCTCGTCTGTCTTGTCGGCGCCGAGCAGCCGGGTCAGGTCGTCGCGCAGGCGCTCGTCGGCGCCGTGGGCGAGGTCGTCGGGGACCCGGTCGGCCGCGGGCGTACGTCGCTCGTGCGGCCTCAGCGCGGCGGGGTCGGGCTCCAGCAGCGGCAGCTGCGGCAGCCGGGGCAGATGTGGTGCTCGGCGCGACGGGTGCGCCGTCCGCGGGCGGTTCGGCAGGTCCGGCATGGTCGACGGTCCCCTCTGGGCTCAGCTGGTCTGTCGTTCTCTCGGTGCACGCTCTCTCGGCCTCTCGGCGCGGCCATGGCGTGTGCGTCTTGTGGGCCGGGCGTCAGCAGTCCTGTCGCCCCGCGCCGTCGACGAGCGTCGACAGCAGTCCGCCGAACGCCGTGCGCTGTTCGGCGCTCAAGGGGGCGAGGATGTCCTCCGCGGCGGCGCGGCGCACCGCGTGCAGCGCCCCAAGGGTGGTGCGGCCGGTGTCCGTGAGCTCGATGCGGATCACCCGGCGGTTCTTCGGGTCGGGGGCGCGACGGACCCGACCGCTCGCCTCCAGTCCGTCCACCAGACTGGTGATGGCGCGCGGCACCACCTCCAGCCGGTCGGCGAGATCGGACATCCGGGGCGGCTCGTCGTAGTGCGAGAGCACCCGCAGCAGCCGGGACTGCGCCGGCGTGATGGTGATCCCGGCCCCGTCCAGATGCCGCTGCTGGCTGCGGTGGAGCCGTCTGCTGAGCCGTAGCAACTGCTCGGCCAGCAGGCCGTCCGGATCGGGGGTGGTCATGCGGGAACAATAACAGGACCTAATTCATTGTGTACATAGGTAACAGTGAGCTACGCTCGCAAAGGTCGGTCGCGCGCACGCGCGCCCGCGGGGCTATCGAGGAGAGGAAGGCCCGGAGCCCACGACCCGCCACCCAGACGACCAGCGCACCCGCGCACCCGCGAAGGAGACCATGCGCCCCGAAACGATCACCTGGACGCCACCGGACAAGCAGTCGGAGCAGCCGCCCGCGCAGGTGCGGCGGATCCTCCGGCTCTTTGCGCCCTACCGCGGCCGGCTCGCCCTCGTCGGGCTGCTCGTCGGCGCGGCGTCCCTGGTCTCCGTCGCCTCCCCGTTCCTGCTGAAGGCGATCCTGGACACCGCGATCCCCCAGGGGCGTACCGGCCTGCTCACCCTGCTGGCCCTCGGCATGATCCTCATCGCGGTGCTGACCAGCGTCTTCGGCGTCCTGCAGACCCTGATATCGACCACGGTCGGCCAGCGCGTCATGCACGATCTGCGCACCGCGGTCTACGCCCAGCTCCAGCGCATGCCGCTGGCGTTCTTCACGCGCACGCGCACGGGCGAGGTCCAGTCCCGGATAGCCAACGACATCGGCGGTATGCAGGCGACGGTCACCTCCACCGCCACCTCCCTGGTCTCCAACCTCACGGCCGTGGTCGCCACCGTCGTCGCCATGCTCGCCCTGGACTGGCGGCTGACCCTCGTCTCGCTGCTGATGCTGCCGGTCTTCGTCTGGATCAGCCGCCGGGTCGGCCGCGAGCGCAAGAAGATCACCACCCAGCGGCAGAAGCAGATGGCGGCCATGGCCGCCACCGTCACCGAATCCCTCTCCGTGAGCGGCATCCTGCTGGGCCGCACCATGGGCCGAGCCGACTCCCTCACCCGCTCCTTCGCTGCGGAGTCCGAGCGCCTGGTCGACCTCGAAGTGCGCGCCAGCCTCGCCGGCCGGTGGCGGATGTCGACCATCGGCATCGTCATGGCCGCGATGCCCGCCCTGATCTACTGGGCCGCCGGCTTCGCCCTGCAAGGCGGGGCGACGATCTCCCTGGGCACCCTGGTCGCCTTCGTCACCCTCCAGCAGGGCCTGTTCCGGCCCGCGGTCAGCCTGCTGTCCACCGGCGTCGACATCCAGACCTCCCTCGCCCTGTTCCAGCGCATCTTCGAATACCTCGACCTGCCCGTCGACATCACCGAGCCCGCCGAGCCCGTGCGGCTGGCGCGGGTCCGCGGCGAGGTGCGCTTCGAGGGCGTCGACTTCGCGTACGACCCCCAGCAGTCGGCGCTCACCCTCGACGGGGTCGACGTGAGCGTCCCGGCGGGCGGCAGCCTGGCCGTCGTCGGCCCCACCGGCTCCGGCAAGTCCACGCTCAGCTATCTGGTGCCCCGGCTGTACGACGTCACCGGCGGTCGCGTCACCCTCGACGGGGTCGACGTCCGCGACCTGGACTTCGACACCCTGGCCCGCGCGGTGGGCGTGGTCTCGCAGGAGACGTACCTCTTCCACGCCTCCGTCGCCGACAACCTGCGCTTCGCCAAACCGGACGCCACGGACGCGGAGATCGAGCAGGCGGCCCGGGCGGCCCAGATCCACGACCACATCGCCGCGCTCCCCGAGGGCTACGACACGGTGGTCGGCGAGCGCGGATACCGCTTCTCCGGCGGGGAGAAGCAGCGCCTGGCCATCGCCCGCACCATCCTGCGCGACCCCCCGGTGCTGATCCTCGACGAGGCGACCAGCGCGCTGGACACCCGTACCGAGCAAGCGGTCCAGGAAGCCATCGACGCGCTCTCGGCGGGCCGCACCACGATCACCATCGCGCACCGGCTGTCCACCGTCCGGGACGCGGACGAGATCGTGGTCCTGGACGGCGGCCGGATCGCGGAGCGCGGAGGCCACGACGCACTCCTCGCGCTCGACGGACGCTACGCGGAACTGGTCCGCCGCGACGCGCGTTCGGTCGCTCCGGCTGCTCCGGTCGCTCCGGTCGCTTCGTGAGGGCGGGCGGTACGCGCTACACCAGCGCCGGCGCCCGCTCCAACAGCTCCTTGATCTCCCGCACCGCGGCGCGCCCCGCCCGGTTGGCGCCGATCGTCGAGGCCGACGGCCCGTAGCCGACGAGATGGACGCGCTCGTCCCGTACGGCACGCGTACCGTCCATCGCGATCCCGCCGCCCGGCTCGCGCAGCCGCAGCGGCGCCAGGTGGTCGAGCACCGCGCGGAAGCCGGTGGCCCACAGGATCACGTCGGCGTCCACCGTACGACCGTCGTCCCAGGCCACACCGGTCGGCGTGATCCGGTCGAACATCGGCAACCGGTCCAGGATCCCGCGCTCGCGCGCGGCCCGCAGCGCGTCGTTGAGCGGCAGCCCCGTCACCGACACCACGCTCTGCGGCGGCAGCCCGAGCCGCACCCGCTCGTCCACCTTCGCCACCACGGCCCGCCCCACGTTCTCGTCGAACGGCCCCTCGCGGAAGACCGGCGGCCGGCGGGTCACCCAGGTCGTCTCCGCGGCGTGCTCGGCGATCTCCAACAGGTGCTGCGTCCCCGACGCCCCGCCGCCGACCACGACCACCCGCAGCCCGGCGAACTCCTTCGGCCCCGGATAGTCGGCCGTGTGCAACTGCCGCCCGCGGAAGGACTCCTGCCCCCGGTAACGCGGCCAGAACGGCCGGTCCCACGTGCCCGTCGCATTGATCAGCGCCCGCGCGGACCAGTTCCCCGCCGAGGTCTCCACCAGCAGCCGGCCCCCCTCGTCCGCCCGCACGGCCGCCACGTCCACGGGCCGCTGCACCCGCAGGTCGAACCGCTCCTCGTACGCCGCGAAGTACTCGCCGATCACCTCGGACGACGGCCGCGCGTCGTCCGCACCGGTCAGCTCCATCCCCGGCAGCGCGTGCATGCCGTGCACCTTGCCGTACGTCAGGGACGGCCAACGGAACTGCCAGGCCCCACCGGGCTCGGGGGAGTGGTCGAACACCACGAAGTCCCGCCCGGGCACCAGCCCGACGCGCCGCAGATGAAAGGCGCCGGACAGCCCCGCCTGTCCGGCGCCGACGACGACCACGTCCACGTCCCGCGCCCCGAAGTTGTTCATGCTTCTACCAACTAGCGGCCCGGCGGGATTCTTCCCGCCGACCGGCCGGGGACAATGACCCCATGCCCGGATCCTTCAGCACGACGACGCTCCAGATCACCACCGGCTCGACCGAGACGGTCACCGACCTGACCGCCGCCTGTGAACGCTTCCTCCAACAGTCCGCGAACGGCCGCGACGGCCTGCTGAACGTCTTCGTCCCGCACGCCACGGCGGGCATCGCGGTCATCGAGACGGGCGCGGGCAGCGACGACGACCTCCTGGCCGCGCTCCACACCCTCCTGCCGAGCGATGACCGCTGGCAACACCGCCACGGCACCCCCGGCCACGGCCGCGACCACGTCCTCCCGGCCTTGGTACCGCCGCATGCGACGCTGCCGGTGATCGGAGGCCGGTTGGAACTGGGGACGTGGCAGTCGGTCTGCCTCGTCGACACGAACGTCGACAACGCCGACCGTCAGGTGCGGCTGAGCTTCCTGGGTTGTTGAGTCGCTTCGGCGGCACCGCGGAGCGGAAGCGCAGCCGTGCCGACTGAATGGTGCGCACCGCCCGCGGGCCGGTAGCGTGCCGGCTCCGCTTCATCGCGTGCGAACGCCGGGCGGTGGTCGGCTACCGTCCGCGCGCGCCGATCCTGCGGGAGGTCCAAGGTGTCCCGGGTTGGGTCGCCACCCGTTCATGCCGGTCCGTGCGCCTGGCGCAAGGAGCGCTTGAGGATCTTGCCCGTGGCGGTCAGGGGCAGGGATTCGACGAAGGCGAAGGAGCGGGGTGCCTTGTATCCGGCGATCAGGGTCTTGACATGGGCGCGCAGGGCGTCGGCGGACGGGGACTGTCCCGGGCGCGGGACGACGACGGCATGGACGCGTTCGCCCCATCGTGTGTCGGGGACGCCGATGACGGCGCAGGAGGCGACCGATGGGTGGGATGCCAGGGCGTTCTCCACTTCGGCCGAGTACACGTTCTCACCTCCTGTGATGATCATGTCTTTCAGGCGGTCGACGATGTAGAGGTAGCCGTCCTCGTCGAGGTATCCGCCGTCGCCCGTGTGCATCCAGCCGTCGCGCAGTGCCTCGGCGGTAGCCTCCGGTTGTCCCCAGTAGCCGAGCATCAGGTTGTCGCCGCGCGCGGCGACTTCGCCTACCTCGCCCGGCGGCAGGCGCGTTCCGCCGGGGGCCAAGACGGCCAGTTCGACCGCGGGGGTCGCCCGGCCCACGGAGCGCAGGCGGGAGCCGCCTGTCACGTGGTCGCCGGGTGTCAGCATGGTCAGGACCCCGGTTTCGGTCATGCCGTAGCCCTGGGTGAAGCGGGCCCGGGGGAACGCCTCCATCGTCTGGTGGAGGAGCGCCTCGGGGCTGCCCGCGCCGCCGTAGATCACGGACCGGAGGCTGGACGTGTCGTAGGCGGCGAAGTCCGGGTGTTCGCAGACGGCCTGCACCATGACGGGTACCAGGATGGTGGTGGACACGTGGTGGCGCTGCACCGCGTCGAGGAACCCGTCCGGGGTGAAGGTGGGCAGGAAGACCAGGGTGCCGCCCATGAGGGACTGCGAGAACCAGCTCAGGAACGCGGCGACGTGGAACATGGGTGCCGTCAGCAGGACTGTCCCGCCCCGTTCGACGGCTTCGTCGACGAGTACGGAACCGAAGGCCGAGGTCGTCAGGGAACGATGGGTGGCCATGACGCCCTTTGGGAGCCCGGTGGTGCCGCCCGTGTAGAGGAGAGCCGCGACCTGGTCACCTCCTCGGCGGACGTCCTCGACGGCGTCGGCCGTGGTGAGGAGGTCCTCGTAGGAGAGCATGTCGTTGGGAGTCGGGGTGTCGCCGCAGTGGATGACGGTACGGAGGCCGGGGCAGCGTCTACGCAGTTCGGGCGCCAGGTGGGCGTAGGCGTCGTCCACCAGTAGGACCTCTGTGCCCGAGTCGGTCAGGGCGTACGCCATTTCAGCGGGTGACCAGCGGATGTTCAGCGGAGTGACGATGCCGCCCGTCCACCAGGTGGCGTAGAAGTACTCGTGGTAGCGATCGGAGTTGAGGGCGAGCATGCCCACCCGGTCACCTTCGGTGATGCCAAGGGCTCGGAACGCGCCGGCGAGCCGGGCTACCCGGTCCGCCACCTCGCGCGTGGTCCGCGTCCGGTCGCCGCAGATGGTCATGGTCCGTTGGGGAAACTGGTCGAGAGCTCTGTGCAGGGGCTGGGTGAGGTACACGACATCCTCCGGGGGCGGCCCGACGGCTTCGGCGGGTCCGGGAAGGCGGTTGGGCGGCGGCGGTCCGGCCGCGGCAGCGAGGACCGGGCCGGATTCGCCGCGATGCGGCAAACTGCTCGCGTAGGAGACCGGAAGAACTGTGGCGGCGTCAGGGAGTGACGATCGGGAACCAGAACGGGAAGTCGTCGAGCAGGTCGAACAGTTCGATCAGGACCTTCCGGTCTCCGTCCACCCGCACGGTGCCGGACTCGATCTCCGTCCCGAGATCTCCGTCGGCGAAGACGACCCGCTCGAACGCGTCGCGGTCCCAGACGACCGTGGCGTCGGGGTGCTTCAGCTCCTTGCCGGGGGTGTGGACGAGGGTGCCGTTGCGGAGTCGGACCGCGTAGCGGACCTCGCTGCCGTCGGCCTCCCGGAAGACCCAGTCGAAGGAGCTGTCGCACCCCCATGCCGCCGGGCCGTCGAGTCGGATGCCGAGGTAGTCGAGGAGCATGTCCGTCGTCATCGCCGCCAGGACGTCCGGGGTGGTGAGCTTGACGGCGCCCAGGTCGCGTACGCCTTCGCGCAGTTCGAGGGCGCCCATCAGGTACTCGTTGCGCCACACGGCGCTCTCGGCCTGGTAGCCGAGCTGCTCCAGGGCGTCGGCTTGCAGGTGGCGGGCCTCTGCGTTGTCCGGCTCGGCGAACACCAGATGAGTCAGGAGTTCGGCGACCCATCGGTACTCCCCGGCGTCGAACGCCTCACGGGCGGAGGTCAGGAGGGCGTCCGGTCCGCCCATCGCGGCGACGTAGCGGGGTGCGGATTGTGCGGCGGGGAGAGGGTGCAGGTGGGCGGGGTGGCTGTCGTACCAGCCGAGGTAGCGCTGATAGACGGCCTTGGCGTTGTGGTTGACCGTGCCGTAGAACCCTCGTAGGTGCCATTCCTGCGTCAGCGCCGGCGGGAGTTCGACGCGCTCGGCCAGTTCCGTCATGGTCAGGCCGTGGTTGGCCAGGCGCAGCGACTGGTCGTGCAGATACTTGTAGAGGTCCCGCTGACGTTCCAGGAAGACGATCACATCGGCGTTGCCCCAACGGGGCCAGTGGTGCTGGGCGATGATCACGTCGGTGTCGGCGCCGAACAGTTCGATGGATTCGTCGAGTTTCTTCCACCACGCGGAGGCGTCCCTGACTTCGGCGCCGCGCAGGGTGTAGAGGTTGTGCATGGTGTGTACGGCGTCCTCCGCCGAACAGAACATCCGCAGCCCGGGGAAGTGGATCATGAATTCGGAGGGTGCCTCGGTGCCGTTGGCCATCTGGAAGACCATCTCGACGCCGTCGACGGTGCGTCGCTCGCCGGTCTCCCGCACGGTGTCCGTGGGCGGTACGAGGGTGAAGGTGCCGCCGTGGGCCGGGGTGGCGGTGAGGCCGGCGCTGACCTGACCCCGCGGACCCCGGCCGAGGACCGGGCCGTACATGTAGAGGGCGCGGCGGGTCATGGCATTGCCCGCGTAGACGTTCTCCGAGACGGCTTCCTTGAGGAAGCCGTCCGGTGCGATCACGGTGACGCGACGGGCCGCGACATCGGCTTCGTCGACGACTCCCTTGACGCCTCCGAAGTGGTCGCCGTGGCTATGGGTGTACACGACCGCGACGACGGGGCGGCGCGGACGATGGGCGAAGTACAGGTCGAGAGCCGCCCGGGCCGTTTCGGCGTAGATCAGCGGATCGATCACGATCACTCCGGTGTCGCCCTCGACGACCGTCATGTTGGCCTGGTCGAAGCCGCGGATCTGGTAGACGCCGTCGATCACCTTGTACAGCCCGTGGTGCGCCGTGAGGCGGGCGTGGCGCCACAGGCTCGGGTTGACCGTGGGCGGCGCCTCGTCGGAGGCGAGGAAGGCGTACTGCGAGAGGTCGATCATGGGGCGGCCGTCGGCACGGTGGATCACCGGCGGGTCGATCGTGCCGAGGAAGCCGCGCTCCGCGTCCTCGAAGTCCCGGAGGTCACCGAAGGGCAGCCCGGCAGCGAACGCCTGCTGGGCGCGAACCGTCGCCTCAGTGGCGGGCTTGGGCGCGGGCGTGCCGGACGGTCGGGAAGCGGGGGTCGACATGGGAACACCTCAGCATCGTTGGGTGGCGCGTGGCACAGTCGCTCCGCTCACCAAAGCGGTTGTCGACGGCCGCGGCGGCGGGCCGCCGCAATGACGGTGCAGGGGGAGAACCCGTCCAGCTGTGCGTTCGGCGTCGCAGAGGGGACCGGGGCCCCAATAATGCATCTCGCACTTCTCCTACATCAAGAGGTAGGAGCCAGGAGAAACGCAAACACAATTGAATACCTGTTCACGTGTGCTGGCGGCTCGTGCGGCCCGTTCAACGCTGGCGCAGCTCCTGCCGGCGGTTCCTTGGGCTGGACCCGAACCAGCGTCGGCAGGCCCGGGTGAGCACGCTCTGCTCGCTGTAGCCGAGCAGTCCCGCGAGTTGGCTGAGCGGCATGTCGGTGTCCCGCAGGTACCGGTCGGCCTCCTCCTTGCGCACGGTGTCCACCAGGTCGCCGAAGGAGACGCCTTCGGCGGCCAGGTGGCGTTGCAGCGTGCGCGGGTGGACTGCCAGGTGCGCGGCGACCAGTTCCAGGCAGAGTCCCCCGGTGGGCAGCAGTCGCCGCGCCAGGGCCGTGGCGGCTTCGGCCGGCGTGCCGCGTGCGGCCGTCGACGCGATGGAGTTCAGATACTCCCGCACGACGTCGTGGACGGCGCCGTGGGCGTGCAGCGGGCGGCGCAGTTCGGCCCGGCGGATACGGAAACCGCTGAAGGGCTCGGCGAACCGCGCCGGGCAGTCGAAGTACCTCTCGTACTCCTTGGGGGGAGACAGCGCGTCGTGCGCGAGATGGACACCCACCGGCCGGAAGTCGGGTCCGATCAGCAGTTGGAGCACCCGCAGGGAGACGCCGAGGGAAAGCTCGGTGACCTGGCGGTGCGGGGGCATCCGCTCGCCCACGACGCGGAACTCGAAGCGGGCGTGGCGTGAGTCGGGAGGCGCGGACACGTGTCCCTTGATCGCCGGGCTGTACACCGCGAGGTACTGCCCCACGGCGCGCAACCCGTCGGCGACGGTGGGGGCGCTGAGTGCGGCGGCGCCGACCGGCCCGAGGATCTCGATGCCCTGGCGCAACGCGAGGCGTAGCCCGAAGTCCAGCGCGCCGGTGACGCGTGCCGCCGACTCCACGGCGTCGATGAGCGCCCGGTAGGCGATGAAGGCGTCGGCCTCGCCGATGGCTGTCGGCGGGACACCGGCAGCCTCCAGCAGTGGCTGTGGATCGGCGCCCAGGAGGCGAACCAGCTCGGAGTAGCCCTGCAAGGACGCGCCCCGGATCAGCGACATGTCGCCCAGAGTCAAATAATTGTCGTCTGGTGTCAAGATGTGGGGCGGCACGGCGCTCCACCATGGGAGGCGTCCGCGGTTCGGCGACCGCGGAACAGTCCCGTCCCCCGCACACGCCGGCCTCTCGGCGGAGGCCGGCGTGGCACCGGCGGCAGCCGGGAGCTCCCGGCCCGGCGGGACCACGGCGCGCACAGCCAGAACCCAAGGAGCACCCGTGTCCACTGTCCCTTCACCCGACTTCGCAACCACTGGCAGCGGGGCCCGGCTGCCACTGCTGGCCCTCCCCCAAACGGAACTGCTCTCACTCAACACCGAGGAAGTTCCGCTGGTCGAGAGCGGCTTCGGGCCCGGCACCAGCGTGCGGCTGCTGCGCCTGGATCCGGAGGCCGGTCGCTGGGTGGTGATGGTGCACATGGGGCCGGGAGCCTCCGTGCCGATCCACTACCACACCGGCACCGCGGAGGTGTACACGCTTCGCGGCCGGTGGTTCTACCGGGAGTACCCCGACCAGCCGCAGACCGCGGGCTCCTACCTCTTCGAGCCGGGCGGCTCGGTGCACACGCTCTACACCCCGGAGGACAACACCGAGGAGACCGTGATGCTCGTCATGGTCACCGGGGCCAACGTCAACTTCACCGAGGACGGTCGGTTCCACTCCGTGATCGACGCCGTGAGCCTGCAGTACTGGCTCTCCAAGTTCGCCCGCGAACAGGGTGTGAAGCTGCGCTACATCACTGCAGGCGCCGCGGGCGTCGTCGAAGCGGGCTGAGCATGCGTGCCGTCGTCCTCACGGACGGCCGACTGGAGCTGACCGACCTACCCGACCCGGTGCCCGCCGAGGGCGAAGTCCTCGTGGACGTCCTGGCCTGCGGCATCTGCGGTACCGACCTGCACTGCGTCCGGCACGGCGAGGAACTCAACGAGGCGATGCGCAACGCGCGCGGCGTCGGCGCCTTCGACCTGACCCGGCCGATCGTCCTGGGCCATGAATTCGTCGGCAGGGTCATCGCGCACGGACCCGGCACCACGGGCCGGATCCGCACGGGCAGCCGGGTGGTCAGCGTGCCCGCCTCCGGCAGGCCCGACCGCGCCCCGATCGGGTTCGCCGGACCCGAGACCCCCGGAGGTCTCGCGGAGCGCATGGTCCTCTCGGAGAAACTGCTCATAGAGGTACCCGACCATGTGCCGACCGAGCTCGCCGCGCTCACCGAACCGCTCGCCGTCGCCCACCACGCGGTGGCCCGCGGCGATCTCGGCACAGAGGACGTACCCCTCGTCGTCGGGTGCGGACCGATCGGACTCGCCGTCGTGGCGGTCCTGCGCACACGCGGTGCCGGGCCGATCATCGCCGCGGACTTCTCCCCCGAGCGACGGGCACTGGCCAAGGCCCTCGGCGCCGACGTCGTCGTCGATCCGGCCACGGCCTCCCCGTACGCGGCTTGGGCCGATGCGGCGATCGCGGACGGGCGTCGGGCACGGCCCACGGTCGCCTTCGAATGCGTGGGCGCCCCCGGAGTGATCGGTCGGATCGTCGCAGGCGCCCCGGCCCGGTCAAGGATCGTCGTGGCTGGCCTGTGCATGACCCCCGACGTCCTGGAGCCCGCGCAGGCCGTCCTCAAGGAGCTGGAACTGCGTTTCGCGATGATGTACTCCGTCGCCGAGTTCGCCGAGACGTTCGAACTACTGGCGGAGGGAGCGTTCGACGTCGCGCCCCTCATCACCCGTACGGTCGGCCTCGCCGATGTCCCCGGCGTCTTCGAGAGCCTCGCGTCCTCGCCCGCAGACGCGAAGGTCCTGGTGGATCCCATGCGTTGAGCGGGGAGTGCCCGGACTCCGGGGCCGGCACGGCGCGGTGGTCCCGCCCGGACCGGACGCCGTTGTCGCCACCGGACCCGCCGCGGCGAGTCATCGCGAGGCCGTCTGCGGCCGTACGAGACGAGGACAGCATCATGAAGGTCTACCAGGCGCTCGCCGCCGCACTGCTCGACCACGGCGCGGACGTCGTCTTCGGGCTGATGGGCGACGCCAACATGCTCGCGCTCTGCGACTACGAGGACCGAGGGGGCCGTTTCGTGCCCACCGTCCACGAGGGCGGCGCGGTGAGCATGGCGGACAGTTGGTCGCGCATGACCGGTCGGGTGGGCATCGCGTCGGTGACCCATGGACCGGCGGTGTCCAACACCGTCACCGCACTGATCGAGGCGGTGCGCAGCCGCAGCCGCGTCCTGCTGCTCACGGGTGACACGCCGCCCGAGCCCACGCACTTCCAGCGGCTGGACCTGGCAGCCACGGCCGCCATGGCGCAAGCGGGTTACGAGAAGGTCCACGGCCCGGCCTCCCTCCGGCGAGACCTGGACCGGGCGCTGCGCAGGATCGTCGCGGAGAACCGCCCGGTCCTCCTCGACGTCCCGATCGGTCTGCTGCGCGAGGACATCGGCGCCCAGCCACCGGTCGTCCGGCCGACGGCGCGTACGGTGGCGGTGCCCGCCCCCGAGCAACTCGACGGCGCCCTGGGGCTCATCGCTGCCTCCCGACGGCCGGTGCTGCTCGCCGGGCGCGGTGCGGTGACCTCGGGCGCGCGAGCCGAACTGGAGGCGCTGGCCGACCGGCTGGCAGCCCCGGTGGCCGTCACCGGGCTGGCCAAGGACTTCTTCCGCGGCCACCCGGCGGACCTGGGTCTCTTCGGCAACCTGTCCCACAGCCTCGCGAGCTCCGTGATCGCGGAAGCGGACTGCGTGATCGCGTTCGGCGCCAGTCTCAACTCGGTGACGACCGTCCGCGGCGACCTGGTTCGGGACAAGAAGGTCGTGCAGGTCGATGACGACCCCGGGGCCTTCGGCTGGTACACCCGCGTCGACGAGGCGGTGCACGGTGACGTACGGGCCGTCGCGGCAGCGTTGGACGCCGCCCTCGTCGACGCCGGTCACGCACCGGGGCGCGGCCGACTGGAGAGGGTCCGGCGAAGTCTGCGCGCGCACCGGCTGGCAGAGGAGTTCCAGGACCGTACCGGCAACGGAACCGTGGATGTCCGCACGGCGATGCTGCGACTGGACGAACTCCTGCCGGACAGAAGAGTCCTGGTCAGCGACGTCGGTCGGTTCGTGGTCGGAGTATGGCCCTATCTGCGTGTCGCCGATGCACGGCATTTCACGTCGATGGGCGGCTTCGGATCCATCGGGCTCGGGCTCGCGGGCGCGATCGGTGCCGCAGTGGCCCATCCCGGGGAGCTGACGGTGGCTGTCGTGGGGGACGGCGGATTCATGATGAACCTCGCGGAGTTCACTACCGCCGTCCGGGAGAAGCTGCCCCTGCTGGTCGTCGTCCTGAACGACGGAGCGTACGGAGCCGAGCACTACAAACTCGCCCACTTCGGCGTCGACCCCGCCCGCTCACTGACCGCGTGGCCCGAGTTCGTTCCGCTGGCCGAGGCGATGGGGGCACACGGCGCGACCGTACGCGACCTGCGGGACCTGGACGCCGTGGCTGACGTGGCCCGGCGGATGGACGGGCCGTTCGTGCTGGACGTGAAGCTCGACCCCGACGTCAACGTCATGGCCTGACGCCGCCGGCGACCACAGCGCCGTGCACACCGGAGAGCCTGGTCCACGGCCCGCCGAGTGGCGCTGCCCGACTCCGGCCACCCGCGCCCACTTACCGCATCGCATGAGGAGAGCCGTATGCAACCCGCACCCGACTACGCCACCGAGTTCGCGGGCCGTGTCGCCCTGGTCACCGGAGCCGCCTCCGGCATCGGTCTGGCCATCGCCCGCCGCCTGGCCGCCGGCGGCGCCGCCGTGAGCCTCGCGGACCTCGACGAAGACGGTGCCCAGCGGGCCGCCGACCAGTTGACCGAACAGGGCGCCCGCGCCGTCGCCGTCGCCCTGGACGTCACCGACCCGGCATCGGTCGAGGCCGCGGTCCAGTCGACCGCGGACCGGCTCGGAGCCCTGCACCTGGCCGTGAACAACGCGGGCATCGGCGGCCCGGTGGAGCCCACAGCCACCTATCCGCCCGACGCCTGGCACCGGGTCATCGCGACCAACCTCGACGGCGTCTTCCATTCCCTGCGTCATGAACTCCCGGCGATCCTCGCATCCGGCGGCGGGGCGATCGTCAACATGGCTTCGTCATGCGCGGTCAACGGATTCGCGGGGGTGGCCGCCTACGCTGCGGCCAAGCACGGGGTGATCGGCCTGACGAAGACAGCTTCTTTGGAGTACGCGGCGCGCGGAGTGCGCATCAACGCGATCGTGCCGGGTTTCATCGACACCCCCCTGCTTGCCGATGCCGACGAAAACCAGCGCAAGCGCCTGATTCGGCTGCACCCGGCCGGCCGACTGGGGCTGCCGGAGGAGGTCGCCGAGACGGCCGCCTTCCTCCTTTCGGACCGCGCATCCTTCACCCATGGCAGCGCCCACCATGTCGACGGCGCCTACGCCGCTCAGTGATCTCGTCGGGCCGGGCGCACCGGCCCGACGAACCGAGGCCACGCCTCCGCGCCCTCGTCATGACCTGTGTCGCAGGGCCGTCTCCTGGACGACGCTGGCCAACAGGCGGCCGTCCCGGCTCCAGACGTCCGCAAGGACCAGCCCGCGACCGCCCCCCGCCGACGGGCTCCGTTGGGCGAACATCGCCGGCTGGCCGTTGGTGTGCGTGTGTCGGCCCACGTTCCCAGCCTCTCGGTCATCGGGTTCTTCCCGGGCTGCCCGAACGCCTTGCCCAACCGCCTGCGCCGCCGTCGACGACGCGGGAATCGACTACGGCCTCGTCCAGCAGGCGCCGGATATGTGTACGGCGACTCGCCCAGCGGCCAGGCGGCGCTCTACGGCGTGGGGATCAAGGGCATCCCCGTGGTCAGACAGGAAGTGGTCACCCCCCTGGGACAGCTGGATGGCCGTGTAGCGGTGATCACCGGCGCCGGCGCCGGACTAGGTCGTGAGCACGTGTTGCTGTTCGCCGGCGAGGGCGCCGAGGTCGTCGTCAACGACCTCGCCAACGCCGAGGGCGTGGTGAAGGAGATCGCCGCCGCGGGCGGCGAGGCGGTGGCCGTCGAGGGCAGCGTCGCCGACCTGGCCGTCGGCCGGACGCTGGTCGACGCGGCCGTGGAGTCCTTCGGCGACCTGCA
>NZ_JBEYTZ010000041.1:0-77810 GCF_040643215.1 Streptomyces sp. NPDC047315 | reverse complement strand
AGCGACACCATCACCGCCCACAACACAGGCTGCACCACATCAACCCGCCCCAACCACGCCTCATCAGAACCGGTCAACACCTCCGACAACGACCAATCGACAAACGGCACCAGCGCCTCTTCACACTCACGAATCCGCCCGGCAAACACCGGCCAAGAAGTGAGGAGTTCACGACCCATCCCCACCCACTGACCACCCTGACCGGGAAAGACGAACACCACACCGGGCGCCCCGTCGACCGTGTCACCACGGACCACGCCGTCGGGCGCCTCTCCGGACGCCAGCGCCTCCAGACCCCCAAGTAGTGATGTGACGTCCCCGCCCGTCACCACGGCCCGCTGCTCCAAGCCGGCGCGCCCGGCCAGTCCCGCAGCCACCCCGGTCAGCCACGCGCGGTCCGCCGCACCGGCCGCCTGCCGGGCCCGTACGAAGCTTGCCAACTGCGCCGCCTGTGCGCGGAGGCCGGCACCGCCGCGCCCGGACACCGTCCAAGGCACCGGACCTGCGACCTGCACCGTGGGCGTCTCGACCGCGGGTGGCTCTTCCAGGATGACGTGGGCGTTGGTGCCGCTCACGCCGAACGACGACACCCCGGCCCTGCGCGGGTGACCATTGCTCTCCCACGCCACCGGCTCCGTCAACAGCCGTACCTCACCCGCCGACCAATCCACATGCGGCGACGGCTCATCCACATGCAGCGTGGCCGGGAGCAGGTTGTTCCGCAGCGCCATCACCATCTTGATCACACCGGCCACACCCGCAGCGGCCTGCGTGTGCCCGATGTTCGACTTCACCGAACCGAGCCACAGCGGACGACCCTCCGGCCGCTCCTGGCCGTAGGTGGCAAGGAGCGCCTGCGCCTCGATCGGATCGCCCAGCGTCGTACCCGTGCCGTGCGCCTCCACCACGTCCACATCACCGGCGGAAACACCCGCATTCGCCAACGCCTGGCGGATCACCCGCTGCTGCGAGGGACCGTTCGGCGCCGTGAGACCGTTCGACGCGCCGTCCTGGTTCACCGCCGAACCCCGCACCACCGCCAACACCTTGTGACCGTTCGCCACCGCGTCCGACAGCCGCTCCAACAACACCAGTCCGATGCCCTCGGCGGGGCCGAACCCGTCCGCCGTCGCCGAGAACGCCTTGCACCGACCGTCGGCGGACAGCCCGCGCTGCCGGCTGAAGTCCACGAACGTCTGCGGGGTCGACATCACGGACACCCCGCCGGCCAGCGCCAGCGAGCACTCGCCCGACCTGAGGGCCTGCGCCGCCATGTGCAGTGCCACCAGCGACGACGAACACGCCGTGTCCACCGTCACCGCCGGGCCCTCGAACCCGAAGGTGTACGCAACCCGGCCGGACGCGACGGCGCCGGCGCTGCCGTTGACGAGGTAGCCCTCCAGCTCCGGCGGTGCCGTGCTCGACCGCGTCCCGTAGTCGTGGTACATGAGTCCGGCGAAGACGCCCGTCCGGCTCCCGCGCAGCCCCGCCGGGTCGACGCCGGCGTCCTCCAGGGTCTCCCAGGCCACCTCCAGCAGCAGCCGCTGCTGCGGGTCCATCGCCAGCGCCTCGCGCGGACTGATCCCGAAGAAGTCGGCGTCGAAGGCGTCGGCGTCGTGCAGGAAGCCGCCCTCGCGGACGTAGCTGCGGCCGGTCCGTTCGGCGTCGGCGTCGTACAGGGACTCCAGGTCCCAGCCGCGGTTGCCGGGGAACGGCCCCACGCCGTCGACGCCTTCGGCGACCACGCGCCAGAAGTCGTCGGGCGAGCTCGCGCCGCCAGGGAAGCGGCAGCCGACGCCCACGACCGCGATCGGTTCGGCGGGCGCGGCCAGGATCTCGACGGGCATCGGCGTATCGGCCCCGCGGTCCTCCGTCGGGAGGAGGAGTGCGCGCAGCCGGTCGGCGACCGCGGCCGGGTTGGGGTGGTCGAACAGCAGGGTCACCGGCAGCCGCAGTCCGGTGGCGGCGGCGAGCCGGTTGCGCAGGTCGACCGAGGTGAGGGAGTCGAACCCGGCTTCCTTGAACGGCTGGTCTGCGTCGATGTCCGCCGGCGAGGCGTGGCCGAGTACGACCGCGGTGTGGCCGCGGACGAGATCGAGCAGCAGCGTGGTGCGTTCGGCGCCGGACAGTGCGGCCAGCCGCGTGCGGAGGTCGCCGTCCGGGCGGTCCGTCGCCGCGGGGGCGGCTGCCGCGGCAGCGCGGCGCGGTGCCGGTGCCGGGGCGGCGATGGCGCGCAGCATCCCGGTCGCCGGCAGCCGTGCCGGATCGGTCTTCGCGGGTACGACGTGGGCGTCATCGCCGGCCAGGGCCGCGTCCAGGAGGAGGAGTGCCTCGTCGGTGGGGAGCGAGCGCAGGCCGGCCCGGTGCAGCCGGTCCAGGTCGGCGCGGCCGAGGTGGCCGGTCATTCCGCTGGCCTGCGCCCACGGGCCCCAGCCGAGGGACAGCGCGGGCAGTCCGTCGGCGCGGCGCTGGTGGGCGAGGGCGTCGAGGTAGGCGTTGGCCGCCGCGTAGTTGGCCTGTCCCGGAGTGCCGAAGGTGGCGGCCACGGACGAGAAGAGGACGAAGGCGGTGAGGTCGAGGTGGCGGGTCAGCTCGTGCAGGTGCCAGGCGGCGTCCGCCTTGGGCCGCAGTACCGGGTGGAGCCGGTCGGGGTCGAGTGCGGTGAACGTGGCGTCGGCGAGGAGTCCGGCGGCGTGGTAAACGGCGGTGAGGGGGTGCTCGGCCGGGACGTCGGCGAGGAGGGCGGCGAGCGCGGCGCGGTCGGCGGTGTCGCAGGCGGCGACGGTGACGTCGGCGCCGAGGGCGGTGAGTTCGGCGCGCAGGTCGTCGGCGCCGGGGGCAGCGGGGCCCTGTCGGCTGGTGAGCAGGAGCCGGTCGGCTCCGTGCCGGGTGACCAGGTGGCGGGCGAGCAGTCCGCCGAGGGTGCCGGTGCCACCGGTGATCAGGACGGTGCCGCCGGCCGCCGGGCGGGCGTGGGTGCCGTCGTCGGCGGCGGGTCGGGGTACGAGTCGGGGCGTACGGATCTCGCCGGCGCGCAGCGCGAGTTGGGTCTCGCCGGTGGCGATCGCGGCAGCGAGCGCGTCCAGCGGTCGGTCGGCGCCGGTGTCACCCTCGGAGTCGGAGCCGGAGCCGCAGTTGATGTCGGTGTCGACGAGGAGGAACCGGCCGGGGTGTTCGGTCTGTGCGGAACGGAGCAGTCCCCACACCGCCGCCGCTGCGAGGTCGTGGTTGTCGTCGTCCGGGCCGGTGCGGACCGCGGAGCGGGTGATCACGGCCAGCGGCACGTCGGTGAACCGGTCATCGGCCAGCCACGCCTGGAGGAAGTCGAGCGTGGTCGCCACGAGGTGGTGTGTTGCAGAGGGCTGCGACGGGTCGGCGTCGGCCGGCCGGGGTCGGTAGCAGACCAGTGCGGGGACGGGCGCGCCGTCGGCCACGGCTCGGGCCAGCTCGGGCAGCCCCGGGTAGGTGTCGGCGTCCGCGGTGCCGGTGCCTTGCGTCGCCGGGTCGACGATCGCCCAGCCCCGGGGCGGCCGGACGTGGTCGGGCGCCGCGACGACGGCCCAGTCGACCCGGTAGAGGTCGTGCCGTGCGGCGGGGGCGGCGAGTTGGTCGCCGTCGACGGGGCGCAGCGTCAGCGCGTCCACGTCGACCACCGGTCCGCCGGCCGGGTCGGTCGCGGTCAGACGGGCGCTGCCGTCGGGGCCCCGTCGCAGGTGTACGCGCAGGGCGGTGGCTGCGCTCGCCCTCAGCCGTACTCCGGTCCAGGAGAACGGCAGGGAGACCTGCTCGTCGTTCCACACCAGCGGGTGCAGGGCGGCGTCGAGCAGGGCGGGGTGCACTCCGTACGCGGCGGCGTCCGGGGTGAGGTCGCCGTCGAGTTCGACGTCGCAGAACAGGTCGTCGCCGTGCTGCCAGAGGCGGCGCAGCGCGCGGAACGCGGGCCCGTAGCCGAAGCCGAGGCGGGCGAGGTGGGCGTAGGCGTCGTCGACGGGGACGGCTCGGGCGCCGGCCGGCGGCCACGCGTCCGCCGGCTGAGGCGCCGCGTCGACGGCGGGGGCGGGGGAGAGGGTGCCGCGGGCGTGGCAGGTCCACTGGGGGTGTTCGCCGCTGCCGGCGGTGTGGATGCTGACGGGCCGTCGGCCCTCGGTGTCCGGTGCGCCGACGACCACCTGGGTGCGGACGGCGCCGGTGGCGGGCAGCACCAGGGGGGCTTGGAGCACCAGTTCTTCGACGTCGGGGCATCCGGTGCGGTCGCCGGCTTGGACGGCCAGTTCGACGAAGGCGGTGGCGGGCAGCAGGACGGTGCCGAGGACGGCGTGGTCAGCCAGCCACGGCAGGGTCTGCAGGGACAGCGTGCCGGTGAGCGCGATGCCGCCGGTGTCCGCGAGCGGTACGGCGGCGGGCAGCAGCGGGTGCTCGGTGGTGTCCAGGCCGACGGCGGATGCGTCCGGTGCGGCGGCCGGGGGCGTCAGCCAGTGGCGCTGCGGCCGGAAGGGGTAGGTGGGCAGCTCGATCCGGCCGGGGGTGGCGTCGTCGAGCGCGGTGGCCCAGCGGACCGGTGTGCCGGCCGTGTGGAGCTTCGCCAGGGAGGTCAGGAGGGTGCGCAGGCCGCCGTCGGACCGGACGAGGGTGCCGGTCACGACTGCGGTGGCTGCCGAGTCGCCGTCGGCGGCGGCTTCGTCGTACTGCTCGATGGTGGCCTGTACGCCCGGGGTGAGCACCGGGTGCGGACTGATCTCGACGAAGCCGCGGTGGCCGGCGACGAGCAGTGCGCCGGTGGCGTCGGCGAACCGGACGGTGTGACGGAGGTTGCGGTACCAGTAGTCGGCGTCGAGTTGCGTGGTGTCGGTGATCTCGGTGCCGGTGACGGTGGAGAAGAAGGGGATGTCGCTGCGCTGCGGCGCGATGTCGGCGAGGGCGGCGGTCAGCTGCTCCCGGATCGGTTCCACGTGGGCCGAGTGGGACGCGTAGTCGACGGCGATGCGGCGGGCGGAGACCTGCCGTTCGGTGCAGGCGGCGAGCAGTTCGGTGAGGGCTTCCGGGGCGCCGGCGACGACGACGGCCGCGGGCCCGTTGACGGCCGCCACCTCCAGGCGGTCGCCCCAGCGGTGGATCAGCTCCGTCACTTCGGGCAGCGGCAGCGGTACGGACGCCATGCCGCCGTGGCCGGCGAGCACGCCGAGGGCGCGGCTGCGGCGGGCGACGACGAGGGCGGCGTCGTCGAGGGTGAGTGCGCCCGCGACGTGCGCGGCGGCGATCTCGCCCTGGGAGTGGCCCACGACGGCGTCGGGCCGTACGCCGTACGACTCCCACGTCCGGGCCAGGGACACCAGTACGGCGAAGAGCACCGGTTGGACGACGTCGGCCCGCTCCAGCGCGGGGGCGTCGTGCAACGCGTCGAGGAGGGAGAACTCCAGGTGGGGCCGGAGCGCTTCGGCGCAGCGGGTCAGGTGCTCGCGGAAGACCGGTGACTCGGCCATCAACTGGACGCCCATGCCGGCCCATTGGGAGCCCTGGCCGGGGAAGACGAAGACGGTCCTGCGGTCGTTCGCCGCGATGCCCTGGACCAGGCCGCGGGCGGATTCGCCGGCGGCGAGTGCGCGCAGGGCGGTGACGAAGTCGTCCCGTTCGGTGCCGACGACGACGGCCCGGTGGGTGAGGGCGGCCCGGCCCGCGTCGAGGGTGTGTGCGACGTCGACGGGCGACGCGTCCGGGTTCTCGTGCAGCCAGTCGTGGAGGAGTTCGGCCTCGCGGCGCAGGGCGTGCGGGTCGCGGGCCGACAGCGGCCAGGGCACGGCGGCCGGTGCCTGGACGGGTTCGGGGGCGGGGTCCGCGGGCGCCGGGGCGGGCGGTGCCTGTTCGAGGATGACGTGGGCGTTGGTGCCGCTGATGCCGAACGACGACACGCCGGCACGGCGCGGCCGGTCCACCTCGGGCCACGGAGTCTGCTCGGGCAGCAGTTCGACCGTGCCGGCGCTCCAGTCGACGTGCGTGGAGGGCCGGTCGGTGTGCAGGGTGCGCGGCAGCACTGCGTGCCGCAGCGCCAGGACCATCTTGATGACGCCGGCGACTCCGGCGGCGGCCTGGGTGTGGCCGATGTTCGACTTCAGGGAGCCGAGCAGCACGGGTCGTTCGGCGGGGCGGTCCTGGCCGTAGGTGGCGAGTACGGCCTGGGCTTCGATCGGGTCGCCGAGGGTCGTGCCGGTGCCGTGCGCCTCGACGGCGTCGACGTCGGCGGCCACCAGGCCGGCGGCGTCCAGTGCCTGCCGGATGACGCGGCGTTGGGCGCCTCCGTTGGGTGCGGTCAGGCCGTTGCTTGCGCCGTCCTGGTTGATCGCGGAGCCGCGCAGCACGGCGAGGACCCGGTGTCCGTTGCGGTGCGCGTCGGACAGTCGTTCCAGGACGAGGACGCCGACGCCCTCGCCCCAGGCGGTGCCGTCGGCGGCTTCGGCGAACGGCTTGCAGCGCCCGTCGGGGGCCAGTCCGCGCTGTCGGCTGAACTCGGTGAACATGCCGGGGGTGGCCATCACGGTCACCCCGCCGGCGAGGGCCGTGGTGCACTCGCCGCGCAGCAGGGACTGACGCGCCAGGTGCAGCGCCACCAGCGACGATGAGCAGGCGGTGTCGACGGTCAGCGCCGGCCCTTCCAGGCCCAGGGTGTACGCCACGCGTCCGGATGCGACGCTGGAGCTGCTGCCGGTGAGCACGTACCCCTCGTAGCCGACGGGTGCGTCGTCCAGGCGGGGGCCGTAGTCGTGCGAGGTGGCGCCGAAGAACACGCCGGTGTTGGTGCCGTGCAGTCCGGTGGGGTCGATGCCGGCGCGTTCCAGCGCCTCCCAGGAGGTCTCCAGGAGGAGTCGCTGTTGGGGGTCCATCGCGTCGGCCTCGCGCGGGCTGATGCCGAAGAAGGCCGCGTCGAACCGGGCCGCGTCGTGCAGGAAGCCGCCGTGGCGGACGTAGCTGCGGCCGTGGCTGTCGGGGTCCGGGTCGAACAGTTCGTCCAGCGGCCAGCCGCGGTCGTCGGGGAACTCGGAGATGGCGTCGGTGCCGTCGACCAGCAGTCGCCACAGGTCGTCGGGGGAACGGACCTCGCCGGGGAGGCGGCAGCCGATGCCGACGATGGCCACGGGTTCGTCTTCGGGCGCGGCAGTGGGGGCTGCGGTGGGGACCGCGTCCGCGGGCAGCAGCTCGCGCCGCAGGTGGCGGGCGAGACGGGCCGGTGTGGGGTGTTCGAACAGGACGGTGGCGGGCAGGCGCAGACCGGTGGCGGTGTTCATCCGCCGGCGGAGTTCGACGGCCATCATGGAGTCGAAGCCGAGTTCCCGGAACGACAGGTCGTCGTCGACGCCGCTGACGGAGTCGTGTTCCAGCACCTGCGCGGCCTGGGTGCGTACGAGGTCGAGCAGCACCCGGTCGCGGTCGATCTCGCGCAGGCCGGCGAGCCGGTCCGCCAAGGGGACGCGGTCGGTGGCCGGGGCCTGTTCGGGTTGGGTGGTCGTCTCCGCGGCGGGCACCGGCTCGGGAGCTGCGTCGGGTGCCGCTCCGGCGGTGTCGGACGGCGGCTCCCACCAGTAGCGGGCGCGTTGGAAGGGGTAGGTGGGCAGCGGCACCCGGGCGCCGCCCAGGTCGGCGAAGACCGTGGTCCAGTCGACGGGTATGCCGTGGGTGTGGGCCTGGGCGAGGCTGGTGAGGAACCGCTGCCGGCCCCCGTCGGCACGGCGTAGCGACCCGACCGTGGCAGCGGGGGTTCCGGTCTCGGCCGCCGTGTCGGCAATCCCGGCGAGGAGCGCCGGGTGCGGACTGCACTCGACGAACTGCCGCACCTCCCGCTCCAACAACAACCGAACGGTCTCCTCAAACCGCACCGTCTGCCGCAGATTCCGATACCAATACCCCGCATCCAACGACGCCGTATCCACCACGTCACCGGTCACGGTCGAGTAGAACGCCACATCCCCCGACCGGGCCTCCACCCCGGCCAGAGCCCCCATCAGCTCCTGCTCGATCTCCGCCACCTGCACCGAATGCGACGCATAGTCCACCGGCAACCGACGAACCTGCACCCCCTCCCCACCAACCACACCAAGGAACGCCTCAACCGCGTCCGGACCGCCGGCCACCACCGTCGACACCGGCCCATTGACCGCAGCAACCGACACCTCACCGCTGTCGCCGATACGCCGGGCAACCTCAGCGGCCGGCATCCCGACCGCCGCCATCGCACCCCGACCCGCCAGACCACGAAGCGCCCGACTCCGCAACGCAACCACACACGCCGCATCCTCCAACGACAGACCCCCCGCCACATACGCGGCAGCAATCTCCCCCTGGCTGTGACCCACCACAGCAGTCGGAACCACGCCCAGCGAGCGCCACAGGCCGGCCAGCGACACCATCACAGCGAACAGCGCCGGCTGAACGACATCGACACGATCCAACGACGGAGCCTCAGGTTCACCCCGCAGCACCGAAAGCAACGACCAATCCACATGCCGCTCCAGCGCCACAGCACACGCCTGGAGATGTTCGGCGAAGACCGGGAACGCGTCATACAACTCCATGCCCATACCGACCCACTGCGAGCCCTGACCGGGAAAGACGAACACCGCGTCCCCGGGCACCGCCCGGCCCACCGTGACGTCGGGCGACGGCTCGTCGGCGGCGAGCGCCGCCAACGCACCGACCAGTGCCGCGCGGTCGTCGCCGGTGACCGCGGCGCGGTGCTCGAAGGCGGCGCGGTGCGTGGCGAGGGTCCGGCCGACGTCGACGGGTCGCAGGTCCGGGTCGGCCAGGAGGCGGGTGCGCAGCCGGTCCGCCTGGTCTCGGACGGCGGCGGTCGTACGGCCCGACAGCACCCACGGCACCGTACGCACCACGTCCGCCGCCCCGTCACCGTCGTCGCGGC
Organism: Streptomyces sp. NPDC047315; assembly: GCF_040643215.1. NCBI lineage: Bacteria > Bacillati > Actinomycetota > Actinomycetes > Kitasatosporales > Streptomycetaceae > Streptomyces > Streptomyces sp. NPDC047315. The sequence continues at coordinate 68,905 of NZ_JBEYTZ010000041.1, read as the reverse complement.
CTTCGGTTTCGGTGGCGTGCGGGTGCGGCTCCGCGGCCAGGACCACGTGGCAGTTGGTGCCGCCCATGCCGAACGAGCTGACGCCGGCGATCGCCGGTCCCGCTCCGCCGGGCCAGGGCGTCGCCTCGCGGACGACCTCCAGCCGCAGCTCGTCCAGGGGGATGTCCGGGTTGGCCCGGGTGAAGTTCAGGCTCGGCGGGATCTGGCGGTGCGCCAGCGACAGGACGACCTTGACGAAGCCGGCGATGCCGGCGGCGCCCTCCAGGTGTCCGACGTTGGTCTTCACCGAACCGACCAGCAGCGGACTCTCCGCCGGCCGGTCGGAACCGAGGGCCGCGCCCAGCGCGTTCGCCTCGATCGGGTCGCCGACGCGGGTGCCGGTGCCGTGCAGTTCCACGTACCCCACGTCCTGCGCCGCCACCCCGGCGCGCCGGTACGCGGCCCGCAGCACCTCCGCCTGCGCACGGCCGCTGGGGCTGGTGAGGCTGGCGCCGCCGCCGTCGTTGTTGACCGCGCTGCCGCGGATCACGCAGTAGACCGCGTCGCCGTCGGCCCGGGCCCGGTCCAGTGGCTTGAGCACCACCATCGCGCCGCCCTCGCCGCGGACGTAGCCGTCGGCGCGCTCGTCGAAGGTGTGGCAACGGCCGGTGGGCGAGAGACCGCCGAAGCGGGCGGCGCTGACGGCACTCTCCGGGATGAGGTTGAGGTTCACCCCGCCGACGAGTGCGATCTCCGACTCGCCGCGGCGCAGGCTCTCCGCCGCCAGGTGCACCGCGACCAGGGACGACGACTGGCCGGCGTCGACGGTGAGGCTCGGCCCGTTCAGCCCGAGGCTGTAGGAGACGCGGTTGGCGATGAGGCTGCGGTGCAGCCCGGTGATGGTGTGCGCACCGATCGCCGGCAGGCCGTGGCGGTGCAGCAGTCGGGCGTAGTCGTCCCAGATCGCGCCGACGAACACGCCGGCCGGGCTGCCGCGCAACGCGTCCGGGACGATGCCGGCGTCCTCCAGCGCCTCCCAGCACAGCTCCAACGCCAGCCGCTGCTGCGGGTCCATGGTGCGCGCCTCGCGCGGCGAGATGCCGAAGAACGCCGCGTCGAACCGGTCGACCTCGTCGAGGAACGCGCCCCACGTCGCCTCCGGCTCCGGCGGCTGCTGCCCCCAGCGGCCGGCCGGCACGCGTCCGACGGCGCTGCGCCCGTCGGCCAGCAGACGCCAGAACGCCTCGGGCGTCGCGGCCTCCGGGAGGCGGCAGGCCACGCCGACCACGGCTATCGGCTCACTGCCATTGCGGCCAAAGGCGTTGGTCGCCGATTCCAGCATTGCCGAAATCACCTCCGTGGTCATGGGGGAACGCGCGATGACAAAAGGGAATAGCGATGCGCGGCGGAATGACGCCGTACGCGGTCGGCGGGGAAGACGCCTACCGCGGAAATGGAAGGGCGTGGCGGACTCTTATCGGATATCGACTCTACGAGTCGCGCACCCGACGGCGCCCAACACGGGAAGGAAATTTAGGGGGCCTACATCGGAACGAAGTCAGCGCCTTCGGCACGGTCGACGCAGTTGCCGTGGACGGATCCGGCGATGCCGACGACATCGACGACGTCAACGACATCGGCGGCAGGAGCCGGCCGCCGGGGCGTGGAAAGGAACTCCCGTGCCCTGCCGCCCGCGTACAGCCGACGACGCACGGAGACGGCGCCCTGCGACGCGTGGTCGCGTCTGTGGAACCAGTCGGCGCGCCCCGCGGCAACAGTCATCGGCTCAAGACCCCCGTCTCGATGTCAACAGTTGGCGCCTTCGGCGCCTGACCAGCGTGGAAACCGTTTGCGATCTAGCTCAACGTATCAACGACGCAGCCCTGGTCACACCCCTAACCGCAGCCACACCCCTAACCGCCGTAACACCCCTACCGAGCAGGGATCCCTACCCCGATTCGCCGGTCCGGGGCCGCGAACGCCGATGGCCCGGGGGACGTCCCCCGGGCCATCGTTTCGAGCCGTCTCAAGACGCGCGCGCAGCAGCGTCGCCCTCGTCGTCGCCGGGCGGCGCCGCGCCGTGCGCGGCCTGCGGCAGATCGGTGCGTCTGCTCACCTTCAACTTGCGGTATACACGTGTCAGGTGTTGTTCGACCGTGCTGATCGTGATGTGCAGCTGGCGGCCGATCTCCCGGTTGGTGTACCCCTGCGCGGCGAGCGTGGCCACCCGGTGCTCCGCCTCGCTGAGCGGGGGCGCCTCCGTCGCCTCCGGCTCGGCTCGACCCGCCCTGCCCGCGCCGTTGTGCTGCTGGCGCGTCGCGTGCCAGCGCGGCGCCTCCTGTTTGGCCCGGCGCGCCACCGAACGGGCCTGGTCGAGCTCGCCCATCTCCTCGTAGCTCCGGCCGAGCACGTCCAGGCTGCGGAACAGCTCGAAGCGGTCGCCGGCCGATTCGAGCAGTCGTACCGACTTCTTCAGCAGTCGGGGCCGGTTCCTCGGCTCCTCGCTCTCGGCGAGCAGCCGCAGCGAGAGGCCCTGGGTGCGCAGGTCCACGCCCGTGGGCAGCGCCAGCTGTTCGCTGAGCAGCCGGTGGGCCGACTGACGGTTGCCGAAGGTGAGGTGGACGAGGGCGAGTTCATTGCGCCAGGGCAGGAACGTCGGCACGTCGACGCCCCATTCCCGGGCGAGCTTGCCACAGGTCTCGATGTCGTGCAGGGCCTCCAGCAGCCGCCCCGCCTTCAGCCGGTGGTGCCCCCGGGCGTGGAGGTAGCTCAGCCCGAAGACGGTCTCGAACATGCGCTCGGGCACCACGCGGCGCAGCGCATCGGCCGCGGCCTCGTGGTCCCCCACGGCGCTGTGCGCCAGCACCAGGACGCCCAGGGGGTATCCGACGAGGGGCGCGGGGCCGCAGGTTTCGATGCGTTGCAGCGCCGTCCTGGCGTGTCGGACGGCGTCCGGCACGTCGCCGAGCCGTAGGGCGATGTCCGCCCTGATGCTGTGGAACACCGTCTGCCAGGTGGTGGCCCCGCGCCGTACGGAGTCCTTGAGCAGGGCTTCGCAGGGGCCGACGGCGCGCAGCACCTCGTCACCCTTGATGAGGGCGAGCAGGGCCTTCGCCAGCGCCTCCAGTGTTCCCTCGTCCAACGGCGAGGTCGCGAGGAGGCGTTCGGCGGCCCGCACCGTCCCGAGCCCGGCCGCCTTGGCTGGCCGCGCTTCGGGAGCGTCGTCGGGGTGGAGCGCTGCGGCGATGCCCGTCCGGTGCTGCCGGTGGAGCTCGGCCGGCAGTCCGCGGCCGGGTGCGCCGTAGACCAGCGTGTCGGTGTGGCGCAGGCTGCCCAGCGTCTGCGGGTCGAGTTCGTCGAGCCGGTGGCGGAACCCGTCGAAGACCTCGTTCGCCGCCGCCCTGTCCCCCGCCCAGAGCAGGGCGCGGACGATGGCCGCGCCCCTGCGGGGGTCGATGGACCGCCCGGGGCGCTCCGTGCGCAGGGCGGCCAGTCGTACCGCCGCCGAACTGGGGTTGGTCTGCCACTCCAACCGGCCCAGGGCCACGCCGATGGCGAGGCGTTCTTCCTCGTCGGCGCACTCCCGCAGGGCGAGGGTGAGACAGCGCACGGCCAGCTCCAGGTCGTCGTCGACCAGGGCGTGTTCGGCGCCGGCGCGCAGGACCCCGATGCCGCCGGGGGTGAGCGCCCGGTCGGCGGCGAGCAGGTGGCGCGCGGTGACCAGCGGATGGGCTCCGCCCTCGTGGAGCAGTTCGGCCGCTCTGGCGTGCAGGGCGGTGCGTCCGGCCGGTTCGACGTCACCGAGGACGGCCGCCGCGATCGCGGGGTGCAGGGTCTGCCCGGTGCCGAGTCCGGCGGCGGTCAGGATCTCCATGCTCTCCTCGACCAGTTCGACCCGGGCGTCGACGAGGTGCGCGACCTGGTGCGCGGTGGCTTCCGCGCCGAGGACGGCGTACCCCCTGGCGACCGTGAACAGGGCCGGGTCCCAGCGGTACATGCAGGTGGTGACGGCCTGGACGAACGCGGGCCAGGAGGCGGCGTCCTCGGGGCCGGTCCGGGTCCGGGTCAGCCCCGCCAGCTGATCGTCGATCAGCGCGTGGAGGAGCAGCGGATTGCCCCGGGTGAGTGCGTGGTGGTCGAGTTCGGTGCCGGCGGAGGACATGGTGCCCACCCGCTTGGCGACGAGTTCTTCGACGCCGTCGCCGGAGAGCCGGGTCACGCGGACGCGGGCGTGCGGGTGCCGGGTGATCTCCGCGTGGAAGGACGCGTTGCCCGTACGGGAGCGGTCCCAGGCGGTCAGCACGATCAGCACCCTCGCGGTGGGGATCCGGCGCCGGCAGTACAGGAGGGCCTGCAGCGACTCGGGGTCGCCGAAGTGGACGTCGTCGACGCTCATGACGACCGGCGCCCGGCTCGCCAGTTCGAGCAGGGCTTGGGAGAGGGTGTCCATGGCGTGGGCGTCGTCCCACGGCCGGGCGCCGTCCCCGGCGGGCCCGGACGGTTCGGTGCGTCGCTGCGCGCCGTCCCGCTCGGACCGTCGGTCCGTCAGGACCGCGCGCACCCGCTCCGCGAGGTCCGGCGGCAGCTGCGCCCGACCGAAGAGCTGACGCATCAGGCCCAGGCGCAGGCCCTGTTCGGCCCGTGCGCCGGTGGCCGTCAAGACGGTCGCCCCGGTGCCGAGCACGGACTGGTGGAAGCCGTGGAGAAGGGCGGTCTTGCCCGCGGACGGGCCGCCCTTGATCAGCGCGAGCCCTCCTCTTCCCTTGACGCACTGTTCGAAGTGCGCCGCCAGTTCTCCTAACTGCTCCGCCCGCTCGATCAATTCCATGCCAGTCGCTCCCCGTTGCAATACGTAGCATGCTCCAGCCATACGACGGCTGGTGAGTCGTCAAGTTCAGCTATTTCCCCTACAAGAGATGTCGCCGCGGTGCACCAAAGCAACCCTTTACTGTCTCATGGCTGTTACACAATACACGCGTAGAGCTTCAGGGAAAGGGTCAAAAGGGAACGCTGATGCACCCTGCACAACGGCTCGTAGCCATACGCACATCGGACACTTACCCATCAGAGAGGACATTCAGGGAGAGCCGTCAAGGGCTTTCTGAGGACATCGCCTGCTATTTCCCTGAAGGGCCCGGGCGAAACGCGCGCCGCCGCAACGGACGGGGTTCGTGACCGTCCCGCGTCGCTGACCGATGAGGCTTGCTCATCACGTGATAGGTTGCCGGCACTTGACAAGCCGGAAGGGTTCGGGTTGCCCTCTTTGAGCGACAGTCGAGAATGCGCCCGCTCAGCTTTCCGAGGCCCCGTTCTCTCAAGCATCGCGCCGAGCATCTGGGAGTGGCCGTTGAAAGTCGAGCTGGCGAAATCGATCTCCGTCACGGTGAGTAGGGCGGGCTGGCTCAGCCTCTCCGAGCAGCCGGGGGGCGCCCAGAGCTTATGGAGCCCGGCCCACACGGCGGCTTGGATCGCCCTCCAGCAGCACGGCGGCGACGCCCCAGCGGCGGCCACGACCCTCGCGGGACACTGGGGCGCCGAACCCAGCCTCGTCCGCAAGGAGATGGACGCCTGGGTCAGCCAGTGGGTGGGCGCCGGCTATCTGCGCAAGCGGGAGTGAGTGCCGCCGGTCTATCCCATCGGCCGGTCGGCCGCCTGCCGCAGCGAACGGTCCAGCGTGCTCATCAGCCGGGCGACGCGACTGCTGCCGCCGGCCACCGGCGGGTAGCGCCGGAGCACGTCGATGAGCACCGGCGTGGCGCGCTGCCGCGACCGCTCCAGCCGTGCGTCGCCCTTCGCCGGGTCACCGCCCGCCTCCAACTCAGCGATGCGCGCGACGCTGGAGGAGGCCCGCAGGATGTGGCCCACCTGGCTGGCCTGGGAGATGGGGTGCAGATACGCGGCTGACGCGGCGTCACCGGCGGCCCGGGCGGCGAGCCGGGCAGCCTCCGAGGGCGCGGACCTGGCGGCTCGATGCGCCTCGACGGACGTCGTGCGCTGCAGCCTCGTCCTGTTGGCACCGTTGATGAAGGACCAGGCGGCGTCGATCGCCGCGCGGGGGCGCGGATCGTGGGGTACGGCCCGCTCGAAGACGGTCAGGACGTCCTCCGCGTGCCACACCACGTAGCGCGCCACGACGCGCAGTTCCTCCATCGTCAGGTCGAAGTCGCCGGAAACGGTATGCGTGCTCTGTGCCATGTTCCTGAATTGTATTCTTGAACACTCGGTTGAAAGTCAGGACGAGGTTTCCCGGTCGATGTGCCCGAAACCCTCAAACGGAGGTCACATGCGACCGGTGGACGTGGCGCGCCGGCACGGCCTCTCCCCGCAGACGGTCCGCAACTACGAGGACGCCGGCATCATCCCGCCCGCCCGCCGCAGCCGGGCGGGCTACCGGGAGTACGCCCCCGTGCACGCCGTCGGCCTCACGGCCTACCTCGCGCTCGTCCCCGCCTTCGGCCACTCGACGAGCCGACGCATCATGCGCGCCGTCACCGGCGACCGACTGGACGAGGCGCTGGAGCACATCGACGCCGGACACGCACTGCTGGCCCGCGACCGCAACACGCTACGGACCGTCGAAGCGGCGCTCCCCCACCTCGAAGCCACCGCGCCGGACGCCGCGACCACGCTCCGCACGCCGTACAGCGTCGGCGACCTCGCCCACCACCTCGGGCTCGATCCGGCCACCTTGCGCGCCTGGGAACGCGCCGGAGTGCTCACCCCGCAACGCGACCCGCGCACCAGGCACCGCCAGTACCTCGCGCTCGACGTGCGCGACGCCGAACTGGCGCACCTGCTGCGACGCGGCGGCCAGCCCCTGGCCACCATCGCCACCGTCCTCGGCCAACTCCGCGACGCCGGCAGCATCACCGCGCTCACCAAGGCGCTGGAGGAGTGGCGCCGCGACCTCAGGTCCCGCGGGACGGCCCAGCTGTACGCCGCCAGCCAGCTCTCCGCGTACCTCGACGCGCTCGGCCGCTCAGAGGGCTGAGCCCGCCCTGGGCAGCGCAGGAGTCACTTCCCGAGCCGCTTTGCCGCGGCGGCGCGCCGGGCGAACACCTTGTCCTGGGTGTCCTGCATCTCCCGGAGCGCGGCCTTCCGCTCGCGCTGTGCGAGCCGGTCCAAATACAGCCGGCCGTGCAGGTGATCGGTCTCGTGTTGCAGGCAGCGGGCGAAGTACCCCCTGCCCTCGATCACCAGAGGTTCGCCGTCCTTGTCGCGGCCCCGGACGACGGCACGGTCGAGACGGGGCACCACCCGGTAGGGGCCGGGGACGGACAGGCAACCCTCGAATTCGTCCACCAGTCGGCGGTCGGCGGCGGACACGTCCTCAAGAACCGGGTTGGCGATGTGCCCGACGTGGCGCACGCCCCACTCGTCCGTGATGTCCCACACGAACAACTGCAGGTCCACATCGACCTGGTTGGCGGCGAGCCCGGCGCCGAACGCCACCTCGTTGGTGGCGAACATGTCGTCGATCAGCCGCGCCAACTCCACCGTGCCGAACTCGGTCACCTCCCGGCACCGACGGTGCAGGACCTCTTCCCCGACGACGGTGATCCTGCGCAGCTCGCCCCGTTCCACCTCCGGCGCGAGCCGTGGATAGGACTCCACGGGCCTGCCCTGTACCCGCACCCGGCGATCGCGTTCCGTGTCACCGAACCCGACAGTCACGAACCATCAACTCCCTTTCCAGGCCGCGGCTCAGCCGACGGGCCACCGCTGACGCGATGGCCCGTCGGCTTGCCAAGAGCTTTGCAAAGTAGCAGACTTTGCAAAATGAGTGATGGAAACCGTCGAGTCGAAGCCACGGAGGCGCTCCAGGACCGGGCCCGCCGTCTCCTGCCCGACCACCCCGTGCGCGTCGCCCTGCTCGACCTGCTCGCCGAGGTCGGCACGCTCACCTCCACCGAGGCCGCCGCCCGCCTCGGTCACAGCTCCGGCCTGTGCTCCTTCCACCTGCGCCAACTCGCCCGGTACGGCCTGATCGAGGAAGTCCCCCACCGAGGGGGCCGGGCCCGGCCGTGGCGGCTGCGCTGGGGCACTCCCGACCCCGCCAACGCAGAAGAACCGGCGGAGTTCACCGCCCTCACCCGCGGGCTGGAGGACGAGAGCTACCAGCACTGGCTGACCCACCGGGACCAGGCGCCGGCGCAGTGGCAGCAGGACGAGTCCTTCAGCGCCGTCCTCCACCTCACCCCGTCCGAGACGGCCGAACTCGCGACCTCCATCCGCCGTCTGTTCGCCCACTACCGCGACCGGGATGCCCACCCCGCCACCCGACCGCCGGACGCCGTTGCCGTCGCCGCCGTCACCCGGCTGTTCCCGCTCCTGACCGACCGTCGGACGCCGCCCCTCGCGGGGCAGGACGACGCCCATAGGACGACGGATTGACGGGTTGGCGGGTTGGCGGGTTGGCTCACCCTGCTCGACGGTCAGGGGGACCGGCCCCCGAGCGGGCCGCTCAGTAGAAGCCGCGGACGAACACGTCCGACTTGCCGTTGGTGTCGCCGGGCATGATGTCGTCGGCCGTGGACCGTGGAGGTTTGACAGGCCCTAGCGTCGACGCCCCGCCACCCCGTCCTGCCTCGTCAGCCGCTCGTGCTCCTCGTCGGACACCTGCACCCCGGACGCCGGACGCAGCTGCGGAACGCCGTTCACGATGGGGTACAGACGGCGCAGTCGCGGGTTGTAAAGGGCGTCGCCGGCCGGTGGCGCAGCCGCGGCGGGGTCGGTGCCGGACAGCACGAGGCGCAGCTCCCCCTTGTCCAGCGGACAGACGAGGATGCCCAGCAGCGGGTCATCGGGGTTCATGGGCGGTCAGCTCCTTGGTGACTCTCGTCGAAGGCGGCGGGCCGGTCGGGCCGGTCGGATCGGTCGCTTCGATCGGCTCCGGCGGGTCGTGCTTGGGCATCACGAGGAGCACCGAGACGGCCAGGACGGTCCCCGTGACCCGCAGCGCCAACCGCACCGGATCCTCCGGCAGCGCCTCACCGAACGCGAACGTACCCAGTACGGCGGTGAACACGCTCGTCACCGTCGTGCACACGGGCACGATCAGGGAGACCCGGCAGCGCTGGAGCGCCACCTGCGACATGACCAGCCCGAAGGCGCCGGTGAACAGGAGGAGATAGGGGTACGGGGAGCCCAGCACTCCGAGCAGCGCCGCGCCGGGCCGGTCGAGCAGACCGGTCAGATGACCCGAAAGCCCCTTGATCGCCAGCGAACTCACCCCGTACAGCAGCCCCAGGGCGATCCCGTAGTCGACCCCCGTCGCCGGCTTCCGGTGCCGCCGTCGCACCCGGCGCTCCGCGACGGCGTACAGCCACGTCCCGGCCGCCAGCGTCGGCGCGCAGACCAGCAGGATCGTCGTCACCGGCGCGTCGCTGCCGACGGCGCCGGTGTCATGGGACTCGTGGGGCAGGGAGAGGACCACCATCACCAGGGCCCCGAGGACCGCCCCGATGGCGAACCGCTCCCGCCCCGACGTCCGTTCGCCCAGCAACCGCCCCGACAGCAGCAGGAGCAGCACCAGGCCGGAGACGAAGATGCCCTGCGCGGCGGCGATCGGCAGCGTCCGGTAGACGATGAGTTGCGCCCCGAAGCCGGCGGCCAGGGCCAGCGCGCCACCGATCCACTGCACGTTGCCGAGGACCAGCCGCAGCAGCCGCGCGGGCTCCCGCACCGAGATGGCCGGCAGGCTCGCGAGCGCCCGCTTCTCCAGGACGAATCCCGTGCTGTAGAGCACGTTCGCCAGCAGTGCGGCGGCCACCCCCCACCACACGGCCTACGTCTTCCGGGCGTGCAGCAGCAGGATCGAGGAGAGCGAAGGGGCCGCGCACGCCAGCCGGTCCAGGGGCCGCAGCGGCCGGGGCACCCCGTGGAAGGGCGCGCCGGCGACCCGTACCACCTCGAAGCCGGACGCGGCCACGAACTCCCTGAGCGCGCGGGCCGTGTAGAGCCTCAGGTGCCCGACCACCTCGCTGCCCGGACGGCCGTGGATGGCGCGCAGGCTGACCTCGGAGAAGACGGGTTGGACTCCGGCGAGCAGCAGTGCCCGGTTGTACCAGGCGGCCAGGTTCGGGGTGGACAGCATCAGATGGCCGCCGGGTCGCAGCACCCGCCGCAGTTCGTCCAGGGCGCTGTCCGGGTCGACCAGGTGCTCGATGACCTCGCTGAACAGTACGGCGTCGGCCGCGCCGGATTTGAACGGCAGTGCTCCGGTGCCGAGTTCGGCGCGTACCACGTCGGTGAGCCGGGTCCGGGCCCGGCGCAGGGCGTCCTGCGACCAGTCGACACCGACGACGCGGTGGCCGGCGAGCAGCGGCGCGGCGGTGGCCGCCGCCGTGCCGTCGCCGCAGCCGACGTCGAGGACGACGGCGGGTCGCGCCGCGGCCGGGCCCAGCGCGGCGGCGAGCATCCCGGCCTGCCGCAGGCTGCGGGCGTCACCGGAGGCGACGGGCACGGCGGGATTCTCGTAGAACTCCCGAAGTCCTCGGGGGGCTGCTTCGGCGGTCGCGCCGGAGGCCCCCGCGTCGGTGTCCGTGTTCGGCCGGGCCGTAGCCGTCATCCCGAACCTCCTTCCGTCGCCCCGCCGGCACCGGTCGTGGCGAGCTCCGTCGCGTCCAGGCACCGCTCGAACCGTTCCAGCAGCCTCGCCCCGTCCTCCGGGGCCAGCAGCGCCTTCGACCAGCGCAGCGCGAGGTGCAGCCGCCCGGCGGTGGACGCCGTCGCCACGCTGAGCCCACGGGGCATCCGCGCGGGTGCCGAGAACCACACGGCGTCCGCGCGGCCCGCGTCGCCGAAGTCCAGTGCGTGGGCGAGGCGGCCGATGTTGCTCAGCAGCGTCGTGGAGGCCCACGGCCCCGCCGCCCGCTGCAGACCGCGGGCCACGGCGGCACGCCACGCCACCGGCAACACCGGAGCCGTCAACAGGCCGGCACCGTAACCGAGTTGTGGACGGTGTACGGCCTTCAGGACGCGAGTGCGGTCGGCCGTCCGGCGCAGCAGTGCACCCATGGCGTCCGGGTCCGGCGCGGCGAGCCCGCGCTCGACCGCCGCCAGCTCGGCCACGGTGAAGGGGACTTCGACGAGTCGGGTGCCGTTTCCGATGGGCATGGCCGCGCCGCGCGGCCGGTCGTCCACCACCATCGTGATCCGGATCGGGCGCGGTGGGGCGCCGTGCTCCCGGTTCCAGTGCGCGATCGCCAGCGCGGTGGCGACCAGGAGCTGGTCGTTCACGGTGTACGGGGCGCCGGGCGGGCGGCGCGGTACGGCCAGGTCGACCACCAGCAGGCCGTTGCCCGGGCCGCCGGGCGGGTTGCCGCGCGCCACGCGGGCGGGCGGCACCCAAGGGGGCGTCCCCGGCGGCGCCGCGGCCCGGCCCCCGGGAGGGGTACGGACCGGGGGCGCCGCGTGCGCGGCACGCCGACCGCCGTACAGCTCGGCGGCCGTCGCGAGGACCCGCAGGGCCGCGGGGGCGTCCAGCGCGGTGTGGTTGACGGTGAGGAACAGGGCCGTACCGCCGGGACGTTCCGGGTCGTCGACGACGTCCACCCTGATCGGCGGGGACGCCGACAGCGGAGGAGCGGAGGCCAGGCAACGCTCCCTGGCCCGCTCCAGCGCCTCGGGCTCCGGCTCCGGAACCGTCACCACGTCCACGCCCGGGTCCGGCTCCTCGGTGAGTTCCCAGAAGTAGCGGCGCCGGTACCAGGGGCCGGGTGCCTGGCGCACCTGGGCGCGCGGGTGGCGGCGCAGGGCTTCGGCGAACGCCCGCCGCAGCCGCGCCGGGTCCACCCGCCCCGGCAGCCGGACCTCGATGTGGATCGACTCGGGCTCCTCCTGCCGGAGGCAGTGCCGCTCGACCTCGTCGACGACGGGGAAGGGCACCAGGACGGGCCGCGCGGCCGGCACGCGACGCACGGGCCCGTCCACGGCCGTCACTGGTCGTCACCTCTGGGAGTGCCGGGGGCACCGGACTTCCCGGGGTGTGCCGAGGCGTCGGGGGCGGGCAGACCCTGCTGCTCGGCACTCGGCTGAGGACTCGGCTGAGGACTCGATCCGGTACCGGCACCCGCCCCGGAGCCGGAGCCAGGACCAGAGCCTGAGCTGGGATCGACTTCGGCCGTCCGTCCGAACCGTCCGAGACCACCGACGGTCACCAGGGCCGCGAACAGCGCGATGAACGCGAGGAGCTGGGCAACGTACCCGAACGCCCCCTCCCCTGCGGCCGGAGCCTCACCGGCGCCGGTCGCCGCCGCGACCCCCGCCCCCGCCATCGCGGCGAACGCGATCGGCACCAGCAGCGCGTGCCGCCGCAGGGCGACCAGCGCGAGCGCCGGCACCAGCAGCGCGAACCAACCCGCGACCACCACGGCCACCACGGTCACGGCCGCCAGGCCGAGGACCGTCCCCGGCCCGCTCGGCACCGTCGCCGTCGCGGCCTGGGCCGTGCGTTCGGGGTTCTCCTCGCGCCTGCGGTACAGCACCAGCCCGATCAGCGCGAGCAGGGCGACGCCGCTGACGACCAGCCCGATCTCGTACGTCCGGGTCGGCTCGTACGACAGCTTGACCGTGCCGCCCTCGCCCTCCGGGACCTCGAAGCCCTGCTGCCAGCCGTCGAGCCGCAGCGGCGTGAGCTCCTTGCCGTTGAGCGTGGCCTTCCAGCCGTCGTTGAAGTTCTCGTACGTCGTGAGGTACGAGGCGGCGCCCGCACCGACGGACACCTCGCGGCGGTCGTCCTGCCAGTCGCCGACGGTGAGGTCCCGGCCGTTCGCCGCCGGCGCGGCCGGCTTGCCCCGGGTGAGGGTCACGCCCGTGATCGCGAGCGGGCCCGCGTCCCCGGCCTCCACCTGATGTGCGCCCTCGTCGAGTGCCAACTGTAACTTCTCAACGCCTTGTTGACAGAGTGTCACATCGATGGGGCGGCGTTCCACGAGGTCCCTGACAGTGCCCTTCGCGCTGGTCGCATGGAGGGTTCCGTCGACTGCCAGGGTGGGTCCATCGCCGCACTTCAAGGTGAACGGGCGGTTGGCAGCCGTCTCCTTCGTGCGGTGGTTGGCGAGGAACGGGACGTGCAGTTCGCTCAGGCCCACGGGGAGCTGGAGGTCGTCGTCGGCGAGCGGGTTGTACAGGGTCACCGGCGCGGTCCGGGTGATCTTGACGGTGATCCGGTTGGTCGTGATCGGGTCGAACCGGGCCCACCCGTTGTCGTCGACGTCGGCGGTCGCCGCGCCGTGGGGGGAGCTGATCTCGATCTTCGTGGGTCGGGCGGAGAGCCCGCCGGCGCCGGCCAGCACCAGCGAGTCCACGGACTTCATGCCGCGCCACTTCAGATGGATCACCGGCTTGTCCCCGGCGATCCAGGCGGTCGTCAGATCGCCGTCGGTGAGGTTCCGCGCCGACAGCTCCGCGCCGAGCCGGGCCGTGGAGTCGGCGGTCGCGACGATCTGCCGCCGCTGCTCGGGCGCCACCTGGTACAGGAGCCTGTCGAGCTGCTCGCCGGGCACCGGCACCGCGCTGATCGCGACGTCGTGCGCTCCTGCCGTGCCGGTGGTGAAGGAACGGTGCAGCCCCGGTTCCGTACCGGCCGGGGAGAGCCCGCCCGGGTCGGAAGGCCGGTGCAGCGAAACCGTCTCGGCCGCCGCCTTCGAACCCGCGCCGTCGGTGGGCAGCTTCAGCATCCGCGTCACGGTGACGTCGGGGACGGCGATCTCGGCGAACCCGGCACCGGTCAGCCCCGGCCGGTCGGCCACCGCGTCCATGATGGTGAGCTTCAGCCAGCTCGTCTCACCCGGCGGCGCGGCGATCTTCTGCGTCTTGCCGTCGGCCGACAGCGTGCTGATCACGCTGTCCTGCTCGGTCTCCACCTTCACCCGGGTGGCGGCGGCCCGCACCCCGTCCTGCGGGAGCGGGGTCACCTCAAGAGACGACGGCAGCTGCTGCTTCCCGTCGAACGCGATGCGCAGCCACTGCCCCTTCGAGCTGCCGGGCGCGCCCTCGGCCCACGCCGTGTCGGGGTTGCCGTCGAAGGCGTTCACCGGGTCGTACTGCGGCAGGTGGAACAGCCAGTTGCCGCTGGAGGACGCCGTCACCTCACGCGCCCCGCGCAGCTCCGCGACCGTCTGTCGCTCGATCCCCTTCTTCGGCAGGATCTGGCGCGGGGCGTCCCCGGGGTCCTGCACGCTGTCGGCGTGGTTGCGCTCGTTCTCGGTGTACGTGTACGAGGTGTTGGTGTTCACCAGGCCGAACCGGGTGTCGGCGCGCCGCAGTCCGTCGGCGGTGACCTGGAGCGCCGGTTCGTCGACGCCGGGGTGGTCGTCGCCGGTCAGCACGGTGGGCCGGTTGCGCAGCGCCGGGTCCGCGGAGAGCGGCAGCAGCGACTCGGGCCCGCCGGACACCACGGCCGTGTCGGCGGCGGCGTACATTCCGGCCCGGCCGGGCTGTTCGGAGCCCTTGGCGGGCGCGAAGATCTCCACCGCGCGCTGCTGCGGGTAGAGGCCCTCGACCTGGAGGGGGGTGTCGTCCGCGATCCGGCCGCCGGTCATGACCGGGCCGAGGCCCTGCACCCGCTGGTAGCCGGACTGTTCCAGGGCGCGCTTCACCGTCGGCGTCGGCACGTAGCCGAGCTGGTCCGGGTCGAGGTCGTTGCGGACCACGACGTAGTGCAGTCCGGCCCGGCTCAGGTAGTCCCGCAGGCCCGGTATCGCGGCGCCGGTGAGCAGGGCCTGCTCCACGGCGTCCATGGCGCGCCGGTTCCCGGCGGTGCCGAACGGCACGTAGTCGCGCTGGGCCCAGGGGGATTCGGCGAGGACGTCGAGGGGCTGGTCGATGGGCGAGCCCCAGGTGTAGATGCCGTGCGCGGTCGCCGGGACCACCAGGGCGCGGCTCTCCGGGGAGTTCTTCTCCAACCAGTCGGCCGTGGCCTCCCAGTACGTCGGCAGCTTCTTGAACGAACCCGGTTGCAGGACGGACCCGTTGACGTACGGCAGGAGGAGCCCGGGCAGCACGAGCACCGCCGCGATCAGCGGGGCGAACCGCCGCTCCCACCGCACTCCGTGCCCCGGACGGGCCCCGCGCTCCCGCGCCACGACGGCCGTGAGGTGGACGAGCCCGAGGACCAGGGCGAGTGCGAGCCCCGGCTGGAACTTGTAGATGTTGCGGAACGGTGCCAGCGCTCCGTCCAGCAGATCCTGTACCGGCCCGGCGAACGGGGCGCCGAACTTCCCCGCGTAGCCGGAGAGGGTGAGCAGCGCGACCGTCAACACGGTCAGCACCAGCCAGCGGCGCTCCGGCAGGTCCCGTCGGGCGAGCCCGGCAAGCCCCAGGGCGGCGGCCAGCGCCGAGCACACGATGACCGGGGCCGACGCCGCGACGCTCCACCCGGCGGGCAGCCAGGCGTCACCGAAGTGCAGATACGCCACCCAGTTCCCGGCGCCGCGCAGGGTTTCCGTCGCCGCCATCGTGTCCGTGGTGACCTGTGACGTCTCGATGTACGGGAGGAAGTTCTCGCCGTACGCGCTGAAGATCAGCAGTGGGACCACCCACCACAGCGTCGCCAGGACGACCCCCGGCACCCACCACGCGATGAGCTTCAGCTTCCGCGGGCCGTTCGGTCGGGACAGCAGGTAGAGGCCCACGGGCAGCAGTGACGCGAGGGTCGACACCGCGTTGACGCCGCCCATGAAGGGGATCAGCACTGCGGAGCGCAGCGCGGCGACCCGCGCGCTGTACCGGTCGTCGGTGAGCGGCAGCAGCACCCACGGCAGCAGAGCGCCGGGCAGCGCGGCGGCCGACGTGGACCCGACGACGATGGTGAACGTCGGCCACAGCGCGTACACCACGGCGCCGAGCAGCCGCGTCGAACGGGTGCCGACGCCGAGGCGTTCGGCCAGCCGCAGCGCTCCCCAGAAGGCGGTGGCCACGATGAGCGACAGCCACAGCCGTTCCGCCAGCCACACCGGCAGCTGCACCAGATCGGCGAGGCCGTAGTACGGGAGCATCGGGAAGGCGTACCCGATGTACTGGTTGGCGAGCCCGCCGAAGCCGGCGCGGTCCTGCCACAGCTGCCCGAGGTCGGCGATGAACTGCCACGGGTCGGCGGCCACGCCGAGCTTCGTCTCGAACGTCATGCGCCCCGGCGACACCGCCAGGAAGAGCACGAACACCGCGGCCCAGAATCCCAGGAGCCACCGGCGCGACCGGGGCCCGTCGGGCGGGTCCTGGGTCGCGCCGGTGGTCCGGACGACTGCCGGAGGGGGAACCTGGGCCGCTGGGGCCGTACTGGTCATGGACACCGCCGAAGAATGAGGAGGAGATTCCAGGTAGCGAACTCACGTAGGACCGGCACTCGGGTCACCGCTCCGGCCAGGAACGGCCAGTAGCGGGAGCGGGCGGCGACCACCGTGACGTCGGTCCTGGCCCGTACCTGGCGCAGGGTGGGACCGATGTGCACGGCGAAGAGGTTCTCGCCGAGGGTGTGCTTGGCGGGGCGGCCGGTGCGCCGTTCGTGGCGGGCCCGTGCCCTCGTGGCGCCCAGGTAGTGCCAGGGCGCCCATTCGTGACCGCCCCAAGGGGACAGCCAGTTGGTGAACGAGACGTAGATCAACCCGCCGGGGCGGGTCACGCGGGCCATCTCGCTGAGGAAGGTCTGCGGATCGTCCACGTGTTCAAGGACGTTGGAGGAGAAGCACACGTCGGCCGAGCCGTCCGCGAGCGGCAGCAGGAAGCCGTCCGCGACGACCGCCCCTTCGGGCGGCTTCGACCCCAGCTCCGCAAGGTCGGGCTCGAAGAGGTAGCTGTGCGCGCCGCGCCGACGGAACTCCTCGGTGAAGTACCCGCGCCCGCCGCCGATGTCGACGACGGTCCGCCCGCTGACGGGCCCGTCGTACGCCTCGACCTGGTCGGCGGCGTCCCGCGCCAGCAGCTCGTAGCACGTCTTGGGGTCCTCCTGCTCGCGCAGGAAGGCACGCAGCAGTGCGAAGGAGCGTTTGAAGGAGGGGTCCTTCATTGTGGTGCGGCGGGCGGCCGTGGGCGGGGCCTCGGCTTCCGCCGCGTCGCGGAGCTTTGCGTCGGGGGTCGTCATCTGTCCTCACCTCCGCCGGGAGTGCGCGGCGGACCGCGGAGCGGTTCCCGGGGCCGACCGGGGCGTACGGGCCGGGCCGCACTGTCCTTGGCCGTGGCCGTGCCCTTGGGCGGCGGCTTCCACGGCGACGTCTCGGAACGCCCGTACCGTGTTGGCCCAGGTGTACTCCGCCGCCAACTCCCGTGCGGCCCGGCCCATCGCCGTCCTGCGCTCTTGGCTGAGCGCCAGTGAGGACCAGGCGGCGGCGAACGCGCTCTCCCCGCGGGCCAGCACGCCGCTGACCCCGTCGGTGACCGAGTCCCGCAGCCCCGGCACGTCGAAGCCGACCGTCGGGGTCGACCGGATCGCGGCCTCCGTGACCACCAGGCCCCACCCCTCCACTGCCGAGGGGTGCAGCAGCAGCCAGGCCGAGCAGAGCAGCCGGTGCTTCTCCGCCTCCGAGACCCGGCCCGCGAACTCCACGCCGACGCCGGCGCGTTTCATCAGCCGGCCCCGCTCCGGACCGTCGCCGACGATGACGAGCCGGCCGCCGGTCACCGGTCTGACCCGCTCCCACAGCCTCAGCAGCAGATCGATCCGCTTGTACTCCACGAGCCGACCCATCGCGAGGAACAACGGCTCGGGTGAGCGCGGGAGTTGGGGTCCGGGCGCCTCGACACCGTTGTGCACCACGCGTATCCGGTGCCGGTCGACGCCGATGTCGCGCAGCGCCCCGGCCGTGGACGGAGAGACCGCGACCATCAGGTTCCGCTGCTGTGCCTCCTTGAGGGCGAAGTGCTCCAGCCGGCGCCCGAGGCGGCCGGCGGGCGCGAGGGCCCGGCCGCCGAAGCGCATGTCCCACAGGTCGGTGTGGACGTGGTTGACCAGGCACAGCGTCGGACCGCGATGCCACAGCGGCGCCAGATAGGGCATGCCGTTGCACACCTCGACCAGCAGATCGCAGTCGCCGACGTGCTGGTCGATGGCCCTGCGGGCCCGTAGGAAGTGGCCGAGGTCGCCGCCCGCCGACACCACGCGGTAGTCGCGTCGGGCGGCGGGGCCGCCGCAGACGAGCGTGACCTGGTGGCCGAGTCGGGTGAGCCCGTCGGCCAACCGGTCGACCAGGATCTCGGAGCCGCCGGCAGCGGGATTGTCGAGGTCGCGGCGGGAGAGGAACACGATGCGGCGCGGCTCGGCGGGCAGCGCCACTTGAGGCTGAGCGGGCCGGGGACCGGCCGTGCGCAGTGAAGCGGGCACGTGCTGGGGCATTGGTGCTCCGACTCGTCTCAGGGGGCGGATCCGTGCGGCGGTCGTGGTGCGGGGATCACTTTCGGCACGGGAGGGCGGACGGACGAAAGGTTGGGGACGGAGGAATGACACGGGTGACACGGGGTGGGACGGGATGGGGCGGTACTCGGGGACGTACACGGCGGTACGGAGTTCAGCGGGTCGGGACTGGTGGGGCCGGGTCCGGGACCGCGCCGGGTGCTGCTCGGCGCGGTTCCGGCGGGGTTCCGGCTCCGTGGGGCGAGCGGGCCCGGAGGGTGCCGAGGCCGCTCTGATGTGCTGTGGTCATGCACGGATGGTGTGTTCGGGTGGGTGGATGGACAGTTTTCGCCCAGTGGTTCGCTGCGGCTACTCACGGAGGTGACAAGTTCCGCACCTGTTACCGGCCGTACTTCATCAGGGGGTGACAGATTCCGGTACCGGGGTTGCTGCTGTGTCCGCAGGACGCCCCCGGTACACCATGACCAAGCCCGCCGCGGCCAGCAGCAGCCCAAGGCCGCCCGCCCCCGCGGGCGCCGTCACACCCACCAGTTGGAGCTTGTCGTTGTCGGCCTTCGCCAGCTCGACCTGCTTCTTCTGCGTCTCCTCGGTGAACGCGATGCGCTTGCTCTCCAGCAGCACCACGGCATCGGACTTCGCACCCGGCGCCCGCAGCGTCTTCTTCGGTCCGATCGACGCGAACAGGATCCGCCCGGTCTTCTGGTCCGCGACGAGCTCGATGCCGTGGTTGGCGTACCACTCCTCGGCGTGGACCTGACCTCGCGCCGGCTGCCCGACGAGCACCCCCGGCACCTGCCGCGTCCCGGTCTTCACCGGGTCGACGGAGCCGGTGAACAGGTAACCCTCGTGGCCCTGGACCTTGGTCTTCTCCTTGAACGCGAGCTCCACGGTGCCGCCGAGCGTGCTGTCCCACCATCGGTAGGGGCGCTGCTTCACGTCGAACGGGAACTTCAGATACGCCTCGCCCTCGAATCGCGGGGTCTCCCCGCAGCAGTGCACGGGGGCGTTGGTCTTCCGGTCGGTCACCCAGCGTTCCACGGTCCACTGGAACGCGTCGTGCGGATCGGACGCGGGCAGGGAGTCGTCGGTGTCGACGCTCGTGGACACGTCCCAGATGGCCCGGCCGCTGTCCTCGCTGTCGGCCACGTCCCCGCGGACCTTCCGGGTGATGGTGAGCTTTGTCTCATCGACGGTTTCGACCTTCTTGGCGTCGAAGTAACTGCCCTGACCTGTGAAGACCGTGGTCACGTCGGTGTCGATCGGGGTGCGCTGGGCGCGCGGCTCGACATACCAGGCGAGCATCGCGGCCAGCACCAGCAAGAAGGTGCCGATGCCCAGCAGAACGAGCGAAAGGGGTGAGGTGGTACGTCGCATCCGGGCACTCCAGAAGGGTTCGAGGCGGCTCGACACGGTGGTGGACAATCTCGGAAACTCTCGGAAAAACTCGGCAGGAAACAGGGGCAGAAGCAGGGGTCACGAGGTGACGGAACGTGTGCGCGCGGGTGGGAAAAGTGCAGCCGCGGTATGGGCCGGGAACCGTAGGCGCACCCTTGACTAGGTGTCAATGCATTGCAGAGACTGACCCCAGCCGGTCGGGGCCGGCACGCGCCATCACGAAGGGCACCATCGGGGACTCGTGAGCACTGGCGCCGATCGTGTGGTTCATCCAGGGTGGGAACGACCTTTCGACCGGAGAGGCTGGACCCCCAGCATGCCCAGACTGTTCGCCGCCGCACTGACCGCCGTGGCCGCCGCGGCCCTCGCCGTGGGCGCAGCCCTCGGCGTCGTCGCCCTGCTCAACGCCACCCCGGACCAGCCCAACACGCCCCTCGTCACCTACGAGACGGCCCCACGGGAGCGCTGACCCTTGCCCTCACCCCTCCCGGCCGTCGATCCCCCGGGCACCACCGCGGCTTCCGTCGGCGAGGACCGCACCGCTGCGCTGCCCGGAGCCCGATCGGCCTGGCACGACGTACCGCGCGGCAAAGTGCGCCAGTTCGCTGCGCTCGCCATCGCCGAGGCCCCCACGCTGGCCGAGGAGATCCTGCAGGAGATCCGCCGCGAGTACCCACACGTCCCGCTCATCCTCGACGACTCCGGCGAGCCCAAGTCCCTCATCGGCATCCGGCGCGCCATCGAGATCTTCGTACTGCACCTGGAGACGGCCGAGGACCGGCCCCGCGTCCACCCCGAGGTCTTCCAGGACTTCGGCCGCGGCGAGGGGATCGGAGGCCGCAGCCTCGACTCGCTCCAGGCCATCTATCGCCTGGGCGTCCGCCTCACCTGGCGGCGCCTCGCCGAGATCGGCCAGCGCGTCGACATCCCACCACCGGCCATGTACGAACTGGTCGACGCGGGTTACGAGTACCTCGACGGCCTCGTGGACCAGTCGGTGCGCGGCTACGCGGAGGCCGCTGCCCGGCAGGCCGGTGAACTCCTGCGGCTCCAGCGCGAGCTCATGGAGCTCCTCCTCGCCGAGCACCGCCCCCGCTCCGCCGCCGGCCCGCACGAGATCGCCGCCGCCCTAGCGGAGCGCGCCGCGCGGATCGGCTGGCCGCTGCCCGCGAAGGTCGCGGCCGGGGTGCTGCTGCGCCCCGCCCGTCAGGCCGTCGCCCCCGCCGTCGGGCAGGGCGTCCTGCTGGACATGGAAGCCGAACAGCCCCGCATCGTCGTCCCCGACCCCGACGCGGCGGGCCGCCCCGAACTGCTGCGGCGCGCCATGACCGGCTGGGCCGGCGCGATCGGACCGCCGGTCCCCCTGGTCGACGCCGCCAAGTCGCTGCGGTGGGCGGAGGCCGCCGTACGCCTCATGGAACGCGGCCTGCTCCCGGCGGGAGAGGTGCTGCACTGCACCGAGCACACCGAGGCCCTCGTGCTCCTCCAGCCGGAGGAACTCATCGACGACCTGGCCCGCCGCACCCTCGCACCCCTGGCCCACCGCGGCAGAACCCACGCGCGCCGTCTCGCCGAAACCCTCCTCGCCTGGCTGGAGACGCGCGGCGGCGCCCCCGAGATCGCGGGGCGCCTCGGGGTCCACCCCCAAACCGTCCGCTACCGGCTCCGTCAGATCCGGGAGCTGTGGGGAGACGAGATCGACGACCCCGACCGCCGCTTCGAGCTCGAACTGGTCCTCCGCGCCCAGCGGTTGCGGGGAGAACTGGGCCGCTACTCCCCCTGACCCGCGGCATCCTCCGCGGGCAGGACGACAGTTGGCCTGGGCAACGTCCATGACGAGCCCGGTACGGGGTCACGTGATATCGCCGTTTGCTCTCATCGCTCCCCGCCCCTTCGTGTTGTCATGGTCCCTTCTTTCGCTCCTTCCGGAGGGGGAACCTTGAGACCGTATTCACGCTCCAGAATCGTGTTGTCGGCCCTCGCGCTGCTCGTGACGAGCGGGGTGGTCCTGCCGGCGGCAGGTGCTGCCCCTGCAAGCGCCGGTGAAGAGGACCGGCTGACCCGACTGGCGTCGACTGCCGAGCCCTGCCCCATGCGCATGCTCGCCGCACCGCCCGGGACCCTGCGAGCAGCGGTGACGGGCTCCGACCCGACCGGACGGTTCCAAGTGGGCTACGCCTGGAACGGGACGGGTAACTACCGCCTCGTCCGATGGACGGACGGTGTGCCGCAGGACCTGGGAGCGGAGCACGGGGGTGCCGGCAACGGGATCAACGTGCACGGCCACGCCGTCGGCTACGTCAGCGAAGACGCCACCGGCAAGATCACCGCCTGGTCGTACCGAGGCACGGGATTCAGCAAGCTCCCCGGCCTGAGCGCCGAGGCAGGCAGTCTGGCCTTCGCCATCAACGCCGGCGGCACGGTGGCAGGGGCGTCGCGAGGCGCCAACGGCGACGTTCCGGTCACCTGGACCCCGGACGGCAGCGTGCGCCAACTGGCCCTGCCTCCAGGCCACACCCGCGGACAAGCACTGGGCATCGACGACGACGGCACGGTGGTCGGCTGGTCCGCGGACCAGGGCCCGCAGCACGCGGTCCGCTGGCTTCCCAACGGGGTGGTGGAGCAACTGCCCCAGCTCCAGCCGGGCAACGGGCACGGCACCACCGCCGCTTCCATACGCGGCGGGCACATCATCGGCCAGGAGATCGCGGGGACGACTGTCGTTCGCACCCTGGCGGTCGTCTGGCGCAAGGGTGCGGCGACAGCAGAGTCCCTCGGTGAAGGAGAACCGCAGGCCGTCAACCCCTCGGGGGCGGTCGTCGTGAGGCCCACGCCGGACGTCAAGCTGCGGTTGATCGAGCCGAACGGCACGGTGCGCGCCCTGCCCACCGACACCACTCCCTACCCCACGGGAGAGGTCACGGCCCTCACCGATGACGGTGTCGCCTACGGCCGCTGGAACAGCACGCCCGTCAGTTGGGACTGCCGCACTCCCCGTACCGCGTGACACCCTCTGGGTGGGCCCTGCCGCCCACTGCCTGACCGCCATTGATCATTCAACATCTGACGTTGCGCCTCGGTTCACGTCTCAGACACTAGAGACCACGACAGTGTGTCCCGGCCCGTTCGAACCGTGGACGGGCCGTGGACACAGGCACTTACTGGAGGTCGTTGATGGTCAGGCGTCGCGAACTGCTCGGGATGGTCGGCGCGACCGTCGGGGCGGGAGTGTTGGCCGCGGGCACGGCCGAGGCCGCCCCGCAGAGCGGGCTGAAGCACGGCAAGCCCACGCGTCGAACGCTCAAGGTCATGCAGTTCAACATCTGGCACGGCGGCAACCAGGTGCCGGGCGGGCGGGCCGGCATCGCCGACACCATCGCCGCGGTCGAACCGGACGTGGTGATGCTCAGCGAGTCGAACCCGGAGCGGGTCGCCAACCTCCTGGCCGATCTCGCCGACCGCGGGCTGACCTACTTCGACAACCGGAACCCCGTCGATCCGGCGGTGATCTCGCGCTACCCGATCGTCGAGCACGCCTCCTTCCCGTACTGGTCGAAGGCGGTCATCTCGGTCGACGGCACCGAGGTCGCGGCCTACTCCGGCCACCTGGAGTACCGCTACTACGTCAACTACCTGCCGCGCGGCTACGGCGGCGGGACCCCGTCGCCCCTGGAGACGGCCGAGTACGGCTGGGGCGAGATCCCCACCGGTCCGATCACCGACGTCGACCTGATCACGCGGCTCAACGCGGCCTCGGGACGCACGAAGGTGACGAAGACGGTGCTCGCCGACGCCGCGAAGGAGCGGGCCAAGGGCCGGCTGACGCTGCTGGGCGGCGACTTCAACGAGCCCTCCCACCGGGACTGGGACCGTCGCACCCGGAACCTGTTCGACCACAACGGCACTATCGTCCCGTGGTCGACGACGAAGGCCATCGAAGAAGCTGGCTTCCGCGACACCTACCGCGTCATCCACCAGGACCCCGTTCGCACACCAGGCTTCACCTGGCCGAGCGACAACCCGGGCGCCGACGTCAGCAAACTCACCTGGGCACCGAAGGCCGACGAACGCGACCGCATCGACTTCGTCTTCTACCACCCCGACAAGCGGCTCCGGCTCCTCGACAGCGTGATCGTCGGACCGTCCAGCACCATCGTGCGCAGCAAGCGGGTCAAGGAGTCGGGCAAGGACACGTTCTGGGAGCCCACCTGGACCTGGCCGTCCGACCACAAGGCCGTGCTCAGCACCTTCCGGATGACCACCCGCTGAGCGGGCCCACCTCCCGAGGGCCGCGGCCCCGAAGTCGCGGCCCTCACCGGCCTCACCCGCCCAGCTCTCGTCCAGTCCCGGAGCGGCCGACCGGAGCGAACGGCTCCGGGCTAGAAGGTGTAGCGGGTGTGGATGAACACCTGGCCGCCGTGCCCTCGACCACCATGTCGATGCCCCCCGGCGAGCGCGTTGTTCCCGGTGGTGAGCACGCAGTGGGCACGATCTGCCGGGTTCTTCGCCTTCTGCTCGCCAGTTCCGGTACTGAAGTGCAACGCCCAGTCGCACCAGGCGGCGATCAGCGGCGTGACGTGTAGACGGCCGGCCGGCCGGACCTGGGGGTGAAGGTGACCGGGAGGGCCCGGGGGCCGCGGAACGTCGGGGCGTAGCCCCAGTCGAGCTCGCCGCTCGGGACGTCCAGGGTGAGGTCCGGCAGGCGGTCGAACAAGGTGGTGATCGCGATCTCCGTCTCCAGCTTCACCAGATGGCTGCCCAGGCAGGTGTGCGCGCCGTGGCCGAACGCCAGGTGCGGGCGGGCATCGCGGGTGAGGTCCAGGGCGTCGGGGTCGGGGAACCGGTTCGGGTCGCGGTTCGCCGACGCCAGCGACAGCAGCACCACGTCGCCCTCTCCCACGCGGGTGTCAGCGATCGTCATGTCCTCGCCCGCGTACCGGTACTCGGCCACGTGGTCCGGTGGGTCCAGGCGCAGCAGCTCGTTGATCGCCGGGGACCAGTCGATGTCGCCGCCGAGCAGGGCGGCTCGCCGGCCGGGGTGGTCGAGCAGGCGCAGGATGGTGGTGCCGAGGAACTGGATCGTGGTGATGTGACCGGCGCCGATCAACGTCATGACCATCACCTCCAGTTCGTCCCCGGTCAGCGCGCCCGACTCGATCAACCGCGTCGGCAGGTCGTCCCCCGGGTGCGAACGCTTGTAGGCCACCAGCTTCCGGACGTAACCCAGCACCTCGGCCAGCTTCGCCTCGTCGCGCGGCTGCTGGAACTTCGCGCGGTACCACATGTCCAGCACCTCGGCGGCGGGCGCGCGCTCGGCTTCCGGGACGCCGAGCAGGTCGTGCACGACGGCGACCGGGACCTGCCGGGTGTACTCGGCGACGAGGTCAGCGCGCCCCCGCCCGGCGAACGACTCGACTGCGTGCGCGCAGGTCCGGGCGGTGCGTTCGCGCAGGCGGGACACCGCGGCGGGGGTGAACGCCGCGGCTATGAGCCGGCGGAGCCCGGCGTGTCGGGGGTCGTCCAGGTTGGACAGACCGGGCGGGTGCGGGTCGGGGTTGACCGGGGCTCGGCTGCTCAGGCGGCGGTCCGCCAGGCAGGCGCGGACGTCGTCGTACCGGGTCACCAGCCACGTCCGGCCCGGGACGTGCGGGTCGTCGACGGGGCAGACCGGGTCGTGCTCGCGCAACCAGGCGTAGCCCGGGTACGGGTCGGCGGTCACGAGGGCCGGCCGGCGATCAGCAGCTTCTCCAGCGGGGACGCGGCGAGCGGCACGACCCGCGTCTCGGTGAGCCCGGCCTCGCCCAGCCATGCCGCGAGGTCGGCGTAGCGGTGCACGCCGCCGCCTTGGCCCTGCCACAGGGTCAGGTCGAACGTGCCGAGGAACCCGGCGGCGGCCGGACCCAGCCCCGCCGGTGGTTCCCGGTCGTGGTCGAGGATGGCGACGCTTCCCGTCGGGGACAGCGTTTTCGCCGCGCGCCGGATCAACTCGCGGCATTCCTCGGGTTGGTGGCCGTGCACGACGTTGAAGAGCAGCACCAGGTCGTACCCGGAACCCAGGTCGTCGGTGAGGTAGTCGCCCGCCCGCGCCGTCACCCGGTCCGGCGGGGCGTCTTCGCGCAGGGCCGCGATCGTCTCGGGCAGGTCGAAGACGGTGGCCCGCACGTCCGGACGACGACGGCACAGTTCGACGGTGTGGTCGCCGTGGCCGCCCCCGATGTCCAGGACGGTCGCCGCGGGCGGCAGCGCGGCGGCGATGTCATCGGCCAGGTCCGCGGCGGCGCCGGCGAACATCCGGCGCAGGCGGGCCGCGGTCGCGGGGCGCTCGCGCAGCCAGGCGTAGAAGCCGCGGCGGGGCGTGCCGGTGCGGATGGTGTCCTCGACGTCGGCCCAGTACTCGAACAGGACCTCGTGCCAGAACAGTTCGACGTCCACCGGGCCGGGCGTCGCGGCGGTCGTGACCCCGTCGCAGTCGTCGTGCCGCAGGTAGCCGAAGGTCACCAGCACGTCCACCAGGCTGCGCACCCCGGCCGGGTCGCCGCCGATCGCGGTGGCCAGTTCCTCGACGGTCAGCGGGCGGGCTTCCAGCGCGGTGAACACCCCGAGCCGTACGCCGGCGATCATGGCCCGGTACCCGGCCGCGCCGAGCCGGTCCAGTACCGGAGCCGGGACACCAAGGGATTCTTCGGGCAAAGGCATGATCATCCACTTCCGGAAAGCGCGCCGGCACCGGTGAGGAAGTCCAGGTGCCTGCGCAGCATTCGCTCGTCGGCCGGGGGGAACCCCACCCCTGCCCCGGCCGCGGCGGCCCAGGTGCGGGAGCAGTCGAACCGCGGGTGCGGGCGGGGGCGTTCGGGCAGGGAGAAGGCGAGCGGGGCGAAGGGCCCGGCCGGATCGGCGAGCATCCGCTCCCGCCATCGGTCGTACGGCACCACCTCGGTCGGGTGACCGGCCGCGGTGAGGGCGGCGGCGAGGGCGGCCCGGGTGAGGCCGCCGTCGCCGTGGTAGTGGTGGTCGCGGCAGAGGTGGTTCGGGGCCTGGGAGAGCGCGACGACCGCCGCGGCCACCGTGTCCACGGGGACCATGTCCAACACCTCGGCGGTGTCCGGGACGGCACCCGCGGTGACGCATCCGGTGAGCCAGCGGCTGAACGCGGAGCGCGGGTCGGCGGCGCCGGTGGCGGTGTCGCCGACGATGGCCGCGATGCGGTGGATCGAGACGGTGAGGCCGTGGCCGCGGGCGGCGGTGGCCATGGCGTCGGCCACCCATTTGCTGAGGTCGTAGCCGCTGGTGAGGCCGCTCGGGTCGGTGGGAGCGTCGGCCTCGGTGATGACGCGGCCGTCGTAGGCGTCGCCGAGGAAGACGCCGAGGGTGGAGATCAGGTGCAGCGGTGCGCCGCTGTCACCGGCCAGGCGCAGGATCGCGGCGGTGGCGTCGACGTGGGCGGGCTTGAGGGCGCTGTAGGGCGCGGCGAAGTGCGGCACGGCGGCGTTGTGGTAGATCGCGTCCACGGTCGTGAGGGTGTCGTGGTCCTCGGTGGACAGACCGAGGCCGGGTGCGGCGAGGTCGCCGGGGACCGGGATCACGCGCTCGTTGACCGGCAGTCGGTCGATCGAGCCCTGGCGGACCAGGCAGTGGACCTGGGCGTCGGTCCGGGCCAGGAGTTGGTCGAGGAGGTGGCGGCCGAGGAAGCCGGTGGCGCCGGTGAGCAGGATCCGGCGCGGCGTGCCGGCCGAGGGGACGCCGGGGGGCTGGCCGGTGCGGAGACGGACGTCGGGTGGGGGGACGGCGTCGGCGCGCAACCGGTCGACCGTGGGCAGGTCCGCCGGGGCACCGTCGTCGACGGCTGCCGCGAACGCCGTCAGGGTGGGGGCGGTGAACAGCGTGCGCATCGGCACCGTGACGCCGAGCCGGTCACGGACGGCGGCGAGGACGTGGGCGGCGATGAGCGAGTGCCCGCCGATGGCGAAGAAGTCCGCGGTGCGGTCCACGTCGGACCGGTCGAGAACGGTGGCCCAGATGGCGGCGACGGCGCGCTCAGTGGCGGTCCGGGGCGGATCCGCCGGGGCTGTGGGGTTGGTGCGGGGTTCGGGGAGGGCGGTGTGGTCGACCTTGCCGGTGCTCTTGGTGGGAAGTGCGTCGAGGACGACCACGGTGTCCGGCACGAGATGCGCGGGCAGTCGCTCGGCGCAGAAGGCGCGCAGGCCGGCAACGTCCGGGACGGCGACCCGCGCGTCGGGGGTGGTCGCATCGGGTGCGTTCCGGGCGGGTGCGGTCGGGGGCGGGGTCGGGGCGCCGACGTAGCCGATGAGGCGGTCGCCCCTGGCCACCACCACGGCCTCCGCGACGGCCGGGTGCGCGGCGAGCACGGCCGCCACCTCCCCCGGCTCCACCCGGTTGCCGCGGATCTTGACCTGGTCGTCGGCCCGGCCGACGAACTCGAACGTGCCGTGCGGGCTCAGCCGGGCGAGGTCGCCGGTCCGGTACATGCGGGCGCCGGGGTGGGCGCCGTACGGGTCGGCGAGGAACGCCGCGGCGGTCGCGGCCGGTTGTCCCCGGTACCCCCGGGCGGGCGCCGTCCCTCCGATGTAGACCTCGCCGACCACGCCGACGGGCACCCGGCGCAGGGCCCGGTCGAGGAGGTGGACGCGGACGTTCGGCAGCGGGCGGCCGATCGGCAGCCGGGTGGGGTGCTCTCGGCCGTCGACGGTGCGATGGCTGGTCGCGCAGACGGTGGCTTCCGTCGGGCCGTAGTGGTTGTGGAGGGGGACGCCGTGCTTCGCCCACGCCTGGACGGTCGCCGCCGAGACCACGTCGCCGCCGACCATCATGATCTCCAACGGAAGGCGTTCCCCGGCGAGATCGGCCACCCAGCGCTGCCAGAGGGGAGCCGCAGTGTCCACCGCGGACAGTCGGTGCTCGACGCAGAGCCCGAGGAGGTCCGCTCCGGTGAGGCCGCCCGGGTCGGGGTGGATGACCAGGGTGGCCCCGGCCGCGAGGACCGGGAAGATGTCGCCGAACGCGGCGTCGAAGTGCGGGGGCGGGACCATGAGGAGGCGGTGCGCGGCGGTGAGGCCGTGTTCGGCGATGAACGCGGTGGTGAGGTTGAGGAGGGTGTCGTGCTGTACTTCGACGCCCTTGGGTTCGCCGGTGGAGCCGGAGGTGTGGACGACGTAGGCGAGTTGGGACGGGTGGACGGGCGTGGGTGGTTCGTGATGGCCGGTGGCGGCGAGGGCGTCGCGGGTCAGGACGGCCCTCGCACCGCTGGCGGTGATCAGGGCGCGTTGGCGGGAGGGCGGCTGGGCCGGGTCCACGGGGACGAAGCAGCCGCCCGCCTTGAGCACGCCGAGGATCGCGATGATCGCGTCGGCGCTGGACGGGATGGTGATCGCGACCGGGTCCTCGCTCCGGATGCCGGCCTCGCGCAGGTGGCGGGCGACGGCTGAGGATCTGCGGTCCAGCTCGCGGTAGGTGAGGGGTGCGGCGGCGAGGTCGAGTACGGCGGTGGCGTCGGGGGCCTGGGCGGTGCGGGCCGCGATCAGGTCCACGACGGTCGTGACGGCCGGTCGGGTGTGGACGGCCGGGCCGGTGGACGGCGCGTCCGGTCCACCGAGGGGGGCCGGCTCGGACCGGGTGCGGAGGGCGGTGTGGACGGCGCTGTCGGCCGGGGACAACAGGTCCAGGTGGGCCAGCGGGACACCGGGGTGGCGGACCACGGCCGCCATGACCGCCAGCACCTGGTCGGCGATCCTGCTGATCGTGTCCGCCTCGTACCGGTCGGTGCGGTAGTCGATGAGGGCGGGCCAGTCGCCCTCGCGTTCCCTGATGTGGAGGGTGAGGTCGAAACGGCTGGTGGCCCGGTCGATCGGCAGCGGGGTGCTGGTCAGGCCGGTGAAGGTGACGGGTGCCGTCTCA
This sequence comes from Streptomyces sp. NPDC047315, assembly GCF_040643215.1. NCBI lineage: Bacteria > Bacillati > Actinomycetota > Actinomycetes > Kitasatosporales > Streptomycetaceae > Streptomyces > Streptomyces sp. NPDC047315. The sequence goes on along the minus strand of NZ_JBEYTZ010000041.1, from coordinate 39,270 downwards.
CGGTTGAGGACCAGCATCGTCCGGAACAGGGGGTGGTGGTCCTCCCGTGAGGTGCGGACCGTGGTGAGGATGTCGGCCAGGGAGACGTCGGCGTGGTCCATCGCGTCGGCCACCACCGAGGTGGCGTCGGCGAGCAGGTCGCGGGGGGTGGCTCGACGGTTCGTGCGGAGCCGCAGCGGGAGGGTCGTGACGAACATGCCGATCACGTCGTCCCACCCGGCCGGGCGGGTGCTGACCGGGGCGCCGACGACGAGGTCGTCACCGCCGTCCCGGGTGGAGGAGACGACGGCGAAGACGGCGAGGAGACCGGCGAAGGTGGTGGCCCGCTCGCCCCGGCACCAGGTGGCGAAGCGGCGGGCGAGCCCGGCCGGGACGGTGAACCGGTGAGTGGCGCCGGGGGCGGCGCCCGCGCGGCGGGGGTGAGCCGGGCCCTGGCCGGATTCCGGGTGCGGCGATCCGCCCGACGTGGGGGTCGGCGCCGTTCCGTACGGATGGTCCGGCGGGGGTCCGGAGGCAGGCGGGGCGTCGCGGAGGGTTTCAGCCCAGAACTCGGTGGTGCGTTGCCGCGGACCCACGGCTGGCGGCGCGGGGATCGTTGGCCCCGGTGCACTGGTCTTCGTGCTGAGCGAGGCCCTCGGCCCCCGGACGTCCGTGGCACCGGGCACGGGCGAGGAAGTCGGGTCCACGGTGGTCAGGGTCGTCAGCAGGATCGATATCGATGTGTCGTCGCAGATGATGTGGTGAGCGGTGATCGTCAGGAGACGGGTCGTGGGGCCGGTTCTGATCAGATGGGCTCGCACCAACGGGCGCCGGGTCAGGTCGAAGGGGTGGTCGGCGTCCCGGGCAGCCAGGCGTTCGGCCTCCGGCCACGGGTCCGCATGAGCGCTCAGGTCGGTGGTGCGCCAGGCCCTCGCCAGCAACTCGTCCGTGTAGGACGCCGCGCTCAGCTGCGGGGTCTCGTCATGGACGACGACCGCCGATCGCAGGACGGGATGGGCGGCCAGGGTGTGGGCGAACCTGGCGCGCAGGTCCGCCTCGTCGAGCGCGCCCTCCAACCGGAACGCGGCGTGTACGACGTAGGCGCCGTCGTCCTGGCCCGCCTGGTCGGTGATCCACAGCCCGTGCTGCGGGCCGGACAGCCGTCCTGGTGCAGCGGGCGCCACCCCCGGGATGTCCCGGATCTCTGAGTTCTCCGGAGTATCGGGGTCGCCCCGGCCCGTCTCAACCGCGGCGGCCAGGGCGGCGACGGTGGGGTTGGCGAACAGGGTTCTGATCGTCACCTCCACCCCGACCGACGCCCCGATCTTGGCGACGGCCTTCACCGCCGCCAGGGAATGGCCGCCCGACAGGAAGAAGTCGTCGTCGCGGTTCACCGGGCGACCCAGCAGGCGCGCGAAGACCTCCGCGATCGTGGTCTCCAGACCAGGGTGGGGATCAGGCGCTGCGACGTCCAGCGCCGGTGGGGGCAGGGCGCGTACGTTCAGCTTCCCGGAGCTGGTCAACGGGAACGCGTCCACGGACACCATCGCCGACGGCACCAGGTAGGCCGGAAGGACACGGCTCAGCCGCTCCCGCACCCCCGGCCAGCTGGGCGGCCCGGCGGTCGGGATCACATAGGCCACCAGACGGTCGCCGTCACCGGCCACACGGGCGTCGTCGACCTCCGGGTCCGCCCGCAGCGCCGCCTCCACCTCGGCCGGTTCCACCCGGTGACCACGCACCTTGAGCTGCGCGTCCACCCGCCCGACGAACTCCACGACACCGCCCGGTCGACGCCGCGCCAGGTCGCCGGTCGCGTACATGCGCGCGCCGGGGACCGGCGAGAACGGGTCGGCGATGAACCTCGTCGCCGTCCGGCCCGGCGCGCCGAGATAGCCGCGCGCCAGCGGGAAGCCGCCCAGGTACACCTCGCCGACCACGTCGTCGTCGACCGGTCGCAGGCCCGCGTTCAGCAGATGCAGGGCCACGCCGTCGAGCGGGTCGCCGATGCCGAACGGGCTGCCTTGGCGCACCCGCTCGGCGGTCGACCAGATCGTCGTCTCGGTCGGGCCGTACGCGTTCCACAGCCCGGCCCCGCCCAGTGACCCGGCCAGCGCTTCGGCCAGCTCCGGCGTCAGCACCTCACCGATCGACACCCGGACCCGTACGCACTCCGGCACTCCCCCGGCCGCCACCAGCACCGCCCACACCGACGGGGTGACCTGGACGGCCGTGACCGCCTCGGCCTTCAGACGGCGCGCCAGCGCGGGACCGTCCACGACGGTCTCCGGCGGTATCGCCACCACCCGGGCGCCCACCGTCAGCGGCCCCACCAGCTCCCACACCGAGATGTCGAACGCCGGGGAGATCACGGCCGCCACCACGTCCCCGGCGCCCAGCCCCACCAACGCCGTCGACCGGGCCAGCATCCCGGCCACCGCGCGGTGCGGCACGCCCACCGCCTTCGGGCGGCCGGTCGACCCGGACGTGTGGAACACGTACGCCAGTGACTCGGGTGCGATGCCGGGATCGACGCGCTCGAACTCACCCGGCAGATCCGGGAGTTCGGTCAGCACGACGCGGGCGGCCCCGGTGACGGCCCGGCGCCTCGGCTCGGGCCACGACGGTTCCACCGGCACGTACACCGCGCCCGCCCGCCAGATCCCGAGGACGGCCACCACCAGGTCCGTGGCGCGCGGCAGGTCCACCGCGACCCACGCCTCCGGCCCGGCGCCCTTCGCCCGCAGCACCGAGGCCAGCGCCGCCGAACGGCGCTCCAACTCGGCGTAGGACAACTCACCCACCGAGAGGCCGTCCGCGTCGAACCGGATCAGCTCCAGGACGGTCGACGGCGCCGGAGCACCGGCCGGCCCGGCCACCGACGCGGCCACCGCCGAAGACCCTGCCGTCAACGTCGACAACCGGCGATCGGGGTCGGCGCTCGCACGGTCCAGCAAGGCCAGCAGCCGACCGGCGAAACCGTCGACCGTCGCACCGTCGAACAGGTCCGTGTCGTGCTCGGTGACCACTGCCATCTCCGCGCCGCCGGACTCCACCATCACGGTGAGGTCGACGTCGGCCGTGCCCGTGTCCGGCGGCAACCGGTCGACCCGCACGCCGGGGAGCACCACCTCGGGCGGGTCCTGCATCACGAGGTGTGCCTGGCACAGCGGCGCGTGGCTCGGGTCGCGGGACGCGCCGACCGCCTCGACGAGCCGGTCGAACGGGACCTGCGCGCCGCCCAGTCCCGCCGCGACCGCGCGGCGGGCCCTGGCCACCAGCTCGCGGAACGTCGGATCGCCGCCGATCCCCACCCGCAGCGGCACGGGGTTCACGAACATCCCGACGACGCCGGCGAACTCCGGCCCCGGCCGCCCGGACACCAGGGTGGCGACCACCACGTCGTCCTGGCCCGCCGTCGTGCCCAACGTGGCGGCGTACGCGGCCTGCAGCACGACGAACCGGGTGGCGCGCGTGGCGCGGGCGAGCGCGTCGACCCGCGCGGTGAGACCTTCGGGGACGGCGTGGCGGCGCAACTCCCCCCGGAAGGCGCGCATCCTCGGGCGGGGCCGGTCGGTGGGCAGGGTGAGCAGGTCCGGCACGCCGTCCAGGTCGGACACCCGTCGGGACGGGTCGTCGTCGATGACGTCCGGCGGCGCTCCGGGGTCCGGCAGCGGCCGGGTCGGGTCGGCGTACAGGGCGCTGATCTCCGTGCACAGCAACGACAGTGACGTGCCGTCGACGACCGCGTGATGCGTGTTGATCACCAGGACGTGGTCGGTCGGCGTGATCCGGCCCAGCCGGATGCGGAACAGCGGTCCGGTGCGCAGGTCGAACGGCTCCCGTGCGGCCCGTGCCGCGAACGCCGCGGCGTCTGCGTCCGGCACGGTCCGCACGACGACGTCCGCGGCGCCCGCCGGACCCACCCGCCCGACCGGCTCGCCGTCGACCTCGTCGAACGTGGTTCGCAGCAGCGGGTGCCGGGCCACCACCAGATCCGCCGCGCGCTGGAGCGCGTACACCGACACGGGGCCGGTCAACCGGAACACCGCCGGGTTGTTGTGCAGGGGTGCGCCATCGGCGAACGCCTCAAGGAACCACAGTCGCCGGGCCCCGGGCGGGAGCGGGACCGTCATCGGGGCGCTCCCCGTTCTCCGAACCGGCGCCGGTACGCCGCCAGATGCTCCGGGTCCGCCCGCAGGAACGGCGCGTCGGCGGCCACCATGTGCCGCACCGCCAGCAACGGCAGCGGGCTGCGCAGCGGCCGGAAGTCCGCGTTCCACAGGCCGGGCACGGACGGCGGTCCCGGGTGGAACTCACCGATCATCAGGCCGCGTTCCACGAACCCGGGCTTCAGCTCCCGCTGCATGCGGTCGATCTCCCCGGGCGTGACGTCCGGCAGCACCACCAGGACCGTCCGGTATCTGGCCTGCGGCCCCTCACGCGGCGGCAGGTCGGGGAACCAGTCGCGGTAGGCGGTCATCACCGCCCGCAGGTCGGGCCGTCCGGGGTGTACGGCGAGGAAGAGCCCGCCCTTCTTCAGCGAGACGGCCGTGTACGGGCAGACGTCGCCGCCCCGCCCCAGGTCGGGGTGGGGTCGGCACAGGTAGGACCGCGCCCACGCCAGCACCACCTCGCCCGCGGCAGGCAGGTCCGGGTGATCCGGCTCGAACAGCGCGACGTCACCCGCCGGGTGGCTCAACATCTCCCGCTCCGCTTCCGCCGCGCCGCAGCGAGCAACGCGACTCCGCCGAGCCCGGCGAGTCCACCGAGGAGGCGGTCCTGGCGGCGGGCCCGGGCGAGCGCGTCGCCGTACGGGAGGCTGCTGTGGCTGATCATCGCGTACAGCGTCCGCCACCCCGGCAACAGGCGGCCGAGGGCGAAGTCGATCCGCTTGCGGGCCAGGAACACCGGTGACCGCACCCGGTCGCGCAGCTCCACGAAGTTCTGCGCGGACAACTCGGCGAGCACGTCGGTGTGCGGGCGGCGACGGGCCTCGAACGCGGCGAGCGCGTCGTCCGGGGCGTGCTCGGCGAGACACGTGTCCAGCACCGCGCAGTCCTCGAACGCGGCGTTCATCCCCTGGCCGTAGAAGGGGAACACGGCGTGCGCGGCGTCGCCGACGAGGACGACGCGGTCGTGCTGCCACGGCGCGGTGCGCACCGACACCAGGCTGCCCGGCTCGTGGGCGAGGAACTGCGTGACCAGGTCCGGCACCAGATCGGTCAGGTCGCCGAACTCCTCGGCCAGGAACGCCCCGGCCCGCGCCGGGTCGCGCAGGCCCGAGAACCCGGTGTCGCCGTCGAACGGCAGGAACACGGTGCCGGTCAGCGATCCGTCCGGGTTGGGGTGGGCCACCACCAGTCCCCGTCCGCTCGGCCACACGTGCAACGCTTCCGGTCGGTCCACGGCCGGGATGGTGAACTCCCGGTAGCCCCAGTCCAGGTGCGTCTGGTGGAACTCGGCGCGCACCCGGCGGTGCAGGTGCGTGCGCACGGTCGAGTACGCGCCGTCCGCGCCCACGACGAGGTCGGCCGAGAACGTCCGGGCCGGGGTCCGCACCTCCGTGTCGGCCAGGCCGGTGACGCGGTGCCCGAACCACAGCCGCACCCGGGGAACCGATTCGGCGGCGTCGAGCAGGGCGATGTTGAGGTCGTGGCGGCGGACCGAGTGCAGGACCTCGGTGTCGTCCGCGCCGTAGGGCTGGTAGGTGACCCGGCCGCCGTGGTGGACGATCCGGCCGCGCATGGGAACCGCTTTGGCCAGGGCCTCCTCAAGGAGGCCGATGTCGCGCAGCGCCGCCCGCCCGCGTTCGGACAGTCCGACGCTGATCGACGCGGCGTCCGGACCGTTCGTGTCGCGCGGGTCGCCGCGCCGCTCCACGATGTCCACCCGGTGGCCGTGGCGGGCCAGCCGGATCGCCAGCATCGTTCCGGCCATGCCCGCCCCGACGATGACGACGTTCATGTCCGGCCCCTGACCGAGTCCATCGAGTCCACCGGGTCCACCGAGGCCGCCGCAGCCACAGGGTCCACCGCGGACAGGGCTTTGGCGAGGTCGGCGGGTGTGGAGGCGTCGAACACGGTGGCCACGGACGCGTCCACGGTCAGTTCGACCCGGATCCGGCTGACCAGCGCGGTGGCCATGAGCGAGGTGCCGCCGAGGGCGAAGAAGTCGTCGTCCGGCGCGACCGGATCCACCGACAGCACCTCGGCGAACAACCGGGCGAGGTCGTCGGCGAGCACGCCCGACGCCCGCGGCGCGGGCTCGGCGAACGCGGCCCGGTCCAGCTTTCCGTTGGGGGTCAACGGGAAGTGCCCGACCGTCTCGATCACGTCCGGGACGAGGTGCGTCGGCAGTCGCTCGGCGAGGTGTGCACGCAGGTCCGGCACGCTCGCCCCGCGCGGCACCACGTAGCCCACCAGGTAGGCGCCGAGCGGTCCGGAGCGGGCGACGACCGCCGCCCGCGCCACCGCCGGGTGCGCGCCGAGCACGGCCTCCACCTCGGCCGGCTCCACCCGGTGGCCGCGGATCTTCACCTGGTCGTCGGCCCGGCCGAGGAACAGCAGGTCACCGTCGGGCAGCACGCGGACCAGGTCGCCGGTGCGGAACATGCGCGACCCGGGCGGACCCCACGGGTCGGCGACGAACCGCTGCGCGGTCGGCCCGGGGCAGCCCAGGTAGCCGCGCGCGACCCCGGCGCCGCCGATGTACAACTCGCCCTCGGTGGCCGGGGCGCACGTCTTGTCCAGCACCCGTAGTTCCGTGCCGGGGATCGCCGCCCCGATCGACACCACCGGGCCGCTGGTGAGCGGCGCGCTCATGGTGGCGCACGCGGTCGTCTCGGTCGGGCCGTAGGCATTGATCATCCGGCGGCCGGCGGACCACCGGGCGACGAGGTCCGGGCCCAGCGCCTCCCCCGCGACGATCAGGCAGGCGACGGAAGGCAGCGCCATGTCCGGCTGGGTGGCGAGCGCGCTCGGTGGCATGCACACGTGGGTGACGCCGTGTTCGGCGACGAACCGGGCGAACGGTTCGCCGGGCGGAAGGCCCTCGGGGGGCGCGAGAACGAGCGTGGCCCCGGTGAGCAGTGCCATGCACAGGTCAGCGACGGCCACGTCGAAGCCGACCGACGCGTACTGCAACACCCGGGCGCCCGGTCGGGCACCGAAGCGTTCCCGTTGCGCCGCGACGAGATGAGCGATCCCCGCATGGGGAAGGATCACGCCCTTGGGCCTTCCGGTCGAGCCGGAGGTGTAGATGACGTAGGCGGCGCACGCCGGATCGGGCTCCGCAACCGGGGCGGATCCGGTCACCGCCGCGGCCTCCAACTCCCGCAGCTCCTCCGGCGTCAGCACCAGGGCGGGACGGGCGTCGGCGAGCACGGCGGCCACCCGGTCCGGCGGTTGGGCGGGGTCGACCGGCAGGTAAGCGGCTCCCGCGGCGAGCACGGCGACGACGGCCACCACCATGTCCGCGCCGCGCGGGATCGCGATGGCGACGACGTCGTCCGGTCCGACCCCACGGTCCCGCAACCCGCCCGCCACCGCGCAGGCGCGGGCGTCGAGCTCACCGTAGGAGAGCGTGCCGTCAGCGGCGACGACCGCGATCGCCTCCGGGGCCCGGGCGACCTGGCGCCGGAACATCCCCGCCATCGTTTCGGCCGGCAAGGAATTCACCGTATCTAATCGCGCATCCACTGCGGTTTCACACTCCGTGACCCACGGAAATCCATTAGGGGAACGAGGGGAACTCTGTCCCATGACGCGGATCGGTGTCAACGAGATCGACGCGACGCTTATCTCGTCGCCCGATACGCAGAACAAAATGAAAATTATGAGAACTTGCTCATGGAAACTATGTTCCGCCGGTCTGTTCGGCGCCATAACCTGGCCGGTACCTTGTAGCCGCTTCCCGAGACCTGATCAGTTGCGCGCTGCCGAGCGTTGCCACGTCGTGCTCGGAAATGAGTTGGCCCATCTGGAGGAGTTCGGATGAGCGAGACATCGCTGGGTACGCAATTGAGGGACGCACCGCCGACGTTCGTGCCGGTCGATCAGGTGACCGAAACGCGTCTCGTGCGGGTCGCCGGCTCCAGCCCCGACCACGTCAACGCGCTCGCGCAGTGCACCGACGACCTCCCGCCGATCCTCGTGCACCGACCGACCATGCAGGTGGTCGACGGCGTGCACCGCCTGCGCGCGGCCAAGCTGCGCGGGGACGCCACCATCGGCGTGCGGTTCGTCGACGGCACCGAAGAGGACGCTTTCATGCTGGCCGTGAGCGCCAACGTGACCCAGGGGTTACCGCTGACGCTGGCCGACCGCACCGCCGCCGCCTCCCGGATCCTCGCGTCGCATCCGCACTTGTCGGACCGTCTGATCGCGTCGACAGCCGGGTTGTCCACCAAGACGGTGGCCGCGATCCGGCGGTGTTCAACCGGGGAAATGACCCAGTTGAACGCCCGCCTCGGCCGCGACGGGAAAGTGCGGCCACTCGACGCCTCTCATGGACGCATAATTGCAAGTCGGGCGATTTCCAACAATCCAGACCTTTCACTGCGGGAGATCGCCCGAATTGCTGGAATATCGGTCGGCACCGCACGGGATGTCCGGGAAAGAATGCGCCGCGGCGAGGATCCCGTTCCGCTGCGGCACCGCCTTTCCGCCGGGCACCGCGCGGAAGACGCGGAAGGCAAGCCGCCGGGCAACAACACCGGCGGTGACAAGCGCTCCAACGGCACGCCCCGCGCCGAACGGGACCGGTTCCTGCTCTCGCTGCGCGCCGATCCTTCGTTGCGGTTCTCCGAGGTCGGCCGCGCGCTCCTGCGACTGCTCGACGCCAACACCCTCGACGCCGCGCAGTGGGACCGCCTCGCCGCCGCCGTCCCCCAGCGCTGGTCACCGGTCGTTGCCGACCTCGCCACGGACTGCGCGGCTGACTGGTCGGCGCTCGCCTGCCGGGTCCGCGACCAGCTCCGCGTCAGCGCGTGAGTCGGGCGCGCACGCAACCGCGATCGCCGCCGCCGCCTCGACCACCGCGAACAGCGCGACCACCGGGAGCAGCGCCGAGGATCCGCCGGTGATCGCGACCGCGACCAGCGGCCAGAAGCTGGAGATCGTGACGCCCACCTGGTAGGTCACGGCGATCGCGGAGAACCGCACCATGGTGGGGAACAGATCCACCAGGAACGCCGCCAGGCCACCGTAGATCGCACCGTGCGCAATGGTGAGGGCGGGGATGAACACCAGGGCGACCAGCGTCGGATCGCCCGAGGACAGCCAGGCGCCCGCCGGGATCATCGCCAACACCGCGACCGCGTAACCGAAGATCATGACCCGCCGGCGGCCGAACCGATCGGACAGCGCGCCGAACACCGGCAGCGTCACGCACTCTCCCAGGGCCGCGATCATCAGCCCGGTCAGCACGGTCGACCGCACCTCCGGTCCGGCCTCCGCCGCGTGCGCCACCAGGAACACGGTGAACATCGCGATCACCGACCCGGTGCCGAGCGAAGCGAGAATGCCGATCACCACGCGGCGCGGCCACCGCCGCAGCACCATGATCACAGGCACCCGTGCGGCGGGGCTCTCCGCCCGGCCACGTACGAACTCCGGTGTCTCCTCGACCCCCAGCCGAACCCAGATGCCGATGCCGACCAGGACGATCGACGCCAGGAACGGCAGCCGCCACCCCCAGGTCAGGAAGTCCTCCTCGGGCAGCTTGGAGATCAGCACGAAGGTCAGGTTGCTGCCGAACAACGCCACCGCGAAGCCCATCGCGGGCCAGCTGCTGAAGAAGCCCCGACGTCCGGGCGGGCCGTGTTCGGTGCTGAGCAGCACCGCGCTGCCCCATTCGCCGCCGATGCCGATGCCCTGCGCGATGCGCAACGTCACCAACAGGACCGGCGCGAGGACGCCGGCCGTCTCGTAGGTGGGCAGCAGGCCGACGCCGAACGTGGCGATGCCCATGACGAGCAACGTCCACACCATCATCGACTTGCGGCCCACCCGGTCGCCGAAGTGACCGAACAGCAGGCCGCCCAGCGGGCGCGCGACGAACCCGGCCGCGTAGGTGGCGAACGACGCGAGCACACCGCCGGCAGCCGACGATCCGGGGAAGAACAGCGGGCCGAACACCAACGCGGACGCCGTCGCGTACAGATAGAAGTCGTACCACTCGATGGCGGTTCCGATCGTGCTCGCGACCAGTACCCGGCGGACCGAACGAGGCGCCGGGGCCACCCCTGGCGCCACCCCTGGCGTCGCCCCTGATGTCACGCGTCCTCATCGGACACGAGGACCCGCCCGCCGAGCTCGTGGGGATCGGCGGCGAGGTCGTAGGCCCACACCCGCTGCCCGTCCGCCTCCCAGATCACCTTCCGCCCGTCCGCCCGCACCGCGTGCAGCGCCTTCAGGTCCGGGTAGTCGTCCGAGGCGGCGGCCCGCTCCTGCGGGAAGTAGGTCTCCGAGTACGCCTCGCGGGACGCCCCGGTGCCGTCCGCGAAGAACTCGGCCAGCGAGGCACCGTCCGACGACCGCGGGTCCAACCCGAGGTGGTCGAGCACCGTCGGCATGATGTCGACCAGCCGCACCTGGCTGTCCACGCTCGTCCCCACCGGCACCCCGGGGCCGCTGATGACCAGCGGCACGTGCTGCGTCGCGTCGAACAGCAGGCAGCCGTGGCCCTCCTCGTACGGGTGGCCGAGGTCACCGGCGTGGTCGTTGGGGTACCAACCGGCCAGGTCCTCGCCGTGATCGGAGAAGCACACCACCAGCATCGATTCGACGTCGTGGCCCATCTCGGCGATGCGGCGCAGCAGGAGCTGGACGTAGTGGTCGGTGTAGGCGACCTCGCCTTCGTACGGGTTCGCCACCTCGACGCCGACGTCCTCCGGCGGCTCGTACGGCCAGTGCGCGTCGAAGAAGTGCGCGAACAGGAAGAACGGGCCGCCGTCCAGCGACTCAAGCCAGCGGGTGGCGCGTTCGACCACCAGAGGCGCGCGCTTGAGCGCCAGCCCGCGCAGCTTCACGTCGCCGACCGACAGCGGGTCGCGGCCGTCCGGCAGCAGCGGGATCTCGTCGTCGTAGAAGTCGAACCCGCGGTCGATCCCGTACCACCGGTTCAGGCCGGGGCAGGACACCACCGCGCCGGTCGCGTACCCGGCCTCCGACAGGCACTCCGCCAGCGTCGGCACCCGCTTGTCCAGCGCTTCGCGGAACAGGTGCCTGACCCCGTGGCGGGGCGGCTGGAGCCCGGTGAACACCGTGGCGTGGCTGACCGGCGTCAGGGGGCACGAGGAGATCGCCTGCGTGAAGCTGACCCCGTTCGCGCGCAGCCGCTCCACTCCGGGGAACTTCCCCGAATAGGCCACGTCGGCGCGCACGGTGTCCAGGGAGATGAACAGGACGTTCGGCTGTTGGGTCACCGGGGATTCCTCTGCATTCCTCTGTCGACGCCAGCGGCACCGAAGGCTAACAACGGGCTCCCGGCGTACGACAACGACGAACAAGGCGACATGAACACCCGTGCCGAACAGCGCATCCCGCCAATACAGTTGCCTGGCGAAGCGTCCACGATCATGACGCGAGGGAGAATTCACATGGCGCGCAAGTTGTCCCTGGCCCTGGAGCTGTATGCCGACGCGAACGGCACCGTCGACCAGCGCTACATCGAGCAAATGCGCAATCAGGACTCCGAACCGGTGCCGACCGATCCTGCGCTGCCGAGGTTCACCCTCGTCGTCGGGCCCTCGCCGTTCACCATGCCGCGCGGTTGGGAGTTCTTCCTCACCTCACCCTACGAAGGTGCGACGTACATCTCGACCGTGCTGCACAACGCCGGATACCCGGTGCGCATCGTCGACGTCCGCTACACCCCGAACCCGCTGCAGGCCGCGTACGAGCAGATCGTCGAAGGCACCGACGTGCTCGGCATGTGCACGTTCGAGGACAACTTCCCCTTCTGCCAGGCGCTGATGGCGATGGTCCGCGAATCGCACCCGGAGATACCGATCATCTGCGGTGGCTCGCTGGTCACTTCCGTTCCGTCGGTGTTCATGTCGGACACCGCCTGCGACGTCGCGGTGATCAGCGAGGGCGAGATCACCATCCTGGAACTGATGGAGAGTTACGCCCGCGGCTCGTGGCAGCGGGACCTCCCGACCGTCAAGGGCATCTGTTACCGGGACGAGAAGGGAAAGACGCGCCGCACGCCGCCGCGCGGCCAGATGATGGACCTCGACGCGCTGCCCAGGATGCGGCTCGACCTGTGGCCCCAGTCGCGGTCGCCGCTCGGCATGCAGCCGCAGGTGATCTCGTCCTACAGCCGCGGCTGCAAGATGGACTGCTCGTTCTGCTACCGCACCACCCCGCAGGTGCGGGCGAAGTCGCCGGAGAAGATGGACCGCGACCTCGACTGGCTGAAGACCCAGTACGGCGTGGAGTTCTGCTTCTTCGTCGACCTCACCTTCAGCTCGCACCGCGGCCAGACCATCGAGATGTGCGACGTGATCTCCCAGCACGACCTGCGGTGGACCTGTCTGACCCGGTGCGCCGACATGGACGTACCGCGCATCGACGCGATGCGGGAGGCGGGCGCGGACATCATCCTGTACGGCGTCGAGTCGCTGGGCACCGACGTGTTGCGCGAGGCCCGCAAGGGCAGCAGCGAGAACCTGACCGTCCGCGCGATGCGCACCACGTTCGACGGCGGCGTGCGGTTCGGCTCGCTGCTCATCGTCGGTCTGCCGAACGAGACCGAGGAGTCCCTGTCGCACATGGTGCAGTTCGCCGAGCAGTACAACCACGTGACCCGGGTGAAGTACCTGTCGGCCATGCCCGGTACGACGGTGTACCAGGACGCGGTGCGGAACAAGGTGATTCGCTCCGAGGTCGACCACCTGAACTGGCTGTCGATCGAGCAGGCGCTGCACGAGGACGAGTTCCTGAACGTGAGCGGGCTGCCCGAGCAGGTCTGCCGGGACGCGTACAAGCGGGTGTACGACGCCTATCAGCCCGGCCCGGTGATGGACTTCCGGCACTGGCCGGAGCACTTCCAGTACTTCCACCCCCAGCCGGCCGACGGCACCGAGCGGTCGACGTCGTACGCCGGGACCGGCTGGCGCACGGAGTGGAGTTCCGCCGCCGCGCCACTGGTTCCCGGTTCCGAACGGTACACATTGGACAAGGTCGCCGACCCGGAGGTGGCCGCGGCCGGAAGCACCCTGATGGACTGCGGCGCGAAGAAGCCCGCGGTCGGGGTCTGATCGGTGTCCACTCAGGACGGCCCGATCCTGATCATCGGGACCGAGCGCTCCGGGTCGAACCTGCTGCGGCTGGTGCTCGACGCGCACTCGCGGATCGCGGTCCCGCACCCGCCGCACTTCATGCGGTACCTGTCCGGCATCCCGTACGACGGTGATGTCGACGCGATGGTGGGCGACGCGATGCGGTTGCTGCACCACCACATCCACCCGTGGCCGCACGCGATCGACCGGGCCGCCGTGACCGAGACTGCCGTGAGAGGGAAAGCGCCGTCGCTGTTCGGGGTGGTGTCGGCGATCTACGACCAGTACCGCGTCGCGGAGGGCGCGGCCCGGTGGGGGTGCAAGAGCACCTTCATGGTCGAGCACGTCGACGAGGTGCTCGCCGAACTCCCGGACGCGCGGTTCCTGTGGCTGGTGCGCGACCCCCGCGACGTGGCCGCATCGGCGAAGCGGGCCGTGTTCGGCCACTGCCACCCGTACCGGATGGCGCTGCGGTGGAAGGCCGAACAAGAGCTCGCCCGCGCGGCCCTGGAGCGGTGGGGGCCGGCAGTGGTGCACCTGGTGCGGTACGAGGACCTGGTGTCCGCACCCGACCGGGAGGTCCGGGCGATCTGCGACGTCATCGGTGAGACGGTCGAGCCCGCGATGCTCGCCCACCACCTCAGCGGCAACGCCCGGGTGACCGCGTCGCTGTCGGCGTCCTGGCGCACGGCGGGCGACCCCATCACCACGGCCCGGATCGGCGCCCACCAGCGGGGGCTGTCAGACAGGGAGCGACGGCAGGTGGAGAGCGTCACCGCGCCGGCGATGGAGACGCTCGGCTACCCGTTCGACGGGGCTTCGCTGGATGAACCGGCCCCTGGTCCGCTCGGCGTCGCGCTGCGCGGGTTCGCGGTGCGGCTGGCGGTGGAGACGCGATCGCTGCGCACCGACCGCAACCACTTCCGGCGCTGGCGGCGCGACGCCACCGTCCGCCGGCTGCGCCGCCGCGCGGCACCGGGCCGCGGCAAGGTTCAGGCAGGAGAGAGCAGATGAACGAAACGGGAAGCGTCCGCACGCACTTCGCCGACCGGGCGAGCACCTACGACCGGTCCAGTTCATGGTGCACCGACGACGCGCTCGGCGAGCTGATGCTGTCCACGGCCGCGCCCCGGCCGGGCGACGCGGTCCTGGACGTGGCGTGCGGCACCGGACTGGTCTCTGGGCTGTTCGCCGGGCGGGTGCGGCGGCTGGTCGGCGTGGACATCACGCCGGAGATGGCCGAGCAGGCGCGCGACGTACTCGACGAACTGGTGATCGCCCCGGCGGAGGAACTGCCGTTCGCTGACGGCACGTTCGACGTCGTGGTGTGCCGTCAGGGGATCCAGTTCATGACGCTGCCGGACGCGGTGCGGGAGATGGTGCGGGTGACCCGGCCGGGCGGGCGGGTCGTGCTGACCCACCTGTGCGCCTACGGGGACGACGACCGCGACGAGTACTTCGAGATCCTGCGGCTGCGCAACCCGGCCCGCCGGCACTTCTTCCGGCCCGGCGACGTCGAGGCCCTGCTCACCGACGCGGGGTGCGACCCGGTGCGGTCGCAGCGTTACGTGTCGGTGGAGGACGTGGACGTGTGGGCGGACAACGGCGCGATCGGCGAGGACGCGCGGGAGGCCATCCGGGACCGCTACGGGAGGGCGTCATCCGCGTTCCGCGCACGGCACGCGGTGGACGAGACGGACGGTCGGATCACCGACCACATGCTGTTCGTCGTCGCCTCGGGAACGAGGGTCTGACATGGAACCGGACCAGTCCCTCACCGACGGCGTACGGGCCGCGTTCCGCGCCGAGGCGGCCACCGCGGCGCGGTACGCCTACTTCGCACAGGTCGCCGAGATCGAGGGCCACACCGAGGCGGCCCGGGTGTTCGGCGAACTCGCCGAGAGCGTGGCCTGTGCCGCCCACGGGCACCTGGACGTGCTGCGCGACCTGCTGGGCGGCGACGATCCGGGCACCGGCCGCGCGCTCGGCGACACCCGCCGCAACCTCGCCGCGGCGATCAGCGGGGACCTCGGGGAGGCCACCGAACGCTACCCCGGCCTGGCGGCGCGGGCGCACACGGAGGGCGTGGCCGATCTGGCGAGCTGGCTGGAGGCCCTGTGCACGTTGAAGAAGACGCACGTGGACCGGCTGGAGCAGGCCCTCACCGGGCTGACCGAGCCGCGGTTCGCCGGGAACGGAGCGCCATGACCACCGACTACACCGCCGAGGCGATCACCGTCTACTCCGGGCTGGAGGCGGTGCGCCGCAACCCGTCGATGTACGTCGGGTCGACCGGCCCGGACGGCGCCCACCACCTGGTGCTCGAACTGGTCGACAACGCCGTGGACGAGGCCGCCGCCGGGCACTGCGGAGCGATCTCGGTGGAGCTGCACGAAGACGGCTCCTGCTCGGTCACCGACGACGGCCGGGGCATCCCCGTCGACCCGCACCCGGAGGCCGGGATCCCGGCGTGCGAACTCGTGCTCACCACGCTGCACTCGGGGGGCAAGTTCGACCACTCCTCGTACGCGACCTCCGCCGGGCTGCACGGCGTCGGCCTGGCCTGCGTGAACGCGTTGTCGCAGTGGCTGCGGCTGGACGTGTGGCGCGAGGGCGCCCACCACGGCGAGTCGTTCGCCAAGGGCTCGATCGAGACCCCGCTCAAGCGGATCGGCGACAGCGAGCGCCGCGGCACCCGGGTGTGGTTCCGCCCGGACCCGGAGATCTTCTCCTCCTGCGTGCTCGACGCGGACCTGGCGCACGCCCGGCTGCTCGACATCGCGTACCTGCACCCGGGCCTGCGGGTCGAACTCACCGACCACCGCACCGGGCGGCACGAGTCGCTGTGCGAGACGACCGGGGTGCGGGGCCTGCTCGCGTACCGCGCCCGCGACGCCGAGAAGGTGCACGCCGAGCCGGCCACCGTCACCTGGGCCGGGGACGGGTGCGTGATCGACGCCGCCGTCCAGTGGACCGAGGGGTACGCGGAGCAGATCTTCAGCTACGTCAACACCATCCGCACCGACCTGGGCGGGTCGCACGTGGACGCCCTGCGCAGCGCGCTGGCCGGGGTGGTGGCCGACCACCTCGGCCCGTCCGCGGACAAGATGACCGTGGTCGACATCCTGGAGGGGCTGACCGCGGTGATCGCGATCCGGATCCCGGACGCGCGGTTCGACGGCCAGACCAAACGCACCCTGCGCAACGACGACGCGGGCGCCCGCGTGTTCGACGTCGTCACCGAGCAGGTGCGGCGCGCGCTGGCGGCCGACCCGGAGCTGGCCCGCCGCATCGCGGAACGGGCCGTCGACGCGAGTCGGGCCCGGCTCGCCGCGCGGCTGGCCGGGCGGACGGCCCGCTCCCGGACCCGGGCCGTCGAGGTCGACTACGCGGTCTACCAACGACAGTTCGGGATCCGCTCGAAGGACTGGCACGACTCCTGCGCCTGGCTCACCGACGAGGACCTGCTCGGCAAGCACGCGGAGCTGTGCGCGGTGCCGCCGGACGCGCGGATGCTGGACGTGTGCTGCGGCAGCGGTGTCGTCGGCGGCGCGTTCCGCGGCCGGGTCGGCGAGATGGTCGGGCTGGACCTCACCCCGGAGATGGCCGCGCTCGCCGCCACCCGGCTGGACGTCGTGCACCAGGGCACCGTCTACGACCTGCCGTTCCCCGACGCCAGCTTCGACCTCGTGGTCACCCGGGAGGTGCTGCACCTGCTGCCCCAGCCGGAGCGTCCGGTGTCGGAGATCCACCGCGTGCTGCGACCGGGCGGGCAGTTCATCGTCGGGCAGATCGTGCCGTACTCGGACGTGGACGCGTACTGGATGTTCCGCGTGTTCAAGAAGAAGCAGCCACTGCTGTACCAGATGTTCCGCGAGGAGGACTTCCGGGCGTTGCTCACCGGCGGCGGGTTCACCGACGTGCGGATGGAGGAGTACTTCCTGTGGGAGTCGATCGACCGGTGGATCGACACCCACGAGACGACACCGGCGAACCGGCAGGAGATCTACCGCCTCTACTACGACGCACCGCGCGAGGTGCGCGCCGTGCACCCGTTCGAGGTGCTGCCGGACGGCTCGGTGCGCGACCGGTGGCGCTGGTGCGTGTACTCGGTGCGGAAGGCCGACCATGCCTAGCCGCACCGTGGATCGCCCGGTCGCCGAGGTCGTGCGCGGGCTGGAGGTGCTACGGCCGCTGCGGGGCACGCCGGTGCCGCACTTCTGCGCGAAGGTGCGCGACCTCGTCGTCGTCGCGTCGAGTTCACGGGGCGGGTCGAGCATGCTCGCCGAACTGC
Source organism: Streptomyces sp. NPDC047315 (assembly GCF_040643215.1). Classification (NCBI taxonomy): domain Bacteria; kingdom Bacillati; phylum Actinomycetota; class Actinomycetes; order Kitasatosporales; family Streptomycetaceae; genus Streptomyces; species Streptomyces sp. NPDC047315. The sequence goes on along the minus strand of NZ_JBEYTZ010000041.1, from coordinate 21,709 downwards.
TGCGGTCCTCGCCGCACCTGCTGCACCTGCGCGGTGAGCTGAACCCGTTGCTGCGGCTGGTCGGCCTCGACCACCCGCACAGCGGCACCGGATCCGACGTGCTGGACGCGACGCACTGGCACGGGCTCCCGCCGGGGTCCCGGACGTTGTTCGAGGCGGAACTGGCACTGGACGCGGGCTCACCCGGCACCGGCGTGGAGAACCTGGCGGTGGACGCGGCGTGGCGGCTGGTCATGCAGTGGCCGGGGCTGGGCCTCGACCCCGTCGACCTGGTGCGGACCGCCGAGGCCGTACTGGACCCTGATCTGCCCCGGTTCGCGCGGGCGCTGATCGAGATGGCCGGCGTGAACCCGTGGTACTACGACCTGTCCGGGCAGTCACCGGGACCACGACCGGTCGGGCCGCCCGGTGACGTGCTGCTCGAAGAGCCGCCGTTCGTCCTCCCCCGCCCGTGGCGGCCCGCGGACGAACACGATCTCGCCACGAAGCCACTGGTGATCAAGACGCCGGGCAACGCCTACCGGCTCGGCTTCCTGCGGGCGGCGTTCCCGAACGCGCGCCTGCGGGTGCTGCACCTGACCAGGAACCCGGCCGCGTCGATCAACGGCCTGGTCGACGGGTGGCTGCACCACGGGTTCCACGCGTACCGGCTGGACGAACCGCTGCGCATCGCCGGATACGCCGACGTGCGACCGGCCGACCGACACTGGTGGAAGTTCGACCTGCCGCCCTGCTGGTCCGCGTACACCGCCGCCGCCCTGCCCCGGGTCTGCGCCCACCAGTGGTTGTCGAGTCACCGTGCGGTGCTCGCGCACGGGGCGGACCACACGGTGCGGTTCGAGGACCTGATCAGCGGTCAGCACGCCCGCGCGGACGCCGTCGAGCGGATCGCGGAATGGCTGGGGATCCCGTTCGACGGGCCGCTGAAGCGGGCCGCGACCGACGGCATCGCCGCCACCGTGGCCACCGCCGCACCACGCCCCGGCCGGTGGCGGGCGCGGGAGGAAGAGATCCGGTCCGTGCTGAGCGCCGACGTGCTCGCGATGACGGAGAGGCTTGGCTATGCCCGTGACGAACACTGGATCTGAGCTGAGCACCCACGGCGGCCCGGGGTGGGTCCCCCGGGTGGCGTCGCACGTGGACGAAGTCGCGGCCGGGGACGTGTGGGCGCCGTGCGGATACCGGTCGGAGACGGCCGCGCTGCGGTCGGTGCTGCTGGTCCGCCCGCCGGACAGCATCGCCGCGGTGCACCGGCCGGGGGCCTCGCTCATGCTCGGGCCGGTGGACCTCCCGGCGATGCGGGCGCAGTGCGACGCGCTGGCGGACCGCCTGCGGGACAACGGGGTCGAGGTGCACCTGACGTCGCCCGCGGCGACGCCGAACGTGGTGTTCGCGCGGGACCTGTTCTGGATGACCCCGGCCGGGGCGGTGCTGGCGCGGATGGCGTCGACGCAACGGGCCGGCGAGGAACGGCACGCCGCGCTCGCGCTGGCCGGGGCCGGGTTCCCGATCCTGCGCACGGTGTCCGGCACCGCCGTGTTCGAGGGCGCCGACGCGCTGTGGATCGACCCGTCGACGGTGATCGTCGGTACCGGGTTCCGCACGAACGCGGCCGGCGCCGCCGAGGTCGCATCGGCGGTCGCGGGACTGGGGGCGCGGGTGGTGACGGTGCCCCTGGCGCCGGGCGTACAGCACCTGCTGGGGACGGTCGTGTTCCTCGATTCGTCCACCGCCGTCGTCCACCGGGCGGCGACCCCGACCGAGTTGACGGCGCTGCTAGCCGAGTACGGCTACCGGGTGATCGCGCTGCCGCCGGACGACGAACTGCTGGTGCGGCGCGGGATGAACCTGCTGGTGCTCGCGCCGGGGCAGGTGCTGATGCCCGCGGGCTGCCCGGGAATCCGGCGGACGTTGGAACGGGCGGGTGTGGCCGTCGACGAGATCGACGTCGGCGAGTACCTGCGGGCGGCCGGCGGGATCGGCTGCGTGACCGGGGTGGTGCGCCGTGCGCACTGAGCGCCGGTCACTCGGCCGATTACTGGGGCGGGTACACCGTGGGGTCGTCCAACGGCACCTTCAGCCAGGAGATCATCTGCCGGAGCTGGTGGTACGCCGCGAGCCTCTGCTCGTCGGAGTCGGCCTCCTCCGCGGCGGCGATCGGCTCCCACAGGCGCGGCACCATCACCGGCCCGAGTTCGAGCAGGCCGCCGCTGCCGCCGGTGGCCCACTTCGCCAGCACGTACCGGACGATCGCGCCGACCGGGATGTCCAGGTTCCGGGACATCCCGCGCACGGTCTCCAGCGGATCGAGCAGCCCGTATTCGACCACCTCGGCCTTGAAGTTGGCATGCGGGTCGTCCGGTGGCCAGCACCGCTCCCACTGGCGCAGCCGAACCGCCGGCGTACCCGTCGCGTCGTAGGCCAGGTCATCCATGTCGCCGTCCATACCGCCAGCCTAAGGGCGGCACCGAGCTTGTCCCACCGGGCAAGAATGAACACCGAAATCAGGAGAGGAGTACCCATGAACGAGAACCTTCGTGAGGAGCAAGTCGCCCTCGCTACGGCCGACTCGGGCGCCGCGACCAACGGCACCGTCACGGTCGACGACGAGGCGATCCGTCACCAGCTGCGCAGCCTCGGCTACCGCATCTGACCCAACCGCCCCGGCCCTCCCGTGCGGGAGGGCCGGGGCGTCCCCACGAAGGAACGCGATCGCAGAACCCGCAGGCACAGCACCTTCGTCCGACGTTCGCGGTGGCCGCCGGGGTGCTTCCCCCCGCCGCGCCCAGCCATGCCGCTTCCACGCTCATCGTCGGCCAGCGCCGGGGCCACTCCTTCGTGATGGCCCTCCTGGCCCTCGTGGCCACCCCCGCCCCCGCCGGAGCGGCCGACGCGGCGCGGGACGCCCGCACCGACTTCACGGCCCAGGCCAGAAGCACGGGACTCAACCGCACCGCGGCAAAGAACCTCCAGGCCCGGGTCGACGGCTACTTGGCGAAGATGCCCGGAACGCAGGTCGGCGCCAACAAGATCCCCCTGGAGGACGGCGGTGAGCTCCTGCTCACGCTCCCCCGCGAGCGGAACGCCCGCGACCTCACCGCCCCGAACGCGGGGCTCGGCACGGCCGCCGGCTGGCCGATGACGAACTGCGCCTGTACACCTGCAACTACCGCACTTGCATCCCCTGGACCAGGGCCGGCTCCTGGATCAACAACCAGCGCTCCACCCTGTACGCCAAGTTCTACGACCGGAACGGCAACCTCGGCGAAGCGGCATACCCGATGGCCGTCGGGCGCGCAGCCCAGACGTAGCCCGCCGCGGTGATGGGGCGGATCCGGTTGAACGCTGTCCGCCCTTCATGAAGGCTGGCATCGTACGGAAGACGCTGAGCCGCGCCATCAGGTCGATGCCGAGGGCCATCAATGGCCCCGCCGGTCGGAGCCGGCACCCGGTCTTCACCAGGGTCGGCGGGGCCGACGGGGACGAACCCGGCTTTGGTCAGCGCCTTTTGGGACGCGACATTCTGACGGACGGTGGCCACTCACGGTGTGCGCAACCGATACTAGGCCGCGGCCCATTGACACGGCTCCCGGACGGTTGCGGTTGCCAGGCCTCGGCCGACGACGTGCCGCGTGACCCGGTAGCCGGAGCTCCGCAGCGTGGTCTTCGATGTCGACCGGCTCGAAGGCCAGGGCCGCCGGGGCATGACCGGCATGCAGCCGCTGCAACTCGGGCATCGCCCGAATCTACCCAGATGGTGCGAACCGCTCGGCGATCCGCACCGGGCGCACCAGTTGCCCTACGGGGTGGCTTCGCCGTTGATGCGAACGATCCGCACATCAGGAATGTCCAGGGCCTGAACAACTCGGTCGGCGACCTCCGGGGAGAAACGCTCCCTGGTCACACTCAGGATGAATCCAGCCACGGGAGGCTGATGCACTTCCCGCTGGAGGAAGAACGTCTCCCCCTCCGCCGAGCAGAAGGCGAAGCAGATCCACTCCGCGAAGTCGTCCCGGACGGTCTCCGGACCGCCCCAGCGCTCCTCCAGCGCCGCACGATCGACATCGATCAGAGCGAGCCATCTGATATCGCTCAGACTGACTTCTCGTTCGGAAATTCTCCTCAGCCTTGCCAAATCCAAATCTCCCGAATTGAGGCCTACCGTGCCGGCGCGATGCTGACCGGAGTAGAGGCCGACGCCTCGTCCTCCTTGGCGAAGGGTCTGACGCCGGCCTCCACGCCTTCCTCCCAGGAAGCGTATCCGGCTGAGTGCGGCGGACAGCACCCCCCAGGAAGGACGGAAAGGCGGCACCGGATTTCTCCGATACCGCCTGCGACCCGCGAAAGCGCTGGTCGGAACGACAGGATGTGAACCTGCGACCCCTTGACCCCCAGGAGTATGGGTTGGGGGTATTTTCTTGACATAGCGGGCGCTTAATCCGGACGCACATCGTGCACATGACGGCCTGTCGTGCGCCATCGTGCATGCCGTGTGGCCCCCAACTGGTCCCCGTCAACCCAGTCCGGACGCGACCCGGCTGCATTCCGCCGGATCTGGTCTCGCGGCTGCTTGAACGAGGCCATGTAGACGTGGTGGAGTTGCAGGCCGGATGCGGGGATGGCTCGTGCGTGAGGTCGTCAGGTGCGTCCCCAAACGACCTCCGCCCGTCCGCCCACACGAAGGAGCGGGCGTCCGGTGGGACGCCCGCTCCTGTCGTGCGGTTCTGCGCAAAACGGCTGTAGCGGGTGTTACTTCTTGCCCTTTCCGCCTTCGCCGCGCTTGTTGGCGATCTTGACGACGATGGTCTCGTCGGCGTTCTCCGCGGTGATGGTGTAGGGGCCGGTGACCGGGTTGTCAGGCAGGACGTAGCCCTCGGGTACGTCGGTCTCCCTCAGGTAGTACTGCCCGACCGGCAGGTCGCTGAAGGTGCACACGCCCTGGGCGTCGGTCGAGCAGCCGGTCCCGACCTGGGTGTCCGGGTCGGGTCCGGTGGTCTGGAGGCCGGGCACGCCGTTGGTCTCCTGCCACAGTTCGAAGACCGCGCCCGCCAGGGGCTTGCCGTTCTTCTTGTCGGTCTTGAGGACCTCGATGCTCCCCTTCGGCGGGGTCTTGGTGTCGCGGGCGGTGACTGTGACGCCCTGCTCGGCGTTGAGCTGGGTGAGCGGCAGCGGTCCGAATACGGGGTCGGCGGGCAGGTCGTAGCCGGGCGGTGCGGCGGTCTCGCGCCAGTAGTAGGTGCCCGTCTCGACCGTGCGGGAGCAGACGCCGTTGGCGCCCGTGGTGCAGGAGCCGTTGATCTGGGTGTCGGGGTTGGCACCCGAGGTCTGGAGGCCGAGGACGCCGTTGGTCTCCTGCCACAGTTCGAAGACGGCGCCGGCCAGGGTCGCTCCGGTGTCGGCGTCCTTCTTGACGACGGTGACGTCGCCGGTGACCGGGGTCGGCGGGGTGGCCGTGTCGCGCGCGGTGACCGTGACGCCCTGGGAGGCGTTGGCATCGGTGAGCACGAGCGGCCCGAAGACCGGGTTCGCCGGCAGGTCGTAGCCGGGTGGTGCGATGACTTCGCGCCAGTAGTACGTACCGGTCTCGACCGTGCGGGTGCAGTTGCCCTGGGTGTCGGTCAGACAGGGCGTGCCGACCCGGGTGTCGGGGTTGCCTCCGGTGGTCTGGAGGCCGGGGATGCCGTTGGTCTCCTCCCAGAGTTGGAAGAGGGCGCCGGGGAGCTTGGCGCCGGTCTGGTCGTCGACCTTGACGACCGTGACGTCGCCGGTGACCGGCGTCGGCGGGATCTTGGTGTCCTCCGCGGTGACGGTCACGCCCTGAGCGGCGTTCTCGGCGGTGAGGACGAGGGTGGACACCGGGTTCGCGGGGAGCTGGTAGCCCGGGGGAGCCTCGGTCTCCTGCCAGTAGTACGTACCGATCGGGACGTGCGCGGTGCAGGTGCCGTTGGCTCCGGTGACGCAGGGCACGCCGATCTGGGTGTCCGGGTCGTTGCCGCCGGTCTGCAGCCCGGTGACGCCGTTGCTCTCCTGCCACAGCTGGAAGGTCGCGCCGGCCAGGGTGGCGCTGGTGTCGGCGTCCTCCTTGACGACGGTGACGTCACCGGTGACCGGCGGGGTGACGTGGTTGATGTTGGTGAAGGTCACCGTGGCCGCGCGGTAGGCGCCGCCGTTGGAGTCGTTCAGGATCGCGCCGCCACCGGCGAAGAAGCCGCCGACCTCGATCGCGGAGATCAGGTTCCGGTCGAAGTCCTGGAGGTAGGGCCAGGCCAGCAGGTTGTCCTTGAGCGTCTGGGTGACCGGGATGTAGACCACCGGCTGCGTGACGCCCAATTGCGAGGTGGAATCCAGCCGGAAGCCGGCCGCCCACTCCGCGGGGGTGATGTACTCCCACGCCGTCAACTGCCAGCCGGCCAAGGGGTCGGTGTTGTACGCCGACCCGTCCGTGCCGGTCTCGGACGCGTAGATCGCGGTGCAGCACACCCCGCTCACCCCGCCGATCGCGCCACCGAGGTTCTTGTTGGTGAACAGGATCGTGCGCCCGGAGACCGACCCCGACGAGCCGGGAGCGTACTCCTTGACCGCGGTCATGGAGAAGTGCTTGGTGATCGTGGTCACCGTGGTGGTGCCGCCGGCGTCGACGGTGATCGGGAAGATCTTCCCGTTGCCGAGGTAGCCCCCGGTGCCGCCGGAGAAGAAGGCCCGGTCACCGGAGGGCGTGACGTACAGCCCGGAGTCGTTGAAGTGCGACCCGGCCGGGAAACCACCGCCGATCCAGTACCCCAGCGCCCAGTCAGGGCCGACCCCGAACTGCGTCAGGTCCCGAAAGCCGAGCAGGTTCCCGTTGGCGTCGTAGTCCTTCTGGTACTCCAGCACGTAGTACGTGTGCGTGGTGTCAACCTGCACGTCCGTACACGAGCCGCCGTCGACCTCGTACAGCTGCCCGCCGAACAGGTTCGGGCTGCTCGGGTCGAGCAGCCCGTCCGGGGTGTCCAGGTTCGCCGCCACCTGCTGCATGCTCGGCACACCCGGCATGCCGTTGTACGTCTCGCCCACGAACTCGCCCGGGGAGACCCCGGCGTCGTAGATCGCCATGTACGTGACGTGCCCCGGCGGCAGCGGTTGTTCGGTGCTGATGTCACCGGTGGTGAACGGCCCGCCGTCCACGCTCCGGTCCGAGCACAGGGAGAGCGTCCCCGTCGCCGCCCTCGCCTCGGCCGCCGCGGCCCCGTCAGGGGCGCTCAGCCCCGCGAGCGGCAGCACCGCCGCACACACCGCGACCAGCCCGGCGCGCCAACCACCGCCCCTGCCTCTGCCTGCCCGTCTAAGTCGACGACCGATTGGACGGCCACGTACGACCGCCCCTTCTTCGAACGCGGCACCAGGGCCGCTCGTGCTTTGCATGGCCTGTACCTACACGCACCGCCGTGGCTGAGGCTGCCTGGTGGCCGGTTCCACAGGCAAAGTCACCCACTCGCCCCGTACAGCAGACCCGGTTGGATCACCGTCGACAAAATGCCGAAGCGTGTCCCATCTGACGCGGCGGTGAGCGGCGTTCCCACCATGGGAAGGCGGCTGGGCACCACCCCTCAACCCGTACGCCGACAAAGGCGGCTGGTACGCGAGCCCTCAGCTCGCGTAGGCAGCGCCCAAAGCCTCAAGACCTCCGCCAGCACGCCCGCTGCGAATCGCGGAACGAACGCAGGCAGGAAGATCGCGGGCCGTAGGCTCGTCACGGACCCGCTCGGCTCGCTGCTCGCGGTGCTGGTTGCCGCGGCAGAATGCCGCGCCCATCCCTTCTCTGCCATGAAGGCTGGCGTGTACCTGATGTCAGACCGCTCTTGATATCGAGCCCGCCACGTCCCCTCGGTCGAGGCATGCGTCACCCGTTCACGTTCACCCGGGCAGGGTCCCCGCACTGTGCGGCCAACTTCGCCGCGTCCTTTGAGGGGTTGACGAGGAACAGGGCGGCAATCGCGCCGACCGCCATCGTCACGCCCAGGACGGTGAAGCCTGCACCGTACCCCGCGGCGGCCGAGTCGCCCGACGCGACCAGCTTGCCGATCACAACAGGAGCGATGACGGCGCCCAGACTGTAGACGGCGGTGACGATCCCGAAAACCACACCCCGCTGTTTTGCCGGTGCCACGTCGGCCAGACCGGCGAAGGCGACGCCGTAGCCCGCGGAGTTCAGGCAGGAACTGGCGACGATCAGCGCCATCTGTACGACCCCGGCTTCCAGTAGGGGGAAGGTCAGCGTGGCCACCGCCGAGGCGAGGACAAACGCGCCGGGCAGGATGCCGCGGGTGATGTGGTTGCCGATGCCGCGCTTCGTCAGGGCGCGGGACAACAGACCGGCGCCGATCACCGCGAGCGCCGAGCCGAGGAACGGAAGCGCCACCAGCTTCCCGGTCGCCTCCGCGCTGTAGCCGAGCCCTTCGCGGAGGTAGAGGGGCAGCCAACTCACCTTGACCGAGGTGCAGGCGTAGGCGACGAAGAAGAGCATCAGCATGCCTACGAGGGTTCCGGTCCGGAACAACCGCCCGAGCGGCACCCGTTCGGGTAGCTCGGTGACGGCGGGCTCGCCGTGGCCCGGTCCGTCGGAGGTCGCCTCCGGGCCTTCACGGCCGACCAACAGGCAGAGGACGGTGAAGACGAGACCTACGACGGCCAGCACACCGAAGGCGGCGCGCCAGGAGTAGTCGGTGATGACCCAGGTCAGCAGAGGGCTGGCGACGACGGGGCCGACTCCCGCACCGGCGATGACGACGGAGCTGGGCACCGCGCGTTTGTGCGCGGGGAACCACGAGTGCGCGACCTGCATGGCCAGCGCCATCGTGGGGCCTTCGGCGAAACCCAGGACGATCCTGCAGATCACGATCGTGGTGAAGCCCGCCTGCGCGGCGATCGGCGCCAGGCTCGCTGCCCAGAGCACTGTCATGCCGACCAAGAGCCAGCGCACCTTGACCTTGCCGGCCAGCCAGCCGCCGAGTATGCAACCTACTGCGAACAGCCAGAAGAAGCTGCTCTGGATGATGCCGAACTCGTCGGATCCCAGGCCGAGGTCCTTCTTCATGTCGACGCCGGCGAGGCCCACGACGACCTTGTCGGCGTAGTTGACGAACATCAGGCCCACGAGGACGGCGACGACACCCCAGGCGGCCGTTCGTCGCAGGGCAGGTGCGTCCACTGCCCCTGCCTCGGAGGCAGTCGCCGGTTGTTCACCCTGATGAATGGCCATGTGGATCTCCTGAACGGGAGCGGAGCAGGCCCGGGGACGGCCTTTGGCGCACGCTATGGCGAGGATCACCCATAAGTGAACTCTGGGGATTTCTATACCCGTGATAGGCATTGCTTGTGGAACGACGTCATCTTGCGTACTTCGTCGCGGTCGTCGAGGCCGGAAGCATGTCCGAAGCAGCTCGGCGGATGCACTTGAGCCAGCCGTCGGTGTCCCAGGCCATCAAGGAGTTGGAGCGGGAGCTGCGCGTCCCGTTGCTGGAGCGGGGGCGCTCCCTCGTCCTCACGCCCGCCGGGCGGGCGCTCATCGGACCGGCCCGGCAGGCGCTGCGTGCGTTCGAAGGCGCACGGGCCGCCGTCGAGCAGGGCGAGCGGCTGGCCTCGGGCGTCCTTGACCTGGCCGTCGGGCCCCTGCTCGGTGTGCATCCGGTGGTGCCGCTGATCAGCAGGTTCCACGAGCGCTACCCCGGAGTGCGGCTGCGGATCCACGAGGCGGAGGCCGACCTGGAGGGGCTGGACAGTCTGCGTCGGGGCGAGGCCGAGTTGTTGGTGCACGGCCATGCCGCTCCTTTCCCCCGCTACCGGTCCGTGCGGCTGCGCATGGCCGAGCAGTTCGCCGTCTTCCCCCCGGGCACGACGGACTTGCCGGCCGGCGGGGTCGTCTTGCCGGACCTGGTCGGCCGCCCTTTGGTGTTGGGGCTGGCGCGCGAGTCGGCGCTACGTGCCTGGGCAGCCGCCGAACTCGCCGCTCGCGAACTGCCGCCGCTCACCATCGTGGTGGAGACGGCCCACCGTGACGGGATCACTCCCCTGGTGCTCGCCGGAGTCGGGAGCACCGTCCTGCCCGAGCCCCAGGCCCGACAGGCCGAACGGCTGGGAGCGGTGGTCCGCCGCATGGACTTCTCGTTCCCGCGGGCCTGCTACCTGCTGTACCGGAACAGCCCCCTCTCGCCGGCCGCTGACGCCTTCGTCGAACTGGCCGCGGAGGCCTTCGCCGAACCGCCCGTCGAGGACGGACCGCCGCCCTCGACCCGCGGAGCCTTCCCCGGGCTCTGAGTCCGGGGCGGGGCCGACGGCGGAGCCCCGGGCGTGACCTCGCCCGCAGCCGTCAGCAGCAGTTGCCGGTCCTACGGGCCCGCGGGGTCCCCTGCGGGCACCGGGGCTGCGTATCCGACCAGTAGCCGAATGAGGGTCTGGAGGTCCTTCAGGGTCTGCTCGGCGTCCCGAGAGGCCAGGTACTGCAGGAGCAGCCCGTCGGCACCGGCGAGTTGCAGGCGGGCCAGTTCCTCGGCGGGGACGGAGAGCGTGACGCCGGCGCGGGCCGCCACCTGTTGCCAGTGTCCGGTGATGAGGTCGATGTAGCGGTCGTACTGCCAGCGCGCGAGGTCGGCCATACCTGCCGTTCGCAGGGCCCAGATCGACAGTTCGTACTGCATCAATTGTTCCCGCGGGTCCGCGTCGACCAGTCGGGACCAGACGGAGCGGGCGGCTTCGAGCATGGCGGGTTCGAGGCCCTCGACGGTCTCGGACGCCTCGCGCATGATGCCCGACGCGTCCTCGACCACGTCCTGGAGCACCGCCTTCAGCAACTCCTCCTTGCTGGGGAAGGCGTAGTGGACCGTCCCGAGTGCGACCCCCGCCTCCGCGGCCACAGCGCGCAGGGTGGCTCCCGCAACTCCCTGTCGCCCCAGGACTCGCCGGGCAGCCGCCACCAGCAGCCGACGGCGCTCATCCGCCTTCACATAGGTCGTAGCCACGTCTGCTCCTCCGTTCGGGACAGCAGATTATCCGGACGCGGACCTTGTGGCGCGTGTCGCTCCCGTGCCACTCTCGAAAAAAGTCGGACGTCCGACCGACTCTTGCGACCAGGCGGCCCCGTGGTCCCGCCGGTCCAGGCGATCGCCGCGCGGACGGGCGAACCGACGCTGTCGACTTCCCGTTGAGGACTACCGGCATCGCTGGCCGAAGCCTTCACGGGAGCACGAGGAGTGCGCTGATGGAACGCTGTGATGTTGCCGTGGTGGGCGCAGGTCTCGCGGGTCTGACCACCGCGGTGGACCTGGTGGCCCGGGGCCACCGCGTAGTGGTGCTGGAGGCCAGGGAACGGGTGGGCGGCAGGACGACCGGTCGGGTCATGGAGGACGGGCACACCGTCGAGATGGGCGGCCAGTGGCTCGGCCCGACGCAGGACGAGGTGCTCGCGCTCTGCGAGACGTACGGCCTGAGGACGTATTCCCAGTACGTGACGGGGGACAACCTCATCGTCCGGGGCGGTACGGTCCGGCGGTACCGTCCCGGCGAGCCACGGCTGTCTCGCACCGCCGCAGCCGAGTTCGTCCGGATGAAGGCCGAACTGGAGTCGATGGCCGCTGCGGTGGATCTGGAACGGCCCTGGGAGTCGCCCGGGGCGCGGGAGTGGGATGCCGTCACCTTGCGCACCTGGCTGACGGACGCCACCCGGGACGACGAGACGCTGGCCTTCTGGGACTTCCTGGTCGCGGGGCTGTTCGCGGCGGAGTCGCATGAGTTGTCCCTGCTGCACTTCCTCTTCTACCTCGCCTCCGGAGGCATGCTGGAGATGCTGCTCGGCGTCGAGAACGGGGCCCAGGACCGCCGGGTGGCGGGCGGTTCCCATCGGATCGCGGAGGCAATGGCCGCGTCGCTCGGTGATGCCGTACGCCTCTCGTCAGCGGTGCGCGCCGTCGAGCACGGCCCCGACGGTGTCGTGGTCCACCACTACGGCGGGGTGCTCGCCGCCGACCGGGCCGTGGTCGCCCTGCCGCCCGCGCTCGCAGGACGGCTGCGCTACTCCCCCGCTCTTCCCGGCGCCCGCGACCAGCTCACCCAGCAAGTCCCGATGGGGTCGGTCATCAAGATCAACGTGCTCTACGAGAGCCCGTTCTGGCGTACGTCGGGGCTCAGCGGCCAGGTCGCCGCCCCCGGACGGCCCCTCTCGGTCACCCTCGACAACACCCCGGAGGACTCGCCGCACGGAGTGCTCGTCGGATTCTTCGAAGGCGCGCAGGCCCGGTCGGCAGCCGCCCTGTCGGCCGACGCCCGGCGGGCGCTGGCGCTGGAGTGCCTGACGGAGTACTTCGGGCCCCGCGCGGCGGAGCCGCTCCAGTACCTGGAGTTGGACTGGAGCTCGGAGGAGTACAGCCGGGGCTGCTACGGCGGCCGGCTGGGCACCGGGGTCTGGACCGCGTACGGCCCCAAACTCCGCGAGCCGGTCGGTGTCGTCCACTGGGCCGGTGCCGAGACCGCGTCCGTGTGGAACGGCTACATGGACGGGGCCGTGCGCTCCGGACGTCGGGCCGCCCAGGAGGTCCACGCCGCGCTCGCGTCCACCGTGAAGCACTGACCGGCGGCCCTTCCCGGCGCTGAGCCCGCATCACGGCTCGGCGTCCGGCGCCGGGAGCCGACTCGGGCAGCCCGCCGCCGGGCCGCCCGGAGCTCCCCCTCCGTCCTTCCGTCCCGTCAAACGAGGAAGCAGTCCGTGATCAGCACTCCACCGAACATCCTCTTCATCACCGCGGACAACCAGCCCGCCACCCTGCTCGGCTGCCACGGCAACACCGATGTGGAGACCCCGCACATCGACCGGATGGCCGCCGAAGGCACCCGCTTCACCCGCGCGTTCTCCACCAACGGCATGTGCTCCCCGGGCCGGGCGAGCCTCTTCACCGGGCTCATGCCGTCCCAACACGGCGTGCACAGCTGGCTCAACGACGACTCCATGGCGGACTGGCCGGCGGGCTGGTGCGCGGTCCGCGAGTTCCGCACCCTGCCGGCCACCCTCGCGCACCGCGGCTACCAAACCGCCCTCATCGGCAAGTACCACATGGGCAGGCCCGACGCGCCGATGCCCGGCTTCGAGCGCTGGCTCGCCTTCGCCCTCGGCCACACCCACGACTTCTACGACAACCGGGTGATCGACGAAAGCGGCGAGTACGCCGTCACCGGTAGGCACATCGTCGACTTCTTCACCGACAAGGCCGTGGACTACCTGACCGAGGTGGACGCCTCCCGTCCCTTCTTCCTCAACGTCAACTACGACGCCCCGTATCTGCTACCACCGACCAACTACGGGCCCGACCCCCGCAACCGGTTCTACGAGAGGTACGCGGGACGCGACTTCCCCAGCTTCCCGCGCGAGGCGATCCATCCCAACCTGCTGGAACGCATCACCGACCCCGAACTGCCCGAGAAGGGCCGAGCGATGTCGCGTGCCCTGGTCCTGATGCACAACGATCCCGCCACCATGGCAAACGTCTGCGCCCAGGTCTCCCTGGTCGACGAGTCCGTCGGCCGCCTGCTCGCCCTCCTCGACGAACGCGGCCTCTCCGACAACACCCTGGTCGTCTTCACGGCGGACCAGGCCAACCTCTACGGCCAGCACGGACTGTGGGGCCACACGATCAACACCCACCCCTCACACCTCTACGACGCCGGTCTGCACATCCCCCTGATCGTCCGGCGCCCAGGACACGTGCCGGCCGGGCGCACGAGCGACCTGCTGGTCGGCCAGTGCGACCTGGCGCCGACCCTGATGGAGTACCTGAGCTTCGAGGACGCCGAGTTCGCCGGTTCCCCCGGGCGAAGCCTCGCCCCGGTCCTCGCCGGGGGGCCGGTCGACGACGTCCCGGACGCCGTGTTCTTCGAGCAGGAGGAGACCCGGGGGATCCGTACGGACCGGTACTCGTACTGGAAGCGACTACCGGGCTTCGGTCCGCCGGTCCTCTTCGACCTGGAGGAGGACCCGGGCCAGCGCATGGACGTCGCGGCCTCCCCCGCATACGCGGACGTGGTCGCGGGGCTGGACCGGCGGCTGACCGAATTCTTCGCCCGCCATGCCGACCCCCGCTACGACTTGTGGAACGGGGGTCGGGCGAAGGGCTCGGTGCTCCGCCCGCAGCACTACCGGGATCTGTACGGACCGGAGTGGGGACCCATCGCCTCGGTCGAGCCGACGTTCAGCGAGTAGGCAGCGCGCGGACCGGTGCACGGGGTGCCGTGCACCGGTCCGGACGGATCAGACGAGGTCGACAACGGTGCGCAGCGCCTCTCCCGTGCGCATCTGTCGGATCGCTTCGTTGACGTCCGTCAGCTGCACGCGGTGGGTGATCATCGAGTCCAGGTCGAGCCGGCCGGCTCGCCACAGGTCGATGATGGTCGCGAAGGTGCGGCGGACGTCGTCACCGCCGTAGAACGAGGGGAGGATCTTCTTCTCGTTGAGGAACAGCTCGCCCATGCTGATGTCGGTCGTGTCGGCGCGTGAGCCGGCGCCGACCAGGACGACGGAGCCGCCGAGCCGGGTCGCGTCGTAGGCGGCCCGCAGGGTGCCCGGTCTTCCGACTGCCTCGAAGGCGTAGTCGAAGCCGAAGCCACCGGTCGCCCGCTTCTTGGCCTCCTCCAGTTCCTGCGGCGCGACGGCGGCGGTGGCGCCGAAGTCGAGCGCCAGGTCCCGGCGGTTGGCGGTGGGGTCCACGGCGACGATCTCGGCCGCGCCGGCGACCCGGGCACCCTGCACGATGCTCATGCCGACGCCGCCCAGGCCGATGACGACGACGGAGGAGCCCGGTCTGACCTTCGCGGTGTTCAGTGCGGCGCCGACCCCGGTGGCGACGCCGCAGCCGATCAGCGCGGCGATGTCATAGGGCAGGTCGTCGGGGATCGGGATGGCGGCGGTCGATTCGATCACCACCTCCTCGGCAAAGGTGCCCGTGCCCATCATTCCGGGCAGCGGGGTCCCGCCGTCGACGAATCCGGGCTTGGACAGCGAGGCGAACCCGCTGCGGCACAGGTGCCCGTCGCCGGCCTTGCAGGAGCGGCACTGGTCGCACGGCGGCATCCAGCAGACGATCACGCGGTCGGACACCTTGACGCCGGTGACGCCCTCCCCGACCTCGACGACCTCGCCGGCACCTTCGTGGCCGGGGACGAACGGGGCCGGGTGGGTGAGCACGCCGCTCATCGCGGAGAGGTCGGAGTGGCACAGGCCGGCCTTGTGCAGCTTGACGCGGACCCGGCCGGGGCCCGGTGGTGCCAGGGTCAGTTCCTTCACTTCGAGCGCGGTGTCGCCGATCGTGTTGAGCACTGCTGCGCGCACTGTGTTCTCCCTGCCTCGGGTGCCGGTTCGGGGGTCAGCTCTGGGTGGGGGCGGGCAGGTTGACGGTCTGGTACTCGTAGTAGCCGGCCAGGCCCTCCTTGCCGAACTCCCGTCCGATGCCCGAGTTCTTGAAGCCGCCGAACGGGGCGGTCACCTCCAGGCGTACGCCGTTGACCGTGAAGGTGCCGGTGCGGATCCGGCGGGCGATGCTGATGCCGCGCTCGACGTCGGTGGTGAACACCGCGCCGGAGAGGCCGTAGTCGGAGTCGTTGGCGATCCGTACCGCTTCCTCTTCCGAGGCGTAGCGGATCAGGCACACGACGGGCCCGAAGATCTCCTCGCGGGCTATCCGCATGTCGTTGGTGACCTCGCCGAACAGGGTCGGCTCGACGTACCAGCCGGTGCTTCGGTCCGCCGGTACGCCGCCCCCGGTGAGGAGCTTGGCGCCCTCCTCGCGGCCGATGCGGATGTAGTCCAGGTTCCGCTGCTGTTGCCTCTTGGTGACCATCGGGCCGACCGTGGTGGCCGGGTCGGACGGATCTCCCACCTTCAGCGCGCCGAATGCGGCGGTGAGCGCGGCGGCCACCTCGTCGTAGCGGGACGCCGGGACCAGTACCCGGGTCAGGGCGACGCACGCCTGGCCGCTGTTGGCTGCACACGTACCGCCGACGATGCCTTTCACGGCTGCGTCGAGATCGGCGTCGTCCAGGACGATCGCGGCGGACTTGCCGCCGAGTTCCAGCGAGACCCGGGTGAGGTTCTCCGCCGCCGCGGCCATGATCTTCTTACCCGCCTCAACGGAGCCGGTGAACGCGATCTTGTCGATGCCGGGGTGGGACACGAGGTGGGCGCTGGTGTCGCGGTCCGCCGGCAGCACGCTCAGCACACCGTCCGGCACACCGGCCTGCTCGCAGACCTCCGCCAGGAAGTACGCGTCCAGCGGCGTCTCGGGAGAAGGCTTGAGCACCACCGTGCACCCCGCGAGGAGCGCTGGGGCGAGCTTGGCGGCAATGGTGAACTGCGGCGCGTTCCAGGGGACGACGGCGGCGACGACGCCCACCGGCTCCCGTCGCACGAGCACCGGTCCGGCGAGCCCCTGGCGCTCCTCCTCCAGGGTCAGCTCGGCGGCTGCGGCGAGGGCGGCCCCGAAGATGGCGACCGCCGACAGCGCCTGACCTCGCACCGAGAAGCTGACCGGGGAACCGTTCTGCAGGGTGATCAGCTCGGCCAGTTCCTGATGGCGGGCGAGCAGGGCGTCCTTGATCCGGGTGACGACCTCGGCGCGTGCGGCGAGCGTCATGCGCGGCCAGGGGCCGTGGTCGAACGCCTCGCGAGCAGCGGCCACCGCCATGTCGACGTCGGCCGGGGCGGCGTGCGGCACACGGCCGACGACCTGCTCGGTGTGCGGTGACACCACCTCGATGGTCCCGGCACCGGCGGGCTTCACCCACCGCCCGCCGATGAAGAGCTTCTCGTGGGCCACAATCTCGGTCATGTTTGTTCCTCGCCTCACTGCGATGACGTGCGGATCTACGGCAGTACGATCGGGAAGTCCCGCTCGGGACGCTCCAGCAGCCCTTGGAAGGTGGCGAGCACTGAGGCGTCGCCGGCCAGGACCGCTTCACCGGAGGTGACGGCGTCCTGGAAGCTCAGTTGGCCGGCGAGGATCCGGTCGAGGTCGGACCGGTTCAACCGGAGCGTCATGTCCGGTGCCTCGGCCCGCGGAGCGTCACCCCGCATGGGAGTGAGGACGCCATTGCCGACGAGCAGCGTCCACACCTCATCGACGTCTGCGAACTCCCAGCGCATCAGGAACCGGTGGGCCGCGGCGCGGGGGCCGTTGAGCCGGACGGCGAAGGTCTGGAACACCTGTCCCGTGGAGAGGGCGGCCAACATGTCAAGGCTGGCGTGGTGGCCGGCGCCCGCCCGGCGCCGCTCCTGTTCCGCCCCGCGCAGTTCCTGGGCACCGGTGAGAAAGATGTTTCGCCAGGTGCCGTTCTCCTGGGCGAGCCCGAGGCGGGTGTACGCCTCGGCCTGCAGTTCGCGCGCTGTGGCATGGTGCGGTTCGGCGAACAGCACGTGGTTGAGGAGTTCCGCTGCCCAACGCAGGTCTCCCGCGTCGACGGCCTGCCGCGCGTGGGCGACGGTGGCGTCCGCGCCGCCGATGGCCGCCACGTACCGCTTGGCCTGCTCGACCGGCGGGTGCGGCCACAGGTGGGCGGGGTTGCCGTCGTACCAGCCCATGTAGCGCTGATAGACGGCCTTGACGTTGTGACTGATCGAGCCGTAGTAGCCGCGGGTGCTCCAGACCCGGCCCAGGTCACCGGGGAAGCACTGGATCTCCTCGGCGATCTCCGGACCGGTCAGGCCGCTGTTCATCAGCCGCACGGTCTGGTCGTGCAGATAGGCGTAGGCGTCACGGTGCTCCGTGAGCATCCGCAACACCTCGTCGCGGCCCCAGGTCGGCCAGTGGTGCGAGCCTATGAGCACCTCCGCGTCGGCGAAGAGCTGGATGGACTCGGTGATGTACGAGGCCCAGGCATGGGCGTCCCGTACCTGGGCGCCGCGCAGGGTGAGCAGGTTGTGCAGGGTGTGACTGACGTTCTCGGCGACCAGCAGCACCTTGGACTCGGGGAGGTGGAAGTTCAGCTCCGCCGGCGCCTCGGTGTCGGGTGTCAGTTGGAAGACGAAGCACACGCCGTCGAGCGTCAGTTCCTGACCGGTGGCGGTCACGTCCACGGTCGGTGGGATCAAGCCGATGGTGCCCGTGGACAGGGCCTGCCCCAGTCCGAACCCGACCTGTCCCTCGGGGCCGAGCGGTAGCGACCTTCCGTACATGTAGACCGCGCGGCGGGTCATCGCCGGCCCCGCGACGACGTTCTCGCTGACCGCGTGGTGCATAAAACCCTCAGGAGCGACGATCACGCAATCACCGGCCGCCACGGCTTCCGGCGTGGTGACGCCGAGCACGCCGCCGAAGTGGTCACCGTGGCTGTGCGTGTAGATCACGGCCTTCACAGGACGGTCGCCCCGAACGCTCCGGTAGAGGTCGAGCCCGGCGGCAGCGGACTCCCGGGAGACGAGCGGGTCGACCACCACGACACCGGACCCGCCCTCCACGAGGGTCATGTTCGACACGTCCAAGCCGCGGATCCGATACACGCCGGGAACGACCTCGAACAGGCCCTGCGCGGTGTTGAGCTGCCCCTGTCGCCACAGTCCAGGGTGCACCGTCTCGGGGCACCGGCCGGTGAGGAATCCCCACCGTTCGTTGTCCCAGACCACGCGCCCCGCGACGTCACGGATGACGCAGGGGTCCAACGCGGCGAGCAGTCCTCGGGATGCGGCGGCGAAGTCCGAGCGGTCTTCGGAGTCGGGAACGTAGTCGGGTGCGGTGGTCATGGCTCCTCGTTCGGGTTCGCGGCTGGTACGGGTGGAGTGTGCGTCGACCCCGTCATCGCAGGTGCCGCAAGACGGTCTCCTGGACGACGCTGGCCAGCAGGTGGCCCTCCTCACTCCACACGTCGGCGAGCACCAGCCCTCGGCCGTCCCCGGCCCAGGGGCTGCGCTGGGCGAAGAGCATCCACGCGTCGGCCCGGAACGGGCGGTGGTACCAGATCGCGTGGTCCAGGGAGGTGAGGAAGAGCGCGGACTCGGACCCGCGGAGCATGCGCGGCGGCTCAACCGCGAGTGCGGCGGTCGGGGCCAGCCACAGGTCGGAGGCGTACGCCAGCACGCCCGCGTGCAGGAGCGGGTCATCGGGCAGGGGGGCGGCCGAGCGGATCCACAGCCGTTGCTCCGTCTCGCCGTCGACGGGCCGCGGCGCCGGGGCCTCGGCGAGCCGGAGGTCGAGGACCCGGTGGAAGACCGACTTCTCGTGGTGTTGCGGATCTGCATCCGCCCAGCTCAGGCTGAGGTCGCGGGCGGCATCGGGGCCGGCCGTCTCCGGCATCGACCGCCGTCGTTCCGGGCCCGCCTCGGCGCGTTTGAACGAGGCGGACCCGGTGAAGACGATCTCGCCGTGCTGCACCGCCGTGACCCGCCGCGAGTGGTACGAGCGACCGTCGCGCAGCCGTTCCACGCGGTAGTCGACGGGGAGTCCGGCGTCGCCGGCACGGAGGAAGTTGCCGTGGAGCGAGTGCACAGTCCGGTCCGCCGGCACCGTGCGCCCCGCGGCGATGAGCGCCTGGGCCGCGACCTGCCCGCCGTAGGCACGTCGGGGCGCGCCCTCGTGGCAGTGCCCGCGGTGGATGTCGGACGCGGCCCGCTCCACGTGCAGGAGCGTCCCCAGATCCGCATCAACCGGAGAAAGTGCCCCGGGCACCGGGGCGGCGAGCCGTACACGCAGTCCCACGTCCGCTTCCTCCCTGCTCACCGAACCGCTCCTTCCGGAGGCGACAAGCTCCTGGCCCCGACGGGGCCAGGAGGTCGGAACTCAATCCGGTGCCCAATAGTGCATCTCGAAGATTCGATTTATCAACCCCTTGACACTCAGCGGACATCGTTAACAAACTGAAAATCCATTCTCGAAAAATTCCAGGAGGTCGACGATGGGTCGGCGAGTCCTCGTGGCCGGCGTCGGGATGATCCCGTTCGCCAAGCCCGGCAAGAGCGACACGTACAACGTCATGGGCGAGCGGGCGATCCGCGCCGCCGTCGACGACGCGGGAATCGACTACGGCCTCGTCCAGCAGGCTTACGCCGGTTACGTCTACGGCGACTCCACGAGCGGCCAGGCGGCGCTCTACAGCGTGGGCATCACGGGCATCCCGGTCGTCAACGTCAACAACAACTGCGCCACGGGCTCCACGGCGCTGTGGCTGGCCAAACAGGCCGTCGAGGCGGGCATCGTCGAGTGCGCGATCGCGGTCGGCTTCGAACAGATGCGGCCGGGCGCCCTGGTCAAGCACTGGATCGGGGACCGCCCGAGCCCCACCGCCCGTTTCGACGCCGTCCTGGACGAACTCCACGGCATCGACGAATCCCTGCCGCGGGCGGCCCAGCTCTTCGGCGGCGCCGGCATGGAGTACGTCGAGAAGTACGGCGCCGACCCGAGCTTCTTCGCCAAGATCGCGGTCAAGTCCCGCACCCACGCGGCGCACAACCCGTACTCGGTCTTCCGCACCCCGATCACCGAGCAGGAGGTGCTGGACTCCCCGCACATCTACGGCCCGGTCACACGCCTGCAGGCGTGCCCGCCGACCTGTGGCGCCGGTGCGGCGATCCTGTGCTCCGAGGAGTTCGCCCGCAGGCACGGCTTGAGCCCCGAAGTGGCGATCAAGGCCCAGGCGTTCGTCTCGGACACCGACGCCTCGTTCGAACCGAAGAGCATGATCGAGCTGGTGGGCGCCGGCATGACCCGCCGTGCCTCGCAGCAGGTCTACGAGACCGCGGGTGTCGACCCGAAGGACATCGAGGTCGTCGAGTTGCACGACTGCTTCACGGTCAACGAGGCCCTCACCTACGAGGCGCTGGGCCTGTGCGAGGAGGGCGGCGCCGAGAAGTTCGTCAGGGACGGCCGCAACACCTACGGCGGACAGGTCGTCGTCGGGCCCTCCGGCGGACTGATGTCCAAGGGCCACCCTCTCGGTGCCACCGGCCTCGCCCAGTGCACCGAACTCGTGTGGCAACTGCGCGGCCGGGCGGACGCCCGCCAGGTCGAGGGCGCCACCCTGGCCCTCCAGCACAACCTGGGGCTCGGCGGCGTCGGTGTCGTCACCCTCTACGAGAAGGTCTCCTAACACCTTCCCCACCCCACGTCAGTACACCCCCGATCCGAGCTGGAGAGCGAGCAACCCCATGGGACAACTGGATGGCCGTGTAGCGGTGATCACCGGCGCCGGCGCCGGACTAGGTCGTGAGCACGCGTTGCTGTTCGCCGCCGAGGGCGCCAAGGTCGTCGTCAACGACCTCGCCAACGCCAAGAGCGTGGTCGAGGAGATCACGGCGGCCGGCGGCGAGGCGGTGGCCGTCGAGGGCAGCGTCGCCGACCTGGCCGTCGGCCGGACGCTGGTCGACGCGGCCGTGGAGTCCTTCGGCGACCTGCACGTCGTCGTGAACAACGCCGGTGTGATCCGCGACGCGATGCTGGTCAACATGACCGAGGAGCAGTTCGACCTCGTCGTCGCCGTACATCTGAAGGGTGCCTTCTCCGTCGCCCAGGCAGCGGCCCGGTACTGGCGCGAGCGCTCCAAGGCCGGTCACACCGCCGACCGGGCGATCGTCCAGACCTCCTCCGGCTCCGGACTGCACGGCAACATCGGCCAGTGGAACTACTCGGCCGTCAAGGCGGGTGTCGCGATCCAGGTCGTCAACGCCGCCCGGGAGCTGGGCCGGTACGGGGTACGCGCCAACGCCATCGCC
>NZ_JBEYTZ010000040.1:0-78931 GCF_040643215.1 Streptomyces sp. NPDC047315 | reverse complement strand
AATCCACACCGAACCCGGAAGGCCCTCACCCGTTCAAGACACATCGGCCGAGACCTGCGTCACCCGTCCACAACCTCCCAGGGCAATACACCTAGGGCGCGGCGCCGTGCCAACGCGGGCGGGAGAGGTTGGTCCAGGTGCGGAGCGTCCATTCGGCGGGGCCGTACGGATGGCGGTCGAGCCACCAGCGGCAGGCGGCGGCCTGCGCGGCGAACAGCACGAGCGCGATCGCGGCGACGGCCGACGGCGGGACGCGGCCGGAGAGCGCGGCGCCGTAACCCGTGAAGAGCAGGGCGCAGAACAGCGATTGGGACAGGTACGCGCTCAGCGCCATCCGGCCGGCCGGCGCCAGGACCGCGGCCAGTCGTTCCGCGTGCCGGCCGGTGGCCGCGCGCAGCACCGTCGCCGCGTACGCCGCGGCGAGCAGCGGCGCGGTCAGCACGTCGATGCCGAGCGCGAGCAGCTGGCCGGCGTCCGTCGTGCTGGTGGTGCTGGCGTACGCGTAGGCCACCGCGCCCGCCAGGCCGACGGTGAAGCCGGCCCACTGGAGCCGCCGCAGCACCGGCGCGTGGCCGTCGAGGCGGCCGATGGCCCGGTGGCGGCCGGCGGCGAGGCCGAAGAGGAACGCGGCCAGCGCGGCGGGCGCCTGGAAGAAGGCCAACAGAAAGGCGACGTCGGGCAGTTGGTCCAGGTGCGCGCCGATGACGGAGGCGGCGTCGCCGCGCAGCGCCTCGGTGGCGCGCGCCGCGTCGGCGGCTGCCGCCGCCCGGTCCGTGCCGCCGGAGCCCGTCGCCGCAGCCGCCGCGGCCAGCAGCAGGTACCCGACCGAGGTGACCGCGAGCAGCGTCACGCCGGTCCACACCGCGGCCCGCGGCCGGATGCGGTGCAGGGCCAGCAGGACCAGTCCGAGAACCGCGTACGTCGTGAGGATGTCGCCGGGGAACAGCAGCACCGCGTGCAGGGCGCCCAGGACGAAGAGGCCGAGGAGGCGGCGCAGGAAGCGCGGGACGAACCGGGCGCCGCGGCGTTCCGCGGAGGCCAGTTGCAGCGTAAAGCTGTAGCCGAAGAGGAAAGAGAACAGCAGGAAGAACTTGGCCTCGAAGAACACCGAGGTCAGCGCGGAGACCGTGACATCCAACGGGCCGTCGGCGCCCGGCTGCTCCGCCCCGGTGCCGTGGTACGCGGAGGCCAGGTAGCCGATGTTCACCACGAGGATGCCGAAGAGGGCGAAGCCGCGCAGCACGTCAACCGCGACCAGTCGACCGCCCGCGCCTCCTGCGCCTCCCGCATCTCCCTCACCTCCCGCGCCCCTCGCATCACCCTGCCTGCCTGTCGCGCTGAGATCGAGCACGGCCGCCCCCCCCACTCGTTTCATTCATTTCAAAAACGCTCGTATAGAGAATGAACGTAAACGATGCGATAGCGCAACTCGGCTATGCTGCACGCGATGACCAGCACCTCCGCGCAAGACCGAGACGACGCGCCCCCGGCCGGCCACCGGCCGGAGGTCCCAACCCGGCTGCTGGTGCACGCCCTCGTACGGGAGGACGGCACCGTGGACGCCGGCGAGCTGTACGCCGTCGCCGCCCTGATGGGCATGAGCGACCAGCAGGTGCGGCTGTGCGTGCGGCGGCTGGTCGACGAAGGGCGGTTCGCCCAGGACGGGCGGGGGCGCAAGGCGGTGCTGCGGGCGGTCGCCGATCCGACCGGCGCGCTCGCCCCGGACGCCGCGTACGTGCGCCACGCCTATCTCCAGGACGCCGGGCGCGCGCCGTGGGACGGCACCTGGCACCTCTACGGCTTCGCCGTCCCCGAGTCCCGGCGCGCCGCGCGGGACGCCCTGCGCGACACCCTCGTCCACCTGGGCGCGGCGCCCGTGCACGGCGGGCTGTACGCGTGCGCCAACGACGTCGGGGACCTGGTCGAGGCGCACGCCCGCCACCTCGGCGTGCTGTCCGGAGTCACCTTCCTCACCAGCACCGACCTACGGGTCGGTGAGGTGACCGAGCCCCTGGCGCTGGCCGCCGCGCTGTGGCCACTGGGCGAGATCGCCGAACGGCACGAGCGGCTGGCCGACTTCGCCGAGCACTGCCTGGGCCGCGCCGAGCGCGCCGACGGGGCGCACCGGCTGGTGCTGGCCGTGGAGCTGGCCGCGGAGTTCACCCGTGCGATGACGCCGGACCCGCTGCTGCCGCCGGAGTTGCTGCCGCGCCCCTGGGTCGGCGCCCGGGCGCGGGAACTCGCCGCCCGGTGCTGGGCGGTGCTGTTGGAGGGCGGGGGCGGGGGACCGTCGCCGCGGCTGTTCCGGCTGTACGCCGATGTGCTCGCGGACCCGCCCCCACCGTGAAAGCGGCCACGGTGCCCGGCCGCGTCCGGCCGCACCCAGTCGCACCCAGTCCCACCCGGCCGTGTCCGGTCAGTCGAAGATGACGTCGAGGGGGACCGAGCGGTACCCCTTCACCTCGGTGGGGACCTCCAGGGAGTGCGACTCGGCCGAGGCCACCATGGAGTTGAGCAGGCTCGTCATCGCGGCGCGCAGCGCCTCCCTGTTGTCCCCGCCCTCGTCGGCGACGAACGCGGCCACCGTGGACAGCCGCCGCAGGACGGACTCCCTGGCCTTGCCGAAGCCGTACGTGATCACGTTCGGGTGCGGCTTCCAGCCGGGGTCGAGGAGTTCGTCCAGGTCGTCGTGCCAGTTCTCGTCGGGCAGGTCCTGCTCGTCGGTGGGGGCGCCGTCCGTGAGGATGAAGACCAGCGGGCGCAGCACCTGGATGCCGCGGCTGCCGAGCGCGGGCACGTCGTACTCGATGCGGCTGCGCACCAGCCGGATCATGGGGCCGAAGTTGGTGCGGCCCGAGCAGGTGACCACGGGCAGCCGCTGGACGTCGTCGATCTCGGTCATGGCGGTGACCACGTGCGCCCGGCTGTTGAACGACAGCACGGACAGGTGCACGAACTCCTGCACCTGCGGGGAGGTCACGATCGTCTGGTGGATGGACTCCAGGGTGTCGTTGAGCAGCGGCTCGAAGTCCTTCATCGACAGTGAGGTGTCCAGCACCACGTAGACCGGGAGCCCGGACTCGGTGTACTGCGGCGTCTCGTCGAGCGGGTTGCTGAGCGGGGTGTTCATGGTTGGTTCCCTCTGGGTGGCGCGGTGGTGGGTGACGGTCAGCGGACGGCGGCGAGCACGCCGACGACGAAGGCGACCAGCCCCACGATCCAGAAGACGATCGCGCAGCCGAGGTAGGGCGGCGGGGCGGGCGGGGCAGCTCCGGTTCCCGTTCCCGTTCCGGGCGTGCTCCCGGTCGTCGTTGCGGGCGTGGTTCCGTTCGCCGTTCCGTTCGTGCCGCCCGTGCGGGTGGTGGGGGTCGTCGCCTGGGTCCGTACGGGATTCGGACGCGTGGGTCCGGCGCTGCCGGGCGGGCGGACTCCGACCGGACGTCGCGTGCGGCCCGGGCGCGGCGGCGGCTGCACATCGCGCCAGCCGCTGATGTTCGCGCCCTCGGTCGCGGCCTTCCCGGCGGGCGCCGGCGCCCGTACGGACGCGGACGAGGCGGCCGAGGCGGCCGACGTCGTCTGCGACCGGGCCTCGATCGCCGTCAACAGGCCGGCGACGCTCGGGCGTTCGCTCGGCTGGGCCGTGGTGACCGCCCGGCGCAGCAGCAGGACGAGTTCCGCTTCGTCGGACCACTGCTGTGCGAGGCGCTCCAGCGCCCGGCGCGGATCGCCGCGCGTTCCGGTGAGCACCCTCAGCGTGAGCACGGCCAGCCGATACCGGTCGGTGTAGGTGGTGAGCCGGGCCCCCTGCGGGAAGAGGGGGTCCTCCCAGTGGTGCGACCTGATCCACTTGCGGCTCTCGATGCCGCAGGAGTCCAGGTCGATCAGGAAGACGTCGCCGTTCTGCCGGCTCCACAGGGCGTTGCGGTACGACCAGTCGCCGTACACCACGTCGTACCGCTCCATCAGCGCGCCGAGGGCCAGGAAGCGGGCCGCGGTCGAGCGGCGGCGCGCGTCGGACGGCGGTTCCAGGCCGAGCGCGGAGAACTTGGCGTCCTGGAGCACGAGGTGGTCGAGGAGGAGTTCCTTCGGCTCGGTCAGACCGCCCTCGTAGGCGAACCGCACGTAGAAGGGCTCCGGAATCCGGGGCATGATCACGCCGACGGTCTCGCCGCGGTCCGTGATGCGGGCGACGGGCCACGCGCAGTGCCGGTCCACCAGGCGCATGTCGGCCCACGTCATCTCGCCCGGCAGCTCGATCAGCCGGGCCAGGGTGTCGGCCTCGTCGTGCGCCAGCGGCTCCTTGTACAGCTTGGCGACCCAGCCGGGGTGGCCGACCACTTCCCGTACGCCGGTGGACTCGCCGCCCTCGCCGAGGCTGGCGTCCGCGAGACGCAGCCCGGAGCGGGAGGTCTCCGGCGCGAACGGGCTCATCGACCAACCGGTCCCGCTCTTGCCGTTCTTGGCGTTCTTGCCGGCCGTCGCGTTGCCCTTCCCGCTGCCGCCTTCGTTGCCGCCTTCGCTGCCGTTTTCGTTGGCGTTCTCGATGGCGCCTTCGTTGGCGTTCGCGTTGCTTCCGCGGCTCATCGCGGCTCCCCCGACGGCGCCCACCACACCAGGACCGCCGTCCGGTCGTCGTTGCGCTGCTGTGCCTCGTAGCCGATGTGGAGCAGCAGGTCGTGCGCGGTCACCGGGCGGGCCCACTGGCGGTGGAACCAGCCGGCCGCGACCGGGAGTTGCGCCAGGGCGTCGCCGACGCCGTCGGTGGTCAGGGCGAGGACGCCGCCGCGCCCGACCTCGATGCGGCGGCTCTCGGCCTGCTGGGGCGTGTGCGGCAGGAAGTGCCGCAGCTTCCCGTGGTCGAAACCGCCCTTCTTCGCGCCGAACAGCGGCTTCCAGCGGTCGCTGCCCCGGTACCAGCCGGAGGGGTCGCCGACCCGGGCCAGCCAGAGCGTCCGCCCGCCGTCGGCGTCCGGGCGGGTGGGCAGGACCGCTGCGAGGGCGACCGTCCGCACGTCCTCGTCGCTCCAGCCGCGCTGCTCGGCCGCTGCGTACACCTGCTGCGCCGCTTCCAGGAAGACCTGTCCGGTGTCCAGCGTGCGGGGCCCGTCGCCCTCGTCGAGGCGCTGGCGCACGGTGTTGACCAGGGCCGACACGGCGACGGCCGCGGCCACGTCCGCGTGCGCGCTGTCGGACATGCCGTCCGCGACCGCGACGATCAGATGCGCGGAGCGCCCGTCGCGGCCGAGGCGGTACGCGTCCTGGCGCGGCCCGGCGTGCGTGGGGTCGCTGCGGTGGCCGGGGCCGATCAGGGACGCTGCCCGCACTTCCAGGTCGCCGACGGTCGCGGCGTCCGCGGTCATCGCGGGCGGCGCGGGGGCGGCGGGCAGCCGCCAGGGCAGCGCGGACGTCTTCGACTTGCGGTGCAGCCGCGGCGGGGACGGCGCCGCCGGCAGCGGCTCCGGCAGGCGCACCTCGGGCCGCGGCCAGTCCGGGCCGCGCGCCGGACGGTCCGGGACCGACGGCGGGGACGGGGGCAGGGGCGGAGACGGCGGGGACGGCGGGGACGGCTGTTCGGACTGCGCCGCGTGCGGCGACACGGGAGGCGATACGGGGACGGACGCCCGGGGCACGAGGTGGTGCGGCCCGCCGTGCACCGGGTGCTGTGGGTACGGCCGGCCCGGCGCCGGGCGCGGGGGGTACGGGTCGACGTGCGCCGGCCACATCTCCGCGGGCCTCCCCGGTGCTCGGTCCGCGTCGGACGGATCGTCCTTGCGCTGGAACTCCTCGATCAGCACGTACACGAACGTCAGGACGAGCGAGGCGACGACGCCGGTCACCAGTCCCTGCGCCCGCCAGAGCACCGTCCCCACGGCGATCAGACTCAGACAGAAGAGCGCGACGCCGATCCTGCGTCCGTTGCGTCGGCGGCGGGCCGAGCGCTGCGCACGGCCGCGGCCGGAACCGGGGCCGGGGCCGGGGCCGGGGCCGGCCGCGTGCGTCGGGACGGGGTACCGGACCAGCGGCCTCCCACCCCTCAGCCCTTCGCCCCGCAGCACCTCGCCTTCGTTCGGCGGGAGTTGCGCGCGCGGCGCCTGGTCGCGGTCGGCGTCGAAGCCGCCGCGTCCGCTGAATCCGTGTGTCATACGGCCTCGTCGTCCGCCGCGTCCGCCGCGTGCCCCGTACGGCTCGGCCGCGCCACCGACCGCCAGCCGACGACGCCGTCACCGGGTCCGGACCCGGACCCGGACCCGAGGTCGCCCCCGGATCCGGGCCCGTCCCCCGGCTTGTCGTCCGCCGCGGCGTCGTCCATCTGCCGGGCCTGGGCCGAAGCCCGGTACTGGGGCGGCAAGGAAGACGCAGAGGATGCAGCGGACGCAGAAGACGCAGAAGGCGCAGAAGGCGCGGACTGCGCGTAAGGAGAGGAAGGCGAGGGCAGCGGCGGGGGCGGCGCGGTGGCCCCGCGGATCGTCCGCCCGTCGGACGCCCCGGTCAGCGGCAGCCGCCCGTCCCGTACGGGCAGGGTGGCGTCGGCCCCCGGCGACAACTGCCGCTCGAACAGCCGCGACAGGAACTCGGACCCCTCCGCCGGCAGCAGCACGCCGTTGTCGACGCACGCCTGGATGGTGCGCACCCGGTGTTCCAGCGAGATGTCCTCGCGCTCCGCCATCTCCCGCAGGATGTCCCGCAGTTGCGAGGGGTCCTGGGCGATCAGGTGCAGCATCAGGCCGCCGTCGCCGCGGGCCGCCGCCCGTAGCGCCTCCGCCCGCAGCTCCGTCACCCGCCGCTCGTGCCCGACCTCGCGCACGTCCCGGTCGTGCCGCCAGGCGTCCTCCCGGCGCCCGCGGATGGCCTCCGTCTCCTGCGCGCCGGGTGCGACGTGCACGCCGCACCCCAGGACGGTGATGCCGCTGCCGAGCCTGGGCGCCTGGGTGCGCAGCACGTGGCCGGCGGCCTCCTCCGCCGCGGAGAAGTCCTCCAGGTCGAACTGCTTGACCCGGGCCCGCGCCAGGGCGGTGACCGCCCCGCGCACCAGCCGGGCGGCGTCCTCGACGCTGACGATGCCGCGCCGTACGACCTCCTGCGGCGCGGTCACCCGCCACACGGCGGAGAGGTCGACGGTGAAGTCGAAGCCGGCCGTCCCGCTGGGCAGTTGCTCGCTCCACAGGCTGGTCTGGTCGGTGACGTCGACCTCGTAGCGGTAGTGGTAGCGCCCCGACTCCCACAGGGACGGCCGACGGTCCAGGACGACCGCGTCGCCGTTGTCGAGCGAGTACACCTGGGCGAGACCGGGCCGCGGTACGGCGCTCCGCCCGCCCGAGCGCGCCTCCAGCGGTCCGTTGACGAGTACTTGGGTCGCTTGGTTCTTCCTGCCGGCCGACTGCCCGGCTGCCTTCCCGGCTTCCTTGCTGCTCACAGCGCTTCCTTGTCTCCGAGGTCGGCCAAAGTGACCTGGTCCAGGACGTGTTCCACCTGTGCGGCGGTGAGGGCGGCCTTGTCGTCCTCGTGGTGCCAGCCGCGCACGTGGTGGCGGATGACGCGGTCGGCGCGCGGCGAGGACGCCGCGGCCCGCAGCAGCCGTGCCAGCGACCGCCGGCCGAGGGGGTCGTCGTTCACCGCGCGGGCCCACTCCCGCAGCACCGCGGCGGCAGCCGCCTGCGGCTCGGGCGACAGCAACACCGACTCCCACAGCCGGGCTACGTCCCGCTGTCGGACGGGGTCGGCCGCCGCGATGGCCAGCAGCCGGGGCCACCTGCGGCCCCGCGGCCTGCCGCGGCCCGCCGGCATCTCCTGCCGCAGGTCGGCGGCGGCGAAGAGGAACGCCAGCTCGCCCGCGGTGCGCCGGTCCGGGTCGCGCAGCGCGATCCAGTGCCGCAGCAGGGCCAGCGCGTTGCGCTCGTGGCGGGAGCCGCCGAGGGAGAGGTACTCGGCGAGGCTGACGCAGATCGCCTCCACCACGGCCGCGGTGGGCTCCCCGGCGAGTTCGTGCAGCAGGGCGACGGCCTCGCCGCCGCTGCGGTCCTCCTCGCGCAGCAGCGCGGAGAAGCCGCGGGCCGCGGAGGCGCGGTACGGGGAGCCGACGGGCTCCGCCGCCCACGCCCGCACCAGGTCGCGCACGGGCACGACGAGCCCGGGGTGTTCGGCGGCGGTGCGCAGCGCGGTGGCGGCGGCCTCGCGCAGTTGGGGCGAGGAGCTGGCGGCCCAGGGCGTCAGCGTTCCGGAGCGCAGGGTGTCGAAGGAGAGCCCGGCGAGGAACCCGGCGGCGACGGCGGCACGGGCGCGCACCGTGGGCAGTTCGTGGCCCGCGCAGGTCTGGAGCCAGCCGGGCAGCGCGGCGCGGATGTCGTCGTACTCCTCCCAGGCCGTCTGGAGCACCCGGGGCGGCACGTCGCGGTCGACGTAGTGGACCGCCTTCGCGGGCGTCTCGCCGTACCGGCCCTCGACTTCGGTGTCGATCAGGGTGGCGTGCAGCCGGCGCAGGCGTACGGCGCGGGTGGCGCCGACGACGTGGTTGCGCGGCCGGTCGGGGTGGTCCGGGGTCTCGGGTAGCTGGAGCCGGTCCTTGAGGGCGCGGGCGAGGGCGTCGGCGGTCTCGTACGCCTCCCCCGCGAAGGCGGCGACGGCGACCGCGAGGCACTGGGTGTGCAGGTCGGCCAGGCCGGTGAACCACTCCTCGAAGCCCTGGCGCGGATCGAGCCGGGCGGCGGCGTCCGCCGCGGCGCGCGCCGGCTCCCCGTCGGTGGCGGCCAGCACGCGGGCGGCTTCGGCGGCGCTGCCGAGGCTGCGCCCGGGCACGGCGGTGGCCTGTTTGTTGACCAACTCCCGCACCTCCGTGCTGGCCAGCAGCTCCCGTGCGCGGTCGGCGCGGGCGGGCCCCAGCCGCCAGTGCAGGTGTGCGACGAAGACGTCCCAGGGGTCCGGGGGCGCTTCGGCCCACTGCACGTACGCGGCGAGGTCCGGGTCCGCGGGGACGGCCTCCTCGCGCAGGGTCACCACCAGCCGGCAGTCGTGCGCGGCCAGGGCGCGTGCCACGCGTTGGAGTTCGAACGCGGACAGGGTGCGCTGGGCCACGGACTCGGGCAGGTCGGGCAGGAGGTAGCCGTCGCCCCTGGTCAGCGCGGAGACGTCGAGACGGGTGAGGTCGGCGCCGGACTCCAGGCGGTGGAGCCGGCGGTGGCCGAGGTCCAGCAGCCGTCGGCAGGCGGTGGCGTACTTCCCGCTGCCCTGCCGGCCGGCGAGCAGGACGAGCCGCCAGGGGTCCGGGCCGGCGGACGGGCCGCCGTCGGTGGTCCCGCGCGGGGGCACGTACGTGGCCCGGTACTGGTCCAGCTCCTCCTCGGTGAGCTGGTGGGCGCGGACGGCGCGCTCGCCGTGGCCGATGACGACCTCGATGTGGTCGCCGCCGTAGACGCGGTCCGCGCGGACGTCGGTACGGGCGTCTTGGGGCAGTCGCGACAGGCGGGAGAGCCGGGAGAGGAGGGAGCGGGCCTCGCGTTCGGCGCCGAGGCGTTCTTCGGTGGCTCCGGGGGAGGCCGCGATGGCGGCGAGGCCGCGGCGGAAGTCGGCCATTTCTTGTTCGGGGGAGCGCTCGGACCGATCGGTCCGGTCGGCGCGGTCTGACCGGTCGGCGGGATCGGGTTCCGAGGAGGGGTTGTTGGGGTTGTT
This sequence comes from Streptomyces sp. NPDC047315, assembly GCF_040643215.1. Taxonomy (NCBI): domain Bacteria; kingdom Bacillati; phylum Actinomycetota; class Actinomycetes; order Kitasatosporales; family Streptomycetaceae; genus Streptomyces; species Streptomyces sp. NPDC047315. Next base: position 69,268 of record NZ_JBEYTZ010000040.1, on the reverse strand, counting down.
GGGGTCGTCGGCGGCGCCGTCGGGGGGCTTCTCGCGATCGCGGCCCCGGTCCCTGTCCCGGTCGCGTTCCTTGTCCCGGTCGTGGCCCTTGTCCGGGCTGCGGTCCCGGTCGCGGTCCCGTCCCCTGTCGCGGTCGCGGGGTTTGTCGCCGTTGCCACCGACGGCCGGCGGGCGGACCGGCTTCTCGGGCGGGGACGCCTCGCCGCGGTCGGCGGGGGCCCTCGGGTCCCGTTCCCGACCGGCCTGCCCCGCCGGCCCCGCCGGCCCCGCTTGACCTGCCTGCCCGCCCTGCCCGGCGGCCGGTTTGGCAGCGGCCCGGCCCTTCGGTTTGTCGTTCCCGCCGGGGTCCCGCACCTGGTGCACGATCACCGGTCGGCCCTCCCGGTCCCGTCGCCCCGGACGACCTCGTGGTGGTCCCCGCCGTAGAGCCGACCCACGTGGTGGAAGACCGCGTTGGCGAACCGACTGGCCTGCCCGTCCGACGATGCGGACGCGGGCTCGTCCGCCTGAGCTTCGGCCGCCCCGTCGGCTTCCGCCTCCGGCGCGGGTACGCGTACGGCGTCGAGCCCGGGCGGTGCGTCGTACCCGGGAACCCGGATCCACGCCGTGGAGTCCACCTCCTTCTCCCGGAAGGGCACCGGCCGGAACGCCGAGGACTCAAGCCCCGGGTACCCGTGCCGCACCACCGCGTCGTGCCACGCCCCCGACACCGCGACGGCCAGCGCCGACCGGTCGGCGGCGGCCAGCGCGCGCCGCAGGTCGTCCAGGTCCACGAGCCGGCAGGCGGTGTTCAGGTCCGCGCCCACCCAGCCGTGTTCGTCCCGGGCCACCTCGCCCGCGTGCAGCGCGAGGCGCAGCCGTAGCGGCGGCGCGCCGGGCCCGGCTGCGTGCGCACGCAGCCGGGCCTGGAGCCGATCCACCACGTCACCGGTGAGGTCGACCTTGGAGACGTTCGACGAGAACAGCCAGAACCCGCCGTCGCCGCGGTCGCCCACGCCGGCGACGTCCTGCGGCATGACGTCCGCGTCCTTCAGAGCCTCCTCGACGACGGAATACAGGGCACCGCGCGCCCGTTCCTGTTCCGGATTCGTACGGCTGCCGAAACGCTCCAGGTCCAGCACCATGATCGAATAGTGGAGGGGTCGGGCACCCATGTTCGTCGTCCTGTTCCCTTCTCGCTGAGCGGCAGTCGTCGCGGCGCCCCCGAATTGGCCGGCGACGACTGCCGTGCCTCATGGATACCGTCGACCGCGCGACTCCTTCTGCCTCAGATGCGGCAGAAAATCGCTCAATCCCCTTCCGGCTCCCACCATTCGAGGCCCGCCGGGTCCAGCACGACGATCGCGCCGCGCGCCGTCTCGACCAGTTCGTGCTGGTGGAGCTCGCGCAGGGTGCGCACCACGGACTCCCGCGACGTGCCGGCGGCGGAGGCGAGTTCCTGTTGGGTGAGCTTGAGGTGTCGGGCGTGCGGCGCCCAGCGCGGCGCCGGGGTCCCGTGCCGTTCGGACAGCTCCAGCAACACCTGCGCCACCCGCACCACCGCGGTGCTCGATCCGAGGGCCGCGCGCTGGTCGTCCGCGTGTCTGAGCCGGCTGATGACGCTGCGCAGGATGGCGAGGGCGAGGGAGCCGTTCTCCTCCATGAGCGCGCAGAACCGGGGCGCGGAGATGACGAAGCCGTGCACGGGCCGCATGGCGACGACCGACGCGGAGCGGACGGTGTCGTCGAGGCAGCCGAACTCGCCCACCAGGTCGTGGACGCCGCGCAGGGCCAGCAGGCTGACGTAGCCGTTGGCGGACTCCGAGACGATCTTCACCACGCCCGTCTCGATCAGTACGGCGCGGTCGGCGGGCTCGCCCTGTCTCATCAGGGCCCCGCCGCGCGGCCAGGCCGCGGGGACTCCGGCGCCGCGTAACAGGGCCAGGTGTTCCGGTGTGAATCCGTCAAACATGGACTTCCCTGGCTTCCCCGACTTCCCTGACTTCCCCCTGAAAGGTCCTCACTGTAGAGCGAGATCACAGTCTTTGTGCGGCAGTTGACCTACAAAACCCCGTCGCATTGGCGCACAAAGGAACGCACACGAAGAACAGTCGCGCCGTGCACCGAATTGCGCCCGAGGGGAATTCAGATGCTCACGAACGACCAGCGACGTTCCACGCCCCCGTCTTCGTCCACATCCCCGTCCACCCTCCCTTCCACACCCCCGCCCACGACCTCGTCCGCGCCTCCGCCCACGTCCCCGCCCACGACCTCGTCCGCGCCCCCGCCCACGTCCCCGCCCGCGCCTTCGTCCGTGGCGGGCGAGTCGGCCCTGGACAGGGCGCTGGCGACGGCGTGGCACGTCCACGCCTCGGTGGCCGAGGTCACCGCCCGCGGCGACGCGAAGGCGTCCATCGCGCTCAGCGCGGAACTGGCCCTGGCAGCCGTGGCCGTCGCCCGTCTCGGCAGTCCGCCGCCCCACGAGACCGCGCTGTCAAAGGGGTTGCTGTACGTCGGCGCCGTACTCCTCATGCTGGCCTCGCTGTTCGCCCTCTCGGCGGTGCTCCCCCGGCTGGCGGCGCCGGTGCCGCCCGGCGAACTCCTGTACTTCGGCGCCCTCCGGCACTGGGACGCCCGCGAGTTGCCGGCGGCGCTGCGGGACGCGGACGCGCTGGAGTCCCTGAGCGAGCAGCTGGTCACCATGTCCCGCATCGCCTGGCGCAAGCACCGCCTGGTCGCCCACTCCCTACGGGTCTCGGTGCTGGGTCTGCTCTGCCTGGGGGTGGCGGCGCTGATACCGGTCCTGCCGAACTGAAGGGCGTCCCGAAAAATGGAGGTGGGCGACCGGCCCGCCGCTGTTAAGGTGCGCCGATGTCATCGATCAGGCAGTTCCAAGTCACCTTCGACTGCGCGGACCCGGAGCGCGTCGCCCGCTTCTGGTGCGAGGTGCTGGGGTACGAGGTGGCGCCGGTGCCCACCGGGTTCTCCTCGTGGCACGAATTCAACCGGTCCCACTTCCCCGCGGACGACGGCTTCTGGTACGCCTGCGTCGACCCTTCGGGAGCGGGCCCGCGGCTGTTCTTCCAGCGCGTCCCCGAAGGGAAGACCGCCAAGAACCGGCTCCACCTCGACGTGCGCGTCGGCACCGGCCTCGTGGGCGAGGAGCGCCTCGCCGTGCTCGAAGCCGAGTGCGCGCGCCTGCTTCCGCTCGGCGCGGTGCGGGACCGGCTCCTGTACGACGGCACCGACTCCTGCATCGTGATGCGGGACGTCGAGGGCAACGAATTCTGCATCGACTGAGCGCCAAGTGACTGAAGTGACCGAAGTGACTGAAGCAGTTGGAGCGAATGGGAGTGCCAGCCGCGTCCGGCAGCGGGTGGACGGCGACGTCGACGAGTGCGTACGGGTCCTCGCCGAGGTCCATCGGTGCGACGGCTACCCGGTGAACTGGCCCGCCCGGCCCGGCGAGTGGCTGTCCGACGGCCCCCTGCTGGGCTCCTGGGTGGCCGAGCTCGAAGGCCGCGTCGTCGGGCACGTCAGCCTGGCCCCTGGCGGCGCGGACGACGTGGCCCCGGCGCTGTGGTCCGAGCGGACGGGAGCGCGGAGCGCGACCGCCGTGGTCAGCCGGCTGTTCGTGGCCCCGCAGGCGCGAGGACGTCGGATCGGCGCGCTGCTGATGGACCGGGCGACGGCGGAGGCCCGGCGCCGCGGCCTGCACCCCGTGCTTGACGTCGTCGCGTCCGACACCGCGGCGGCAGCCCTGTACGAGCGCCTGGGCTGGGAGCTGCTGGCCACGGTCGACCAGCAGTGGAGCCCGCACCAGACGGTCACCGTCCGCTGTTACGCGGCGCCTTCCTGAGCCGCGCTCCCCCGCGGACGTTCACGACGTCGGAGGGGCCAGGGTCATGCGCCGGTACTCGCTCGGCGGCATGCCGTAGGCGGCGCGGAAGGCGCGGCTGAAGTCCGCCGGGTGCCGGAACCCCTGCCGCAGGGCGATCTCCCCGACGGTCAGGTGCCGCAGCCGTGCGTCGCCCAGGTCGGCCCTGGTGCGTTCCAGCCGGCGCCAGCGGACGGTGGCGCCGACGGACCTCGGCTGGGACCGGAACAACTGGTGCAGGAGCCGGATCGAGATGTGGTGGCGGGCCGCGATGCTCACCGGCCCCAGCCCGGGATCGGAGAGGTGGTGGTCGATGTGCGTCAGGACGCGGGTCAGCAGGACTTGGTGCCGGGTCTCCGCCGACAGCGTGGCCAGACTGTCGGTCTGGGCGGCCAGGAAGGCGGAGACGAGGTCGAACCCGACGGCCCCGAGGCGCAGCAGCTCTTCGTCGCCGGCGCGCGGGGCGTGCGCGCGCAGCCCGGAGAGGTACGCGGTGAGCAGCGCTCCGGTCGCGGTGCCGGTGGCCAGGCGGGTGCCCAGCAGCGCGTCCGTCCCCCGGTCCGGGAGGGACACCGCGGCCCGGGGCAGTCGGACCAGCGTGAGCCTGCTGCGTCGTCCCTGGTCCTGGAACGCGTAGACGAGCGGGTGCCAGGTGTCGAACAGCGCCATGTCGCCGGCCCGGAGGAGGGTGTTGTTGCGTCGCTGCTCCAGACCGATCGGGCTGCCGTGCACCATGCCGAGGAAGTACGCCTCGGGGTCCGCCCGCCGGATGTGGGTCCGGGTCCGCTCGCCCGACAACGGCCGGGAGGCGAACATCATGACCTCGGTCCGGCCCTGCTGCACCGAGGTGACCTGCCCCGTGAAGCGGTCGGCGTAGTCGCTGTCGACCGCCATCGACATGATCGCCTCGGCCAGCAGTGCGGTCCACTGGCCGAACCGGTCCTCCGGGGGTACGCCGTCCACCCGGACGCGGGTCACCTTCGCCGTCACCGTCCCACCCCCGAGTTCCCACGGCCGGGCCGTCTCCATGCTCGACAGTCCGCGCGGGGGCGGTAAAGCGCATCTCCGGTCAGTGTTCGCGTGCGCTCCAAGCCAACATTCCGTGCACTCGTTGCTAAAGCGGTCCGGTCGCGGCGGCGCACATACTCGTCGCTGCCCCCACTCGAACACGACCTCTGACAACAGGAGGAGCGTTGAACGACAGACGTGGTTTCGTGAGCCGAGCCCTTCGCGGTACGGCCGCACTCCTCGCGGCGACCGGGCTCGTACTGGTCTCGGCAGGCAGTTCCACTGCGGGGCCTGCACCCTCTCCCGCCCCCGCCCCCGCTTCGGCCCGGCCCGTCGCCTCCGGCGACTCGGCGAAGGTCTCGGGCACGGCGGCGGCGGTGTACACGGTCCGGATGCGGAACGTCGCGACGGGCCTGTGCGTGGACGACAGCAACCTCGGCCTGCGCCACTTCGGCTGCCAGAACCAGACCGGCCCGTACGCCAACTTCCAGAAGTTCGACTTCACCACGGTCGCTCCGTACACGTACACGATCCGCAACCGTGCCACCGGTCTGTGCATGGACGACAGCGACCTCGGCCTGCGCCACTTCGGCTGCCAGAACCAAAGCGGCCCGTACGCCAACTTCCAACGCTTCTACCTGACCGCGGCACCCGGCGGCACGGCCGTCCTGCGCAACATCGCGACGGGCCTGTGCGTGGACGACAGCGACCTCGGCCTGCGCCACTTCGGCTGCCAGAACCAAAGCGGCCCGTACGCCAACTTCCAGCGCTTCCACCTCGACACGTACTGATCCCCGACGTGCTGCAACGGCCCTTGTGGTGGGCCGTTGCAGCACTAGGGCCTGTCTGACAATTCTCGTCGGATCAGCGAGCGCCCGCCTGGCTGGCAGCCCGGAGGTGCGTCGACCACCCGGCGGGCATCGCCGGGCAGGACCTACGAACGGCGGGCCAGCAGGTGGGCGTCGAGGAAGCCCCGTTCAGAGGCCGGGTCGTGGAGCAGCCGGGCGAAGGGAACAAGCCCGGCATCGGCTAGCAGTTCGGCGAGGCGGTCTGCCGGCCAGCTGTAGGCAGGTGTCACCTTGTGGTCGAACTGGACCGGCTCTGGTCCGTCGGTCCCGAAGAACGAGACCAGGAGCAGGCCACCCGGAATCAGGACGCGTACCTGCTCGGCGAGCAGCTTCGGGAGTTCTCCCGGAGGGGTGTGGATCATCGAGTAGTGGGCCAGTATGCCGCCGAGTACGCCGTCCTCGATCGGCAGGGACTCCATCCGCGCCTCCTGGAAGCGCAGTGCCGGATGGGCCCGCCGGGCATGATCGACCATGCCAGGGGAGAGGTCGAGTCCGAAGGCGTCCAAGCCCAGTTCGTGCAGCATGGTCGTCAGATGTCCAGGACCGCACCCGACGTCCGCTGTCTGCAGGTTGCCTGTCGCGCGAACCAGTTCGGCGAAGGTGCCGATCATGGCCCGGGTAAGCGGCCATGCCTCCAGCCGGTCCGCGAACAGTGATGCGTACAGTTCGACGACTCCGTCGTAGGCCGCCCTGGTCTCGTCTTGATGATTCGCCACAGGCGGGAGCCTATAGCCGGTCTGATCATTGATCTTGTGGCAGGTCGAGGTGAGCTGACGGATGCGGTGTGGGAGCGAATGGAGCCCTTGTTCCCGCGGGCGGGCGGACGCGGTCGTCCGTGGCGTGATCACCGGCAGGTGGTCAACGGGGTGCTGCGGCGGCTGCGGACCGGGGCCCCGTGGCGCGATCTGCCCGAGCGGTACGGTCCCTGGCAGACCGTCTACGAGCGGTTCGCCCGCTGGGAAGCGGACGGGACCTGGGCAAAGCTGCTGGAACACGTCCAGGTCCGCCACGACGCGATGGGCAGGGTGGAGTGGACCGTCGCTGTCGACTCCACGATCAACCGAGCTCACCAGCACGCGGCCGGCGCCCGCAAAAAGGGGCCGCGGACGGGGACGAACCGGAAGATCCGGGCCGCTCGCAGGCGCGTCAGGCCCTCGGCCGATCCCGGGGCGGGCTGACCACCAAAGTTCATCTCGCCGTCGACGGCCGCGGCCTCCCGCTGTCCATCATCCTCACACCAGGCAACGTCAACGACGCCACCGCCTTCGGCCAAGTTCTCGACAGCATCCGCATCCCGCGCGCCGTTACGGGCCGACCTCGCACGACACCGACGCGGGTGCTGGGCGACAAGGCATATTCCAGCCGGGCGATACGCCACCTGCTGCGACGCCGGGGCATCGCTGCCACGATCCCCGAACGCCGCGACCAAGTGGCCAACCGGCGGCGACGCGGCAACCTCGGCGGGCCGCCCACCCGCCTTCGACAAGGAGATCTATCGCGACCGCAACGTGGTCGAACGATGCTTCGCCCGCCTCAAGCAGTTCCGTGCGATCGCGACCAGGTTCGACAAACTCGTCACCCGTTACCGGGCCGGAGTCGTTGTGGCCTCGCTGATCCTCTGGCTTCGCGAAGTAACCAGGTGATCATTTGTCAGACAGGCCCCAGGCCGTGTCTGACAAATCCCGTCTGGGCCGTGGCACCCGGCACGCACACTCGCTGCGTTGTCGGGTCGCCGTCCGCACGGCCGGGTCGATCCAGTGGAACGCCGTCGCGAAGAGCACCGCGTCGTACGGCTCCGCCGGCAGGGGCCAGCTCTCGAAGTCCGCGGTCACGACCTCCACGGCGTCGAATCCGGCGAGGTTGCGCCGGGCGACGGAGGCCATGCGCGCCCCCGCTTCGACGGCCGTGACCCGACACCCGCGCTCAGCGAGCGGCACGGTCGCCTTTCCGGTCCCCGCGCCCACCTCAAGCACCCTCCGACCAGGGCCGACGTCCGCCAACTCTTCAAGGTCACCAAAGAGCCCCGACGGATACCCCGGCCTGGCCCGGTCGTACAGCTCCGCGTCCTCGTCGAAGGTCCGGCTCAGCGGGACGCGGCGCGTCTCGTCGGGGGCGTCGTCGCGCATGGCAACAGCGTAGGGCCTGCCCACTAGGACGGCTTCTGACCTACATCGCGCCTAGCGTCGGCACCAAGCTGAGGCTCGTACTCCAGGAGGCAGTTCCCATGTCGGTCAAGGCGATCCCCCAGGGCTACGGCACCGTGACGCCGTGGATCATCTCGCGGGACACGGCGCAGCTCATCGACTACCTGAAGCGGGCCTTCGGCGCGGAGGAGCTCGGCCGTCTCGCCGGTGAGGACGGCAGCATCCACCACGCGGAGGTGCGGGTCGGGGACTCGGTGGTGATGATGTTCGACGCGCGGCCGGAGTGGCCGCCGACCCCCGGCTTCCTGCGCCTCTACGTCGAGGACGCCGACGCCGTCCACCGTCAGGCGGTCGCAGCCGGCGGCACCTCGGTCACCGAGGTCACGCATCTGTTCTTCGGCGACCGGGTCGGACGGGTCCGCGATCCGCTGGGCAATCTGTACTGGATCCAGACCCGCGTGGAGGAGCCGAGCCCGCAGGAGATGGAACGTCGCCTCGGTGACCCGGAGTTCACGAAGGCGATGGAGTACGTCCAGAGCGCCGACTTCTTCCCCGGCCGCGACGCCCTCGCCTGAGCGGCCCCGAGAAGCCTGCGGGATGCGCTGGATCATCTCCAATCCACCTTGGAGTCAGAGCCCTTCGACATCTCGCCGGTTGATCCCGCACTCGCCGCCACCGCCCGAAGCACCACCGGACGAGCCCCGTACGACACCTGCTGTACGGGGCTCGGCGTTCGTCCGAGAACAGCTTCGGGCCGTGTCCGTCAGCGGGAACGGCGCGTGGCGAGGCGGCGGACGAGGAGGGACGCGGCGGCTCCTGCCAGGAGGGTGGCGAGCGGGACGGCGACATTCGCCCAGGGCGCCCGGAGCGGCTTGTAGGTGGCGACGCCGTCCCTGATCTCGATGAAGCCGCGGGCGCGGGCGCCGGCTCCTCCTCCGCCGTGGGTGTTGGCGGCTCCGGCCTCGGGGCCACTGCCACCGGCGAAACCGAAGCCGACTTCGGCGACCGGAATGACGGTGGTCCCGTCGCTGGTGACGGGCTCGCCGAAGACGGCCGACGCCGAGGACTTGGCGAGTTGCTCGGTCAGCCGTTCCATCAGGGCTGCGACCTTGTCGGGCTGCGGGGCAACTTGGTCCGGTATGTCTGAGCTGGCCATCGGATCCTCCGGAGCGGCGGGAGTGCGTCGGTGTCGAGGGTACGAAGGCGGCCGGACGCGTCGCGGGATCACGGGGAGTCCCGGGCGCCCGGCGGACGCAGCAGCGCCGGTTCGAAGTGGCGCGCGAAGACCGTCGCCACCAGGTCCCGGCGGCTGCGCACCCCCGTCTTCTCGAAGACCGACTTCAGATGCTCCTGCACCGTGTGCGGGGAGAGCCGGGCCAGCCGCGCGATCTCCGCGGTGGAGTGGCCGCGCAGCACCAGCGCGGTGACGTCCCGTTCCCGGGGCGGAGCCCGTGCGCCGCCGCCAGCAGCGCCATGTGCTCGCCGGGTCCCGCTGCTTCCACGCTCACCGCCACCCGGGGCACCGAAGAGGAACGCATTCGCGGCGCGGAATCGGCCGCGGACGTCTCCGGTTCGTCCAGGCGCCAGGCGTGCAGCCGGGCCCGGCCGGGGGTGCGGGTCTGCGCCCAGGAAGTGACGGAGCCGGCGGAGTAGGGGGCGCGCACCGCGGCGGCGACCCCGTAGACGGCCGGTGAGAGTCCGCCGGGGATCCGGCCGCCGGGCAGCGCGTGGGCGGGCAGCGCTTGGGCGGGACAGCCGCCCGGTCCGGGGCAACCCGCCCGCCCTGCGCCCCGGGCCGCGTTCCGCTCCGCCGGGCAGTGCTCGCCGGGTGCGGGCAGGTCGTCCAGCCAGCGCGCGTCGGTCTCGGCGGAGACGTGCTTCTCGACCCGGATCTCCCCGCCGCAGGTGGTGGACCATCACAGGGACGGCTGGCGAACCTCGTTGACCCAGCCCTCGGAGGCGAGCGAGCCGTTGCAGTACGTTCCGGCGGACCAGCTCTCGTCGTCGCGGATGGTGAAGGTGCCGGTGACCGCGATGTCACGCCAGACGCTGGCGCTGGTGGAGGCGGTCCGGTCTCTCTCGGCCGCGGCGGCCGGGACCGCGGTCCCGAGCAGTGCGGCGGTGGCGGCGGCGAGTGCGACGGCACCGGTCAGCCGGCTGCGCATGGACATCTGGGTTCCCCCCTGGGAATCGAGCCGTCCGGACCCCCTGTCCGGTCGGCGCTGACCTCAGCCTGGGGGAACGCGGACGCGCGTCCCGTACCGACTTCCTGGGGCCCGGCCCAGATGGTGCGGCCCCAGCAGCCGGGGGGGCGGGAGGTCGCGGCGGCTGGGGCCGGCCGGCCCTCAGGCGCGGCGGGTCCGCCAGAGCCACGTCGCCACGCCCACGAGCAGGGCGGACATCGCCACGTTGGCCAGGAGTGCCGGGCCGTCGCCCGTCGGGCCGCCGTTGGAGAGGTTCCAGGTGGTGATGACGACGGTCGGCAGTACGGCGGTGAGCAGTACGCCGGTGGTCTTCTGGACCGCGGTCCAGTGCACCGAGGTGCACAGGAGCACCGCGCCCACGATGCGGAACAGGACGCCGAAGAGCGGGCCGGGCTGGTCGGGGAAGACCACTATGAAGGGGAGCGAGAGGGTGAGCATCAGGAGCGGGGCCAGGGGGTGCACCTTGCCGCGGCGGGTCGGGGCGGCGGCGGGCTCGGCCGCCCCCGCCGCCGTCCCGGTCCCCGCCTCCGCCAGGGCCGTCGCCGCGATCGTACGGGGGTCCCCCAGCTCCGCCAGGATCTCGCCCGTCGCCGCTTCGGGGCGCTCGGCGCGCGTCACCTCGATGTGTTCGGCGAGGTCGGCGAGGAGTTCCTGGCGGCGGTCGGCGGGGAGCACGGAGGTCTCCCGCTCGACGGCGGCGAGGTAGTCGCGCACGGAGTCGACGGATCCGACAGAGGCGACAGAGGTGGCGGGGGTCTTCATGCGGGGTCTCCGGTGGAGGCGTGGGGGGCGGTCAGGAACACGTCGACGGCGTCGCGGAAGTCGGGCCAGACGCGGGTGAACTCGTCGAGCGCTGCCCGGCCGTTGTCGGTGAGCGCGTAGTAGCGACGGGGCGGCCCGGCGGTGGACTCCTGCCAGGTGGTGGTGACCAGGTCGTCGCGGCGGAGCCGGGAGAGCAGCGGGTAGACCGTGCCCTGGCTGGTGGCCAGGGCGCCGGAGCCCTCCAGGGCGTGGAGGAGTTCCACGCCGTAGCGGGGGCGGTCCCGCATCAGGGCGAGTACGCAGTACTCCAGCACGCCCTTGCGCAGCTGGGCGGCTGCGCGGGCCTGCTTGGTCGAATCACCTGGTTCCATGCGATGCAAGATACCTGGTCGGGCAAGTGCACGGCAAAGTCGCGGCCGGACGGCGGCAGGTCGGCGGTCGGTCGACGGCTGGACGGCTGCCGGTCGGCGACCGGTCGACGGGCGATCGGCGAGCGGTCCGCGATCACGCGATGCCTCGTGGCCGCCCGCCCGCCCCGGCTAGCGTGGCGATCATGAACCAGTCGACGCGCTCCGCCACCGACCAGGCCCCGGCCGACCCCACCGCCGCCACCGACGACGCGTTGGCGACCCAGCCCATCGGCTACTGGAGCGGGCGTGCCCACGCGGTCGTCACCCGCCATCTGCGCGACGCCATGGCGCGGATCGACGTCACCCAGCCCCAGTACTGGGTCCTGAACCGGGTGGACGGCGGCCTGACGGCGCCGAGCGTCGGCGAGGTGGTCGACCAGCTGACCCCGCTCGCGGACGGGCCGTACGACATCGCACGGGTCCTGGACCAACTACTGCACCGCGGCTGGATCCGCAGCGACGACGAGCAACTCCTCCATCTCACCGAAGCCGGCGAGAACGCCCGGCGACAGGTGCGGGCGCTGGCGACCGAGGCGCGCGCCACGGTGCACGAAGGCATCGGGGACGACGAGTACGTGGCCGCCCTCAAGGTGTTGCGCAAGGTGATCGACAACGCGGAGGCGGCCCTGGCGCCCGCCGCCGGGCCGACCGCTACGCCCTCCAGCGGACGGACGGCAGCACGGTCCTCCAGTGGGAGACGATAGCCAAGGACGACGTGGTCGAGCGCGCCTACGCCCCCGACCGACCCCAGCCGAAGGCGAGCTAGCCGGACCGGTGCACGCCCTGCCCACACCCGCGCGGGCAGGGCGTACGCATGCCCCGACAGCAGCGGGAGATCCTTCAGCCGCCCACGCCGTCAGCGGTCAGCGGTCAGCGGCTATCACGGCGACGCACTGTGAATATCGACTGATTCGGCCGATGACGAATGCGCGTTCAATCGACGGGTGCCACTCCGTCGAATCGCCGCCGTCGGTCTCACGCAGTCGAATGTGGTGCCGACAGAGCCCCAGGAGCAGCCATTTCGTCGCGGTCGCGATGTCCGGCGCCCTGCCGAGGAGCTCCCTGACCCAGCCCGGCCACACCGGCGCGGGCCTGCCGGGCCTGTCGGGCCTGTCGGGTACCGCAGGTCCGCCGGGCACGGCGGAAGGCCGGGCTGCCGGGAATGCCTTTGGTTCGAGGCTTGAGACGAGCGCGTACATTTCGGCGTAGGCCGAGACCTGCCGGGCGGACGGACGCACCGGCGGCGCGGGAGCGGCGTACGAGACGATCGCCTCGATCGGGGAGCCCGGCGGCCACGGCGGGAGCAACCGGCGCCAGGCCCGCGCCAGTTCCTCGTGCGCCCGCTGCGGACACTCCACCCGGGTGAGCCGGTCCAGCAGGCGGGGCCGCCAGGGGCCGGGCGAGGAGCCGAGGGCCTGCCAGATGGCGTCGCGCCAGGCCAGCTCTCTTTGCCGCAGACGTACTCGCTGCTGTTCGGACTCCGCGAGTTCGCCCAGCGACGTCCCGTCCTGGAGGACTTCCGCGATGTCCGCGATGGAAACGCCCAGGCTCCGTAATCGCCGTATCAGAGCGAGGTGTTCGAGTGCTTCGTGCTCGTAGCGCCGATGGCCGCCGTCGCTGCGGTGAGCCTCGGGCAGCAGCTCGATGTCGGAGTAGTAGCGGACGGTCTTCACCGGCACTCCGGCGCGTGCCGCCAGTTCACCGATGCCCAGTCCGCTCCCGGACGTGTTCCGCGTCACACCTTGCCGCATGGTGTTGAACCTCCAGTCCGCTGGAGCTTTTAACGTACGACCGCCAAACGGGGCGGTGAAGGCGCGCATCGCGCATCACGTGGACTATCACGTCGGGCGATGCCGTATGAGGCCCTGCCGTCCTGCTCGAAATCGGTTCGTTGTTTCGATGTTCGGAGGAAGCCATGCAGAAGAATCGCAAACGCCTCTTCGCCGGCGTTCTGCCGCTGGTCGCGATGGCAGGGCTGGTGACCGCGGCGACGCCCGCGATCTCGGCCGAGTCGAGCCCGCGCTCGTGCTCCCACACCTGGTCCAACAAGGACGGGGACACCGGTCGCGTCAGGTCGTCCGCGCCGCTGCGCCAGGGCCCGCACGAGGCTTGTGGCAGCGTCGCGCAGGTGCACAACTCCTCGCTGCTCGCCTATCACTGCTACATGACGAACGGGGTGGGGAACACCTGGACCCACGCCCGGATCCAGGGCACCAACATCGACGGCTGGATCTATGACGGCAATCTGCTGGACGGAGGCTCCACCAAGCCCTGTTGATCTGACGGGTTGACCTGACGGGTTGACCTGACGGGTTGACCTGACGGGTCGGCTTGCCGGATCCGCAGCCGGGGGACGCGGTCTGGAGCGTCCCCCGGTTCGGCTCACGACGTCCGCAGGTCGTTGTAGACCGTCGCGCGCGACACCCCGAGGACCCCCGCCAGCACCCGCGTCGCGTGCTTCACGTCCAGGAAGCCGTCCGAGTGGAGTTGGCGGACCAGGGCTCCGCGGTCCCGCGCCGGCAGTTCGCGGGGCTTGCAGCCGCGGGCCGCCGCGTACTCCTGGGCCGCGACGTGCAGCGCGGAGGTCGACGGGCGCAGGGTGTCCGCCGGCGGGGCCGTGGTGTCGTCGGTGCGGGTGAGGCGCTGCGCGACGGCCGCCAACTCCGTCAGCAGGGACACGTCCAGGTTGAGGCAGAGCGCACCCACGTACGCGCCGTCCGCGTTGCGGATGCCGATGGAGGTGCTCTTCACGGGGCGGCCGTCGGGGAGGCGGTTGGGGTAGTTCTGCACGACGTCCGGGAAGTCGGGGTCGGCGAGGCGGGCGAGGCCGAGTTCGGTCGCCGGGTCGCCGGGGGCGCGGCCGGAGAGCGGGTTCTCCACGGCGCGTACGGCGTGGGCCGGGTCCCGCAGGTCGTGGAGGACGACTTCGCACAGGCCGGGGAACATCCGCCCCACCGCGTGGGCGATCTTCTCCGCCTCGCGCAGCAGCAGTTCATCGCCGTCGCTCACGACGCACCCCCGTCCCCGTCCCCGTCCCCGTCCCCGTCCCCGTCCCCGTCCCCGTCCCCGTCCCCGTCTCCGTCTCCGTCTCCGTCTCCGCCCAGGATGATCCGTTGCATCGCGCCCGCCGCCTTGAGGCCGGAGCCGGTGAGGACGACGACGGTGCGCTCCCCCGGCACGATCAGCCCGCGCGCGGCGAAGTCGTCGACGGCCGCCGCCGCGGTGGCGCTGGTGGGCTCCGCGTACAGCCCCTTCGCGGCGAGGCGGCGCACCGCGTCCTCGATCGCGGCCTCCGGGACCGCGGTCATCTCGCCGCCCGAGCGACGGACGGCGCGCAGCACTTCGGGGAGGCGTACGGGGTGCCGGATCGCGGTGCCCTCGGCGACGGTGGGGGCCGCGTCGTACGGCACGGGGCTCTCCGCGCCGGCGCGGAAACTGGCGTGGATCGGGGCGCAGTTGGCGGGCTGGGCGACCAGCAGCCGGGGCAGCCGGTCGATCTGTCCCGCGGCCAGCAGCTCGCCGAAGCCGAGGTCGCAGCCGAGCACGGTGCTGCCGGCGCCGGCGACGGTGACGACGGCGTCCGGGGCGCGGAAGCCGAGGTCCTCCCACAGCTCGTACGCGAGCGTCTTGACGCCCTGGAGGAAGAACGGGTGCCAGTTGTGGCTGGCGTACGGGGTGGTGGCGGCGCGGCGCAGCGCTTCGGTCGCGGTGGCCTCCCGGTCGCCGGGGACCAGCTCGACCTCGGCGCCGTACGCCCGGGCCTGGAGGACCTTCGCGGGCGAGGTGGCCTCGGGGACGAGGATCCGGGCGCGGATGCCGGCGGCGGCGCAGTACGCGGCGACGGACGAGCCGCCGTTGCCGGAGCTGTCCTCGATGACGTCGGTGACGCCGTGGTGGGCGAGGAAGGAGATCAGGACGCTGGTGCCGCGGTCCTTGAAGCTGCCGGTGGGGTTGGCCCACTCGGTCTTGAAGGAGACGGGGACGCCGTTCCACTCGCCGTCGAGCAGCGGGGTACAGCCCTCGCCGAGCGAGACGGGCGCCGCTTCGGCAAGCGGCGCGGGCAGGGCGGCGCGGTAGCGCCACAGCGAGCGGCGGGCGGTGTCCACCCGGTCGCGGGCGATGCCGGGCAGCCGGGAGACGGAGAGCGGCGCTCCGTCGTCCCCGCGCCAGCGCAGGGGGTCGGTGAGCGGATAGCTGCGGTCGGAACGTTCGTCGACGTAGTGCGCTTGGTTAACTGCTCGATCAGGCACATTGGACAGTTTTTCTAGCCCTGGACGAATCGTCAACCCCTGGTGGGGCGGCGCCGCCTTCCACGATCCGCAGCCGGCCCGGCGCCCCTGCGGGCATCGGCCGCGGCCGTGGCAGACTCCCGCCATGCGGCCGGATCTCGAACTCCTGCGGAACCTGATCGACGCCACTGCCGAGATCGCGCCCCGACCTGGCGCCGGGAAGCCCCCGGCGGCGGTGCGCGCGGCGGAGGCCGTGGTCGGGCCCCTCTCGCCGTCGTACCGCTGGTGGTTGACGGCGTACGGCGAAGGGACCTTCGCCCGGCAGGAGGTCGCCACCGTCAGACCGTTCCACCACATCGGCGGGGTGGGCATCGGCGACGGCTGGTCCGGCGGCGACCGGCTGCCGTTCCTCCAGGACGGCGACGGCGGCGACGGCTACTCCTTCGCGCTCGACGCGGCCGGGCCCGGCGGGGAGCACCCGGTGGTCCGGCGCGACCCGTTCCTCGGGGACGAGGAGCCGTTCGCCGACTCGTTCGCCGGCTTCCTGACCGTACGGACGGCGCTGCTCCGCGGACTGCGGGAAGGGCCGAATCCGGCCGTGGCCCGGCTGTGGCGGGCCACTCCCGGCGTCCGGCTTCCCGACGGCGGTGCGGTCTACGGGCCGCACGTCCAGCGCGTGCGCAACGATGCCCACGGCATTCCCGCCCGCGCACCGCACTGGGTGCTGATCGGCGACGACGGCGCGGGCGACGGGCTGTTCATGCGGCGGCACGGCCGGGACCGGGAATCCGTCCACCGGCTCGCCCTCGCCGACGTCGCCGCCGGTTCCTTCGACGGGGACGTCGCCGCCGCCGGCACGCACGTCACGGGCGATCTGCTCGGCTGGATCGACGACAACCGGGCGGGGCCGGCGCCTGCGAACGACTGACGGGGCCCCGACCGGTGACCGGTACGAACGGGGAGAGGCCGGGCCTCAGGGCGGCGGCACCGCCGGGCAGCGGGTGCCCCGGGGCGGGGGCGCCAGATCGGTGAGGTAGCGGTTCACGGCGGCTTCCATGCACGGGCCGCTGGTGGCGCTGCCGTGGCCGTGGCCCTCGTAGGTGAGGAGCACACCGCTGCGACCGAGTTGCCGGGCCACCGAGACCGCCCACGGATGACCGGTGGCGGGGTCGTGCAGCGCGTTGGTCAGCAGGACCGGCGGGACGCCGCGGGCGTCCAGGCGGTGTTGCGGGTTGGCGGTCGGCGCGCCCAGGCACGCGGCGACCATGTGCACCGGCAGCAGGTACGGCAGATCGGGCGCGGTGGCCTCCATCGCGGCGACGAGCGAGGCGTACTCGCGGTGGTCGCGCACCGGCAGGCGCCAGTCCGAGCAGAAGACCGGTGTTGCCGGGGGCAGCGGCGCGACCGACGTGGGCGACGCGGGCAGCGGAACGCTCGCGTCCATCGTCGCGATCGTCGTGGCCAGGCCCGCGTGGTCGGCCCCGTAGAACTTCCGGAACGCGATCTTGTTGACCAGGTCCGCAGGGGACAGCGCGGTGCCCGGCTTCGTCGGGTCCGCCAGCTCCCCGCGGCCGGCCCGGGCCAACAGGCCCTGCCAGACGGCGCGTACGTCGCGGTCGTGCAGTGCGCACGCTGCGGCGCCTTCGCACCACTTCACGAACTCCCGGAACGAGTCCTGCGCCGCGACCGCCTGCGACCGCAGGAATTCGCGGGTGGTGGGGACGCTGTGGTCCAGGACGCTCTCCAGCACCATCGCGCGCACGCGACGCGGGTGGGTCTCGGCGTACTGGGCGCCGAGCAGGGTGCCGTACGAGCTGCCGTGGAAGGTGAGCTTCCGCTCGCCGAGCGCGGCCCGGAGGGCGTCCAGGTCCCGGACCGTCTGGGCGCTGTCGAGGTGGTCGAACACCGGGCCGGTACGGGCCCGGCAGTCCGCCCGGAGCCGGCTGTTGTACGCCGTGGTGGCGTCGAAGTCCGCCTGG
This sequence comes from Streptomyces sp. NPDC047315, assembly GCF_040643215.1. Taxonomy (NCBI): domain Bacteria; kingdom Bacillati; phylum Actinomycetota; class Actinomycetes; order Kitasatosporales; family Streptomycetaceae; genus Streptomyces; species Streptomyces sp. NPDC047315. Next base: position 51,828 of record NZ_JBEYTZ010000040.1, on the reverse strand, counting down.
CTCTTCAGCACCGGTGACGGCCGCGCGGCAAGCAGCTCGCGGGAGCAGGTCACCGGGTTGCTGCCGCCCACGCCGCGCGGGTCGAAGCTGACGACGTCGAACCTGCGGCGGACCTCGGGGCTGAACCGGTGGGCCCGGCGCACCACGGTCTCCACCCCCGAGTCGCCCGGCCCGCCGGGGCCGAACACCAGCGAGCCGACGCGCGCTTCGGGGTCGGCGGCCTTGCGTCGGGCCACGGCCAGGTCGAGCCTCGGTCCGTCCGGGCGTGCCCAGTCGACCGGCACCGAGAGCGCGGCGCACTCGGCCCCCGGCTGCGCGGGGTCACCGCACGGTGCCCAGCGCAGGGCCTGCGCGGCGGCAGGCGCGGCGTGGGGCGCGGGAACGACGACGAGGCCGGCTCCCACGGCCAGGACCGCGGCCCGCACGACGATGCGCCGCACCGCGGATCTCCCCCTCGACAACATGCTTCCTCCTCAAGGGAATTGCGCGCCGGACGTATGGACCCGGTCGGGGTGACGTCGTCGCCACGGTAGGCGCGCCGATGCCCAAGTGGCGTGCCCGTCAGGGGCTTTTCCGGGTCGGCTCGGGGACGGGTCAGGGGACGCGTCAGGGGACTGATTGGAGAAGGCTCCGCCGCGGCACGGGCGGCGTGCGACAGGGCTTTGGCGTCGCCGCGGATGACGCCTGCGTGGTGCGGGTTGCGCGGTGCGGTGCGGGTTGCGCGACGTCGCCGTGGGTGGTTCAGCGATCGTGGCGTCTGCGGCCTATCTGTGGCTTGTCGCGCAGTTCCCCGCGCCCCTTATTGCCCACGCCCTACGGGCGTAGGGGGCAAACCCGTGCCGTGCCCGCAGGTGATCGACGGGCGGAGCGAAACAGGGGGCGCTGGGGGTCCCCCACGCCCTCTGGGCGTAGGGGGTGGAACTGCGCGACCAGCCACAGACGGGCCGCAGACGCCATGACCGCACGTCTATCACGGCGTCACAGCGCTGTTGCGGCATCCAGCATCGCGCAGGGGCACACGGGGGCGCCGCGCGCCCAGACGCCCGCGCCCGCTCAGGCGGCACACGGGGGCGCCGCGCGCCCAGACGCCCGCGCCCGCTCAGGCGGCACACGGGGGCGCCGCGCGCCCAGACACCCCCGCACCCCGCACCCCGCACCCCGCACCCGTGTCAGCGGCCTATCGCTCGGCCCCGGGCCTGCATCAGGATTTCGCCGGGCGCGATGCCCAGGGACCTGTTCAGCCGGTTGCGCATGTGCTCGTACACGTCGAGCGCGGCCACCCGCATGCCCGCCGCCGTCAGCGCGTCCATCAAGATCGCGTGCGAGGACTCGTTGAAGTGGTCCTCCTCGCAGGCGCGGCGGGCCGCGACGACGGCCTCCTGGGGGCGGCGGGCGTCCAGCGCCGCGCGGGCCAGTTCCTGGAGGTGGACGGTGTGCTCCAACATCAGGGACTGCTGGGTGTGGTGGTCGACGCACTCCGCCGGCACCCCCTCCAGCAGCCGGCCGCGCCACAGCGCCAGCGCCCCCTGGAGGTGCCGCAGACGGTGCAGCGGGTCGGTGAGGTGGCGGGCGCGTTCGACGGCGTGCCGGAACCTCGCCAGGTCGGTGAGCACGCCGCCGCCGGGGAGCCCCGAGCCGTCGGTCAGGGCGTACCCGGAGGGTTGGGTCACCACCCCGAGCCCGCCGTCCGTCGCGTTCAGCAGCCAGGACCGCAGCCGGTGCGCCCCCGTGTGCAGCCGCTGCTTGGCCTGGGAAGTCGAGCGGTCGGGCCACAGCCGGGCGGCGAAGTCGTCGGCGTTCACCGGCAGCGGGTGCGCCAGGGCGAGGGAGCCGAGCAGGGCGCGGACGACGACGCCCGAGGGGGCGGTGTGTCCGCAGGGGCCGAGGAGGACGACGGGGCCCAGGATGCCGACGCTGTGCATCGGCAGGGCCGCGGATACGGCCGTAGCTGTTGCCGTAGCCGTTGCTGTTGCTGTGGTTGAGGCTTCCCCGAATGCCTCCCCGAAGGTGTCCGGCTGTCCGGGGCCGTGGTCAGCGAGCCCCTGGTCGATGTCGCCGGCGATCTGCATGGTCGACCCCGTTTCGTCGTTGGTCATGTGACTAATGGGTCCTGTGGTTCAGTCCGGAGCGTCAGTTCGGTCCGGTACGTGAGCCCGTTCCGGTGCGTCAACGGAGCACCAGAGTGTGGCCCGTGAAGGGCAGCACCTCCCCGATCACCGGGTGGCCGGGCAGTTCGCCGGCGAGGAGGAGGCCGCCCGAGGTCTGGGCGTCCGCGAGGAGCAGTGTGGTGAGTTCGTCGGCGGCCGTCAGGTCGGCGTGCGGCGCGACCCACGCGAGGTTGCGCCGGCTGCCGCCGCTGATGTGCCCGGCCGCCGCGGCGGTGCGCGCCGCCGCCAGCACCGGCACGCGCTCCGCGTCGATCGCGAGCGTCACGCCGGAGGCCCGCGCCAGCCGCTGCGCGTGCCCGAGCAGCCCGAAGCCGGTGACGTCGGTGCCGCCCCGGACGCCGGCGGCGGTGGCCGCGGCCGACGCGTCCCGGTTGAGCGTCGTCATCACCTCGACGGCCTCGGGGAAGACCTCGCCGGTCGCCTTGTGCGCGGTGTTCAGCACGCCGACGCCGAGCGGCTTGGTCAGGGTGAGGGGCTGGCCGACGGTCGCCCCGTCGAGGGTGATCAGCCGGTCCGGGTGGACCGTGCCGGTGACGGACATGCCGTACAGCGGCTCGGGCGAGTCCACGCTGTGCCCGCCGGCGACCGGGCACCCGGCGCCGCGCGCCGCGGCCAGCCCGCCGCGCAGCACCTCGCGGGCCAGCTCCATCGGGAGCACGGACCGCGGCCAGGCGAGGAGGTTGATCGCCATCACGGGGGTGCCGCCCATGGCGTACACGTCGGAGAGCGCGTTGGTGGCCGCGATCCGGCCCCAGGTGTACGGGTCGTCCACGACGGGCGTGAAGAAGTCGGCCGTCGAGATCGCGGCGAGGTCGGGGCGCAGCCGCACCACGGCCGCGTCGTCGCCGTGTTCGGGGCCCACCAGCAGCTCCCCGGGGCACTTCGCACCGGCCGGTACGCCACCGCCGTCCGCACCGCCCTTGACGGCCCGGTCCGTGAGTCCGCTGAGTAGGGTCTCCAACTCACCGGGCGGGATCTTGCAGGCGCAGCCGCCGCCCTGTCCGAACCGGGTCATCCTCGGCACGTTCACGCGCGTCTCTCCCTCGTCTTCCCTGTGGGGTGCACAGTGCGCAGGTCGTCGGATCCGCGCCGGGTGACCCCGGTGCGGTCCAGGTGCTCGATAAGTGGGAGGGCGATTCGACGGGGTACGTTCCACGTGTGACGTGCCTGCGACACGGTGAACGGGCTTCCGGCGAGCGGGGCGAGCGCGCGGGCCGCCGCCGCGGGCAACTCGGCGGCCACGTGCACCGTTTCGGAGAGCCTGACGAGCCGTCCGGTCTGCACGGCGAGCGCGAGTTCGCGCCGTCCGACGCCGAGCGCGGTCAGCTCGGCGGGCGTCGGCGCCAGGAACTCGCCCCTCGCCAGCGCCCCTTCCATCGATTCGACGAGCTCGCGGGCGGCAGCCGGCAGCGGGTCCGCCGCCGCGGCGGGTACGACCCGGCCCGAGCGCACCGCCAGTTCGGCGGGGAGGAGCGCGGCGAGCAGGGCGCGGTCCGGCAGGCCCAGGCGCCGGGCGAGCGCGCCCGCGTCGACCGGTTCACCACCGGCGTCGACCGTCGCGGCCAGGGCCTCGGCGGCGACCCGGCGCCGCTCGTCGGGCGCCACCAGCCAGTCACCGGCGACGGGCGTCGCGGCGGCGCAGTCCACGCCGATGCGGCGCAGCGCGTCGGCCCGTACGAAGCGACGCGCCGCCGTCTCGTGTTCGACGTCGGGCGTGCCGGGGTGGTCTGCCAGTGCGTCGGCCCGCAGCGCGCCGGCGCTGCGCGGCCCCACGGGCGGCGGCGCGGGGTCGAGCACCACCGCGCTCCCGACCACCCTCCGGTGCTCGGTGACCACCGCGCGGTCGCCGACGCGCAGCGGCAGCGCCCGCGCCAGGACGAGCCGTGCGGTGCCCCGCCCGAAGCGGCGGACGCGCGCGGGCACGGCGGCGGAGCCGAGGTGCACGGTGAAGCGGGCGGGGATGCGCGCGAGCAGGGGGCCGTACAGCCGTACGTCGACGGTGTCGCAGAGCGCGTACGTGCCGGGGGTGCACAGCGCCCGTCCGCGCAGCCCTTCGGCGGGGGCCTGGCCGCGCAGGTTCACGGCGACGCGGGCGGGCCCGGCGGACCGGTCGACCGCCCGCCCCAGCTCGTGCAGTCCGCGTACGGTCAACGGCGGCTGGTCCGGCCCGGTTTCCAGGACGTCGCCCCTGGCCAGGGCCCCTTCCCGGAGGGTTCCGGTGACGACGAGCCCGTGTCCGGTACGCGCGAAGGCCCGGTCGACCCACAGCCGTACGGGCGCCTTCGGGCGGGCCGGCGGCGTCCGGTCCCGTAACGCCGCGAGTGCGGCGTTCAGTTCGTCCAGTCCCGCACCGGTGCGGGCGCTGACGGCGACGGCGGGCAGCGCGGCGAGCCCGGTGCCGGCGAGGGCGGCCCGGGCCTGCGCGAGGGCGGGGGCGGGGTCGGCGAGGTCGCAGCGCGTGACGGCGAGCACGCCGTCCCGCACGCCGAGCGCGTCGAGCGCGGCGGCGTGCTCCTGCGACTGCGGCATCCAGCCACCGTCGGCGGCGACGGCGAACAGCACGGCCGGCGCGGGCCCGGCGCCGGCCAACGCTGTGGTGAGGAACCGTTCGTGCCCGGGCACGTCGACGAAGGCGACCCGCTCGTCAGCGCCCGCGGCGCCCGCGGCGTCGGGGGCATCGGGGACGTCCGTCCACACGAACCCGAGGTCGATGGTCAGCCCTCTGCGCTGCTCCTCCTCGGTCCGGTCCGGCTCCATCCCGGTCAGGGCCCGCAGCAGGCTGGACTTGCCGTGATCGACGTGCCCCGCGGTCACGACGACCATCACGGCCCGACCCCCGCACCCGCCCGGGCCGGCGCGGCAGAACCCAGCGGCATCGCAGACCGCGGCGGGGCCGAGCGCGTCGCCCACGCCGTGAGCACCGCGCCGATCAGGGCTTCGTCGTCGGACTCGTCGACCGTGCGCAGGTCCAGCACAAGACGGCCCTTGCGCACCCGGCCCAACACCGGCCTGCGGCCGGTGCGCAGGGCCGGGGCGAGGGCGGACGGCAGGGCCACGCCCGCGGACGGCAGGGAGAGGCCGGGCGCACCGCCGCCGCCGACGACCGCCGTGGTGTCCACGGCTTCGGCGTCCACGTCCGCGCCCCGCAGTCGGCGCGCCGTCGACTCCGCGCGGCGCCGCAGCTCCTCGGGGGTGCGGGCGAGCGCGGTCTGCACGGGCGAGGCCGGGCCCCGTAGCGTCGCTTCCAGGGCGGCGAGGGTCAGCTTGCCCGTGCGCAGGGCGCGGGCGATGGGGTGCCGGCGCAGGCGTTCCACCAGGTCCGCGGTGCCGAAGAGGAGGCCGGCCTGGGGGCCGCCGAGGAGTTTGTCACCGCTCGCGGTGACCAGGTGCGCGCCCTGGGCGAGCGCGGTGGAGACGTCCGGCTCGTCGGGGAGCAGGGGGTTCGGGGCGAGCAGACCCGAGCCGACGTCCACCACCAAGGGGCGGCCGAGGCAAGCCAGTTCGGACACCGACGGGGAGCTGACGTAGCCCGTCATCGCGAAGTTGGAGGGGTGCACCCGCAGCAGCAGCGCGGTGCGGTCGCCGATGGCGCGGGCGTAGTCGGCCACGGTGGTGCGGTTGGTGGTGCCCACCTCGCGGAGCCTCGCGCCGGTGCTCTCCAGCAGCTCCGGCAGCCGGAACCCGTCGCCGATCTCGACGAGTTCGCCGCGGCTGACGACGATCTCCGCGCCCTGGGCGAGTGCGGTCGCGGCGAGGACGAGGGCCGCGGCGTTGTTGTTCACGACGTGCACGTCCCCGGCCGCCGGCACCGCGGCGCGCAGTGCGTCCAGCGCGCCCCGCCCGCGCTGCCCGCGGCGGTTGGTGGTGAGGTCGAGCTCCAGGTCGGAGGTGCCGGCGAGATGGGCGACCGCGTCGACGGCGGCCCGGGACAGCGGCACCCGGCCGAGGTTGGTGTGGACCAGCACGCCCGTCGCGTTCAACACCCGGCGGTGGCGCGTGGGCGCGGGCGGCAGCCGTACGACCGCGTCCGCGACGGCCTCGGCGACGCTGCACCCGCCGTCCCGTAAGGCGCGCTGGACGCCTCGCGCCGCCTCGCGCACCTCGCCCGTACCGATGCGGACCGCGGCGGCCCGCAGGCGCGGATCGTCCATGATCTCGCGCACGGACGGTATTCGACCGGGAACGTCGGTCTTACCCATGTCGCTCCTGACGCTGTCCCGGCGGCGGTGCGGTGCTCACCTGCTGCGGGTGGAGACGGAGTTGGCGAGTGGAAGGTTGAGACGGAGGTGGACGGGAGTCGAACCCGCTGACGCGCAAGGGAAACAACGTCCACCGGTTTTGAAGACCGGGGCCGGCACCGGCCGACGGACACCTCCGGACAAGATCTTCCAAGCCGGACTCCCGTCTGTCAACGAAAGTCCGCACCCGGGGCACTTGCCGTGAGCGAGGTGAAAGCGGCTGGTGAGAGGGGTGACAGCGAAGTGAGAGCGGACGGGAAGGGGAGCGGAAGGCGCTGCGCGCACAGCTGCGAGACGGGCGGGAGCGCGGAGCGAGCCGTACCGCAGCGCGGCCAAGGCGGACCCGAAGCGCCTCCGAAGCACGGCCGAAGTACCTGCACAGCTCACGGAAAGACAAACGACAGATTAGGGAGAGATTCGGGACAGAAGCGTCTCCTATGGTGTGTTCCGGGCACGCCGCCCGGCGCGCCGACCACGTCGCTCACTCCACCCCTGGAGGTCCCATGCAGGCCACGGCACACTCCACGAAGGCCCTGGCACCCGACGGGCGTTGGGTGTCCTTCGCCTGCCGCGCCCGCTCCGTGCAGGACGACTGGTACTGGCACTTCCGCCTGACCAGCCGTTCCATGGGCGTCGGCGTCAGCGTCACCGACCGCGGCTACCCGAGCGTCCTCATAGAGCAGCTCGGCAACCGCCTCGTCCAGCAACTCACCTACAAGAACCAGCCGCTGCAACTGCTGGCCCACCCCGAGGGCGAGGGCTGGCAGGGCATCTGGACCGGCCCGCACCACTGCCTGATCATGGCGTTCCCCGGCAGCCGGGTCGACGCGGGCGCGGTCACCGACGTGCTCGACCAGCTCGTGCTCACGGACACCGCGGCCGGGCTCGTCGTCAAGCCCCGCTCCTCCGAGGTCTCCTCCTGGAGCCTGTACGGGGTGAAGTTCACCTCCGGCGGCTCCGTGACCATCTACCCGGCGGCCGACGCAGCCCGCCTCGTCCCGGACGGCTCCGCGGGCAAGTCCGTGGAGAACGGCGAGGTGTGGGTCAAGACGATGGGCATCGCGGGCGTCGAACGGGGCCGCAAGTTCCTGCACTCCGGGCCCAAGGCGGTCTGCCTGGTCGACGACGAGCTGGACGCGGACACCGGCGTCGGCGCCGCCGACCAGGAAGAGCTGCTCCAGTCGCTCGACGTGCGCTGGGGAGCGTGAGCCGGCCGTGTTGAGCGTCCTCACGGTGCTGCTCGTCCTCGCCTGGGCGGCCATCGTGTTCCTGACCTTCGGTTACGCCGCGCTCGTCGCGAAGGTGCGGGCGCTGGAGAGCGGGGGCGCCGGCCAGGCCGGGAGCCCCGCGCGCCAGTGGCCCGAACTCGCGCCGGGCAGCGGCGCCGGCGCCGCCGGGCGCACCTTGGCGCTGGTGGTCTCCTCGTCCTGCCCCACCTGCGAAGAGGTCGTCCCGGCCTGGCCGGAGGTCGGCGGCGCGCTCGCCGCCACCGGCCACCGCCCCGTACTGATCGACATCGACGACTCCGGCCGCTGGCACGGCGCCGGCGCCGGCGAAGTCGTCCGCGGCAGCGAGCTGTCCGCGCCGCTGCTGCTGGCCTACCAGCCGGCGCTGCTGGTCCTCGACGGCGACGGGACGCTGCTGTCCGCGGAGCCGATCGGCTCCGTCGACACCCTCGCCGCGGCCGTCGAGGCGCACACCGGCGCCGCGCAGTCCACCACCCCTTCCCTCACCACGGGAGTCGCATCATGACCAGTGCCTTCCTCCAGTCCATCCCGGAAGTGACCGTCAACCCCGACTCGGGCGCGAGCCGCGCCACGGCGACCGCGGAGCCCGCGCCCGTCGTGCAGCCGCAGCGCTCCGGCGGGGGCGGCGGCTTCGGCCGGCGCACCTTCCTGCGCACGACGATGGCGGGCGCCGCCACCCTGGCCTTCACCGGCCTCGGCTGGCTCAGCGGCGGCGGCACCGCGCACGCCGCCGTGGGCCGCAAGTCCCGCCACCCCGCGCACTGCATGAACGTGGACGTGCCCGGGGACACCCCGTGCTGGGGCCGCGAGTACATCGCCGCCAAGTACTGCGCCGCCGACGGCTACCACCGCACCGACACCAAGAAGTTCGGCACGTACACCCACAAGTACAACTGGGAAGCCGCGTGCGACGGCTACGCCGGCTGGTACTGGAAGACCCGCGACGGCCGCACCGTCCACTGCTGGGACGGCTACTTCGACCTGAAGAAGAACGGCCGCACGACCCGCCACACCACCAGCTGCAAGAGCAAGTGAGCGGCGGGCTGCCCCTCGATCAGGTGCAGCCCTGGACCGGCTCACCGCTAGACGCCGGTGGCCGTCGTCGTCCCCCGTCGGCGGCGGCCACCGGACCCATGCCGTACGCGGACGGAGGACCACCGCATTGGCCCTGACCCTGGCCCAGCGCATCGAAGCGCGCCTCCCCCGCTCGCCGGGGGCCTCCGCCCTGACCGCCGCCGGCACCGCCCTGCTGCTCACCGCCGTGGCAGCCGCGGGCGCCGCGTGGGGTCCGCCCTCGCTGTACGGGGTGCTGTCCGCCTTCGCGGCCTGCGCGGTCGCCGTCCTCGCGGGCTACTCGCTCTCGGGCTCCGTTTGAAGCCACAACTCAGCAGGTTTGCTGACCTCGTCGGTCTGGCGGGGAACACGGAACGTGCAGTACTTCGTCCGGGGCCTGTTCCTGGGCGGCGCGGCCACCGGGCTGCTCCTGATGCTGCCCGCGGTGCTGTTGCAGACCGCGGTGCCGCTGCCGGCGCTCACCGCGGCGCTGTCGGCGGCGACGGCGCTCTTCCTCGCCGTCGAGGTGGGGCTGCTGCCCTTCCGCATGCCGCAGAACGCCCGGCTGGTGCCGAGCGACATCGTGGTGCGCACGGACGGCAGCGGGGCGCTCCAGTTCGGCTTCGAGATGGGCACGGGACTGCGCACCTTCGTGCCGTCGCACCTGCCGTACGCGGCGATCGCGGTCCTGCTGTTCGCGGGCCCCTGGTGGGCGACGCCGCTCGGCGGACTCGCCTTCGCGTTCGGCCGGTCGTTGATGGTGCGGTCCGCGGTCCGCGCGGGCGACGCGTCAGCCTGGGACCGGGAGTTCGCCGCCCGACGCCGACCGATCCTGGCGCTGTGCTGGGCGACGGCGACGCTGGCGGGCGCGGTGGCGGTGGCGCTCCAACACGGCTGGACGCCGTTCTAGGCGTACGGCCTGATAGACGCCGGGCGTCGGTCCCGAACCCCCTGGGACCGGCGCCCGGTCCGCGCGCCCGGCTCCGCGGGTGAGCCCGGAGCCGGGCGCGTTCATGCGCCGCAGGCCGGGTCCGGGGCCGGGCGCGCTCCTCCGCCGAGGGGCGTGTCCGAATGTGACACCAGCCCGTCATTGCCGTCGTCCGCGCCGGCGTCGACGATGGAGCCATGTCCGAGATCAGTCACCGCGTCGTGATCGCGGTCTTCCCCGAGGTCGACCTGCTCGACGTCACGGGGCCGGCCGAGGTCTTCACGCTGGCCAACCGGGAGTCCGGCGGTCGCGCCCGCTACCGGGTCGACCTCGCCGGCCCCGGGCCGGCCGGGGAGCAGGTGACCACGTCGGCGGGCGTGCGCGTGGTGACCGACACCGGGTTCGCGGACGTCGGGTCCGCGGTGGACACGCTGCTCGTCCCCGGCGCCGTGGACTGGTGCGCCGACGGGCCGCGGCCCAAGATCGCCGGCGGGGTCGTGGAGTGGGTGCGGGACACCGCGCCGCACGCGCGGCGGATCGCCTCGGTGTGCGTGGGTGCGCACGTACTGGCCGCGGCCGGGCTGCTGGACGGCAGGACGGCCACCACGCACTGGTCCACGGCCGATCGGCTCGCCGCCGACTACCCGGAGGTCACCGTCGACCCCGACCCGATCTTCGTCCGCTCCGGGCGGGTGTGGACGGGCGCGGGCATCAGCGCCTGCCTGGACCTGGCACTCGCGCTGGTCGCCGAGGACCACGGCGAGGACCTGGCGCTCGCCGTCGCCCGGCAGCTCGTCGTGTACCTCAAGCGGCAGGGCGGCCAGAGCCAGTTCAGCGTGCCGATCAGCCGACCGCCGGCCACCCGCCGGGACATCGACGAACTGCGCCGCTACGTCGCCGACCACCTCGACCGGGACCTGTCGGCGCCCGCACTGGCGGCCCGGATGTGCCTGAGCGAGCGGCACTTCGCCCGGGTCTTCGCCCAGGAGACGGGGACGACGCCCGCGGCGTACGTCGAAGCCCTGCGCGTGGAGGCGGCGCGCCGGCTCCTGGAGGCCACCGACCAGCCGCTCGAACTGGTCGCCAGGTCCACCGGGCTGCGCTCGGTGGAGACGCTGCACCGGGCGTTCCAGCGGCAGATCGCGACGAGTCCGGGGGCGTACCGGCGCCGCTTCCGCACGGCGGCGCCGCGCTGAGCCGCGCTTCCTTCTTTCGCTTCCCTTCTTCCCTTCCTTCCCTCTGGAGGTTCACCATGTCCGCTTCCACCGCGTCCACCACGCTCCGCGACGTCGTCGGGCTCGACGACCGGCTGCCCGCGCTCGCCGAAGCCACCCTCGTCCTGATCGACTTCCAGAACACGTACCGCACCGGCGTCATGGCCCTGGAGGGCGTGGACGAAGCGCTCGCCGCGGGCGCCCGGCTGTTGGCCGCGGCGCGCGCCCTCGGCAGGCCCGTGGTGCACGTCGTCAACGACGGCGGCGAGGGCACCCCGTACGACATCCGCGCCGAGATCGGCGCGATCAGCCCCGAGGTCGCCCCGGTCGACGGGGAGCCCGTGATCGTCAAGAAGCTCCCCGACTCCTTCCAGGGAACCGACCTCGAACAGGTCCTCCGCGGTCTGGGCTCGGGCCCGGACCTGGTGCTGGCCGGCCTGATGACGCACATGTGCGTCGCCTCCACCGCGCAGGGCGCGTTCAACCGCGGCTACCGCCCGACGGTCGTCGCGGAGGCGACGGCGACGCGGGCGCTGGCCGCGCCGGACGGCACGGTCGTCCCCGCCGCGGTCCTCCACACGGCGGCACTGACCACGATCGGCGACCTCTTCGCCCCCATCGCCCCCAAGGTCACCGACCTCACCCCCTGACCAACCCGCCATTTCCCTGCGGGACGCGTTGGTCTCCACTGGCCGGTGGTGGGCTTGTCGCGCAGTTCCCCGCGCCCCTAAAAACCTCCGCCTCCAGCCCGCAGGCAAATGACGGGAGCAGCAAATCAGGGGCGCGGGGAACTGCGCGAACAACCACGGACGGGCCGCAGAGACCAACGCCTCCGCAGGGAAACGGCGAGGCCGTCCAGGGGCGCGACCAGCCACATACGGCCCGCAGAGACCAACGCATCCCGCAGGGAAGCCGTGGCCAGGTCTCACGCCCAGCAGACGCGCAGCGGGGCTAGCGGAGTTCGTCCGGGCACGGCGTGCCCCGCGGGACGTCGTACGGGCCCGCGATCCGGTACGTGCCCGCGTGCGGAGCCAGCAGCTCCGTCCACTCGTCCCCCTCCGCGTCCTTCTCCGCCTTGATCAGGCAGCCGTTGAGGTTCACGTACGACTTCGGCTCCCCGTCGTCCCGTCGCTTCGACTCCTCCGTCTCCTCCGGCCCCTTCACCCGCTTCCCGTTCTCGTCCACGATGCTCAGCCACGGCGAGTACGGCACCCGGATCAGCACCCGGCCCGGGTCCGTCACCTGGATCCGCAGCTCGCTCGCGTCCGCGGTCTCCACCGTCGCGGAGGAGTCCGCCATCGGCACCGGGTCCTTGACCTCGAAGACCTGCCAGTTCGCATCGCGCCAGACCCGGTTCAGATACGGCAGCCCGCCCTCGACGAGCTTCGCCTCCTGCTCGGCGCCGGTGTCCGGCTTGCCCTTGGGCAGGACGACGTAGCGGACCGCCCACCGGTCCAGCCAGGCCCGGTAGTCCGCCGCGGTCAGCGTCTTGTCCTCGTCGTAGAAGATCGGGTTCCGCTTCATGTCGGCCTGGCGGTTCCAGCCGCGGGCCAGGTTGACGTACGGCGCGAGCGCGGACGCCTCCCGGTGGCTGCTGGCGGGCACCACCTCGACCCGGCCGCGCCGGGCGTCCAGGTCTTCGAGCTTGTCGATCAGCGGGGCCACTTCGAAGTTCCAGGAGGCCGTCGGCGCGGTGCGGACCACGTCGTCGACGGCCTTGAAGCCGATCCAGAAGTTCAGCCCGGCGAAGGCCACCACCAGGGCGTACCACCTGCGGGAGCGCGGCACCGCGTACGGCAGGGCGGCCAGCAGCGTCACCCCGGCGAACAGCATCGCCATCCGGGACACGTTCGACCCGATCTGCGAGTCGATGACCCAGGTCAGCAGGGTGCCGACGGCGTAGACGGCCGCGGCGGTGCGGACCGTGCGCCACTCCTTCGGGACGAGGAGGAAGACCAGCACTCCGAACGCGAAGGGCAGCGAGGTGGAGCCCAGCGACATCGGCTGCGTGCCGGAGAAGGGGAACAGCCAGTTGGACACGCCGACCACGACGACGGGCGCGAGCCCGAGCGCGTACGCCCCCGGGCGCCGCTTGTTCAGGAACAGCGCCGCCGCGACGACGCCCAGGTAGAGGCCGGCGACCGGGCTGCACGCGGTGGCCAGGCCCGCGAGCGGCACGGCGACGGCCGCCTTCGCCCAGCGCTTGGTTCGCCAGCGGTGCGGCCAGCAGAAGACCGCGGCCACGGCGCCGATCGCGAACATCATGCCGAGGCCGAAGGTGACCCGGCCCGACATCGCGTTGCAGAGGAAGGCGAAGGCGCCGGCGAGGGCGCACGGCAGCGGATTGCGCACCGCCCGCAGCCGTACCAGGATCAGCGCGGTCAGGGCGGCGGAGATCGTGCCGGCGACCATCATCGTGGGCCGTACGCCGATCATGGACATCAGGTACGGCGAGACGACGCTGTACGACACCGGGTGCATCCCGCCGTACCAGGCGAGGTTGTACGCGGAGTCGGGGTGCCGGCCGGCGAACTCGGCCCAGGCGTCCTGGGCCGCGATGTCGCCGCCGGTGTTGGCGAAGAAGAAGAACCACAGCAGGTGGCCGATCGCCGCGACGGCCGTGGTGACGAGGACCGGGCGGCGGCACAGCCGGTCCCACACGTCGGCCAGCACGCCGGGCGTGCGCCCCGAGCGCCCCGCTGACCCGGCGGGACCGGCGGGACCCTTGGGACCGGACGAGTCGGCGCCCGAGCCCGAACCGCCTGCTCTGGTCGAGCCCGCTGTTTCGGTCGAGCCCTGTGACGACTGCCGTATTCGCGGCCCCGAGCGGGGGCCGCCACCGTCCGTGCTGGCCGGCTTTGCGGTGGTCACTGCGGCTCTTCCCCCAGTCTCGTCCGTTTGCGGGTGTCCATTATTTGCGGTGTCCCTTACGGGCGTCCCGCGCGGGTGTCCCGTACGGGTGCGTCCGTCGGGTCTTCGGTGGACCGTCCCCGTGTCACTAAGACGCCGTGCCACCTGGGGAGAGTTGCCCGTCCCGAGCCCTTCCGAGCTTTCCGGACGCTAACACGAGGAAGCCCCGGGCACCCCGGGGCTTCCTCGTACGCGCTGGCTCGCGTCAGCTCAGGAGCATCGGCTCAGGAGCGTCGGCTCAGGCAGGTCAGCTCGGGAGCGTTAGCTCATGCGGGTCAGCTTGTCGCCGAAGCCGGGCTCCGGCAGGTCCTGCTGGAGCGCGACCGGGGCGGACGTCTTGCCCGGGCCCTTGCCGATGGAGACCTCGCCGACGACCTCGCCGGCCGCGCCGTTGTTCGGCAGCTCGCCGTTCGCGGGGGCGGTCAGCGCGAGGTCGATGGTGAGTCCGGCCCAGCCGACGGCCTTCAGTTCCTGCGTGGCCACGACGGGGGTGCGGGTGCCGAAGCCGTTGTCGAGGTAGCCGACGACCTGGCCCTTCTTGACGACCGTGGTCGAGTCGACACCGGCGCGGGCCGCCGTGATCACCTCGATGCTCTTGTCGATCGCCTTCGCGGTCTTCTTGTAGAGCGCGTCCTCGCCCTGCACGTTCATCGTGATGCCGTTGACGCGGTGCAGCTTGCCGTCGATCTCGGTGAGGAAGGACCAGAGCAGATTGCCGCCGGCGGGGGTGGAGGAGCCGGTCTTGATGCCGTCCACGCCGTTCTTGAGCAGCGCCTTGTCATTGCCGTTGCGGTAGCGGTCGCTGCCCGGGATCGTGATGTTCGTGGTGTCGGTGATCGACACCAACACCTTGTTGTTCATGGCGGCCTCGGCCAGCTTGAGCTGGTCCAGCGGGGTGGAGGTGTTGGTCTTCTTGAAGCCGCTGGGGTCGGTGTAGTTGGTGTTGGTCATGCCGAGGCTCTTGGCGGCGTCGTTCATCTTCTTGAGGAACGCCTCCTCGGAGCCGGCGTCCCAGCGGGCGAGGAGCCGGGCGGCGTTGTTCCCGGAGGGGATCATCATCATCTGGATCATCTGCTTCTGCGTGAACTGCTGCCCCTCCTTCATCTTCGCCACGGACTCGGTCTCGACCCGCTTGGACTCCTCCTCGGCCTGCTTGTCCACCGTGATCTTCGGGCCGTCCTCGCCCTCCTTCAGCGGGCGGTCGCGCAGGATGACGTAGGCGGTCATCACCTTGGCGACGCTCGCGGTCGGCGCCGGCTTCTGCGGACCGTACGTGCCGATGACGCCCACGCCCTCGACGGCGACCGCGCCCTGACCGTCGTCGGTCGGGAAGGGCAGCGCGAGCTTGCTGCCGGGGATGGTGAAGGTCGGCTTGCCCGAGAGTTCGAGCTTCGCTTCGGGCAGCGGGCGCAATATCTGTGCGACCGCAAAGACAATCATGAGGAGCAGGACCAGCGGGGTCCAGATCTTGACGCGTCGCAGGGCGGCGCGGGCCGGGGTGTCGGGGGTGTTGGTGAGTTCGGCGAGCAGGTCCAGCGGCGGACGCGGCGGCATCGGCTGCTGGGTGGTCCGCTCGGCCTCGGGGAGGTCGGCGGCGGCGGTCGCGGACGCCGCGGAGGCCGGGGCGTCGACGGAGGCGGAGGCTGCGGCGGCCGGGGTGTCGGGGGTCGACCTGGGAGCCGACTTGGGCTCGTCGGTGCCGCGCAGCGGGACGAAGGTGCTGGCCTTCTTACCCGGCTTGGCCTCGGGCTTCTCGTCCGGCCGGGGGATCGTACGGGTGGCGCCGTCCCGGGCGGAGTCGTCGGCGCCCTCGCCCTCGCCCCCGCCCTTGGCGCCCTTCGCGTCCTCGTCAGCGTTCTTCTTCGCGCCCTTGGCGGCGTCCTTGGCGGCGCCCGTCTTCGCGTCGGGCTCCGGGCGGGGCGCGGGCGGCAGCTTGAGCGCGGTGGTGGGACTGTCGACCGGCGCTTTGCGCGGGGCGGCGAACACGGCCGTGGCCTGATCCATCGGACCGTTGCCGTCGTCGTCACCGTTGCCAGCGGAGGCGGACTTGCCCTTCGCATCTGCATCGTCGGCAACGTCGACGTCCGTGCCACCGTCCGCGTCGACGCCGGCGCCGGCGCCCTTCGCCGCGGCGGCCTTGCCCTTCGCCCAGGACGGGCCGTCCTTGCGGAGGGTGGTGGTGGGGGTGTCCGTGCCGCGGGCGGCATCCGCGGTCTCCTTGCGGATGACCTTGGTCGCGGTGTCGATCGGGCCGGACTGCGCCGCCGGCTCGTCGTCCGCGGATGCCGTGGATGCCGTGGATTCCGCTTCCGATTCCGCTTCACCCTTCGACCCTGCGTCGGGAAGGGGGTCAGAGGCGGCTGTACGGCGCTCCGGCGCCGCTTCCGGTGCAGAACCGGGGGCGGGGACCTCGGCGGCCTCCTGGCGCTTCTGAGCGGCGTTCAGGGGCGGCTCGGGGATGACCGCGGTCGTCTCGGTGGTCGGGTCGTCCGCCGCGGCGACGGGAGTGCGCCGGTACACGGCTGTGGCGGTGTCGACGCCGGCGCCGTCGGCTGCGTCGTCATCGCCGTCATCGCCGTCATCGCCGTCATCGCCGTCATCGCCGCCATCGCCGTCATCGCCGACCTCGGCCTCGGGCTTGGAGTCGGTCGTGGACTCGGCCTCGGCGTCGGCGCCGTCGGCCGCGTCGACCGCAGCCGGCTCGCCGCCCTTCTCCGACTCGTCCGACTCGTCTGCCGCTTCCTCCGCCTTCGCCGCCTCCGTCTCCGTCTTCGACGAATTCGACGACTTCACGGACTCTTCCGGCCCTTCCGGCCCTTCCGAAGAGTCGGATGCGTCCGGGTCGGGCGGAAGGGTGAAGACGGCCGTCGCCTGATCGGAGCGGTCGGCCAGCGCGAGCCGGGGGTCACGCTCGCCCGGAGCCGTCTCCCCCGACGACTTCCGCTGCTCCGACTTCTCGGGGGACTCGCCCGCCACCGTGCCTCCTCGATGAACCATGAACCATGATCTTGAACCGTGAACCTCTAGAACCGCACGCGACTGTCCCGCGTCCGATTACGGGGGTGGCGACGCACGTTCGAACGGGGCCCGTGTTGTCCGAACCATCTCCCAGTGTCCTGTGTGAGAACGCGCCCCCCGTGCCTAGACGAGAACGACATACCTAACGGTTCCCATACAAAGCACCCAGGCACTCTCGACAGACCAATGTGAGAGGCGTCACCCTGTCATTCATCCACGCGGGGAGGCATGGATGGGCAGGAGCCGCAGAACACTTCCGGAGGAGCTGCTGCTGCTAGCTCTGGACCCGACCACGGGTACCACAGCTCAGCCGCAGTCGCTCGATCTCGGCCTTGCCGGAGCTCAGCTAGTGGAGCTGGCTCTGGCCGGGCGGATAGCCCCAGACGGGGATCGTATCGCCGTGGTGATGCCACGGCCGACAGGAGATCCAACCCTGGACTCCGCACTGGAGCTGCTGCGCAGACGCGGCAGCCCGGTTCGGGCGGTCCACTGGATCGGCGGGCCCCGACTGGGGCTGCGTCAGATCTATCTCGCGCATCTGGAGCGGTGCGGCATGGTTCACGCCGTGGCCGGCCAGATGTGCGGCGTACTGCCGACGACTCGCTACCAGGCGACGGACACGGCGATCAGTCGGGACATCAGGGCCCGGCTGGACAGTGCGATCCGCACCGGTGTACCGCCGGACCCGCGGACCGCGGCGCTCGCCGCGCTGGCCCACGCGGTCGGCCTCGGCAAGCACCTCTACCCGGGCAACGAAGGCCGTTCCTCACGGTCCAGACTTCGCGATCTGATCCGGCACGACCCCATGGGCGGACTCGTGGCGCACGCCGTGATGGACGTCCAGAACGGCGTGGCGGCCCAGCCGCGCCGCAGCCCGGGCGCCGCCGGCGCCGGTCGGCAGGGCGCCGGCGTCTCGATGCAGCAGCGCCGTTCGGGCATGGCCCGCGTCGCCGCGCACTGACACGCCGCGACGCCCGACCACGACCACGACGCATCCGCACGACCGAACCGAACGACCCGAACGACCCCGACGAGCCGCCGATCAACCGACCCACCGTTCCACCGAGCCGTCTGACGTCCGTCCGACGTCCGTCCGACGAGACCCGCCCAAGAGGTCCCCAGAACCTCACGACTTCGCCGTCCGACGACCCCGGGGCCACGCAGGACCGGGGCGAATGAGCACCGAAGAACCGCCCGAGCAGTCCGAGTCGACCCCCCACCGACCCGGATCGGGAGCCGCACAGCGATGCGCGGGGCAGCCTGAGCGCTGCCCCGCGCATCCGTGTGCGTGCACCGCCGGGAACACCAGCGCGAGGGACGAGAGATCAGTGCGAGTCGTTTCGCAGTGAGTCGTTTCGCAGCGCGCCCAAGACGTTTGGTGGCAGTCTGCTGAGCAGTAGATACGCTCAGCTACTTCTGTCGGAGGTGCAGTTTCCGTGGCGTCCAGTGTCAACCCCACCGTCAGGCGACGCCGATTGGGTCAGGAGCTGCGCCGGCTCCGGGAGGTCAAGGGCATGACGGCCGAGGAGGTCGCCGACCGCCTCCTGGTCTCCCAGTCGAAGATCAGCCGACTGGAGAACGGCCGGCGCTCCATCAGCCAGCGCGACGTGCGCGATCTGTGCGGGGTGTACGAGGTCGAGGACCAGCGGGTCGTCGACTCGCTGATGCAGATGGCCAAGGACTCCCGCCAGCAGGGCTGGTGGCACGCCTTCGGCGACATCCCGTACAGCGTCTACATCGGCCTGGAGACCGACGCGGCGAACCTGCGGGTGTACGAACCGCAGGTGGTGCCCGGCCTGCTGCAGACCCAGGGGTACGCGGAGGCGGTGATCGCGGGCGCCCTGCCGGAGAGCAGCCCCGCCGAGATCGAGAAGCGCGTGACGGTCCGGATGCGCCGGCAGGGCCGGGTGAAGGACTCCGAGCAGCCGCTGCGGCTGTGGGCGGTGATCGACGAGGCGGCGCTGCGCCGGGTGATCGGCAGCCCGCGCCTGATGCGGGAGCAGTTGGAGTACCTGGTCGAGGTGGCCCAGCTGCCGCACGTGACCGTGCAGGTGCTGCCGTTCGAGATGGGTGCGCACCCGGGGATCAACGGCCAGTACGCCATCCTGGAATTCCCCGACGCCTCGGACTCCAGCGTCGTCTACATCGAGGGCGTCACCAGCGACCTGTATCTGGAGAAGGCGCACGACGTGCACAAGTACACGATGATGTACGAGCACCTCCGGGCGCAGGCGCTGAATGTGGAGCAGACGAAGTCCTTCATCGAGGGAATCGCGAAGCAGTACGCGGAAGGGCCCTGAAGCGGAACGGGCCCGGCGTGAAACCGCGCAAGGTACACCCTGGTCAGCAGTGGGAGGAAGAGGGCGACGGCATAGATCACCCGACCGGGTGATTACCTACCACACGCACCGGCAGCGGCGAGTAGCGTCAATGACGTACCAACAAAGCACCAACAAAGCACATCAATGCAATGCCGGTGCAAAATCCCCCACTGCGAGTACTGCCGAAACGGAGCGAACATGGCAATCATTCAGGGCGCCACGGACACCTGGACGAAGTCCTCTTACTCCGGAGGGAACGGCGCGTGCGTCGAAGTCAAGTCCCCCGTTGTGGCGGAGGTTTCCGTCCGTGACTCGAAAGTCCCCGCGGGCGAGCGCATCACTTTCGCGTCCGACGCGTGGAACGCGTTCGTGACCGAGACCGGCCGCGGCGGTTTCGGCACGGGCTGACGCCCCCCTGCGCGCTGAACAGAGCCCTCTCGACTGGTCCGCCGTCCTGGCCGAGAGGGCTCGGCCGTGTCCGCGCTCCAGTGCGGACGGTGCCGCGCTTCAGCGCGCACCGTGCCGTGCTTCGGCGCACACCACGTCCGCTTCAGCGCAGTTCGTCGACGTACCGGTCCGTCCCCGGGACCGTGGGTACGAACGGCGCCACCAGCTCGACCCGCCCGAGCCCGGACTCCTCGACCGCCCGGTCCAGGTCGGCGTACCGCTCCTGCCAGTGCGCCCGCGGGTCCTCCTCCAGGAACCACAGCAGCGTCAGCCGGGTGTCCACGCCTTCGACCTGCTTGACGTAGGTCATCCGGTCGCCCGGCAGCGGCGTGGGCCGGAAGACGGTCACCATCGCCGCGTCCGATCCGGCGAGCCGCTTCGGCAGGTACCGGGTGCGTAGCCACTCCAGCAGTTCGGCCCGCTGCTCCGGGCCCTGCGCGTCGACGACTTCGAGGACGAGCCCGGCGTACGGGTGGTCCAGCGCGTGCTGGTCCCGCGGCCCGGCGGCCCCGTCGCGGTACACGGTCGCGCCGTGGTCCTGGAAGGCGGTGAAGACGTGCTCCCGGTCGTGGTACACGCGCCCGTCGCGGTTCAGCCGCTTGTTGATGCCGACGGTCCACTTCATGTGCTCGGCGTAGCGCCCCTCGGTTATCCAGTAGACGGAGAGATAGCACCCGTTCGTCACCGGCTGGGCGACGGCGGAGGCGTTCGGGTACCGCAGCAGTTGCAGTTCACGGGTGGCCACCCAGCGCCGTCCAGCGTAGATCCAGGGCATCGCCATGGCACCGGCGTAGTAGTGGTCGTCCTCGTACCACCGGTTGTAGGCGTATTCGTGCCCTGGCTTCGGCTCCACCATGGTGATGAGCGCATGCCCCGGCCGTACTCCGTAGGGCCCGACCGACGCCAGCTCCGCGTACCTCTCGGTGTGCGTGTCCTCGCTACTCATCCGACCGCCCTCTCCTCTGTTCCGTCGACTCCCCACTCTGACGGCCCGTCAGCTAGCGCGCCAGGGTGTGCGGCCGAGTCCCGTTCGCCGGCGGGAGAACGGGACTCGACCACAGGGCGGGCGGGGCCGGGGGTCACCCCATGGCGCCGACGGCGGTGAAGTAGCACCAGGCCCCGGCCATCGACGGCGAGGTGGACCTCGGTGGTCAGCCCACCTCGGGACCGGCCGAGGGCCTGGCGCGCCTGCGAGCTGTCCGGATCCTCCAGTTCGTCCCCGTCGCCTGCCCCTTTTTGTGGGCGCCGGCCGCGTGCTGGTGAGCCCGGTTGACCGTGGAGGCGACGGCAACGGTCCACTCCACCCGGCCCACCGCGTCGTCGCGGACCTGGACCTGCCACAAGATCAATTGACTGACACGCCTCAACCGCGTGGAATGGTGGTGTAGATGGATGTCGGCTCAGCCGGCACGGGCCGGTCCGGTCGAAACCGCGGCAGATCGTACTCGGGCATCAGGAAGCTGCTGTAATCGGCGGGCGAGGAGCTCTCCGCCCAGTACATTGCGCCAGCCACTACATGGCCGTTGCTGCCGGACTCGGTTTCCAGGATGAACGCACGCCAGTCGTACCACGGGCGAGCATCCGCGGCTCGAAGGTGCTCCTCCTCCGTCGGGGAGGCGAGCCGTATCGTCAGTGCTCGGTAGTGATCGCGGACCGAGAGCATGCCGACATCCTTGAAGAGGATCTCCACCGTGGTTGGCAGCCCGGCGTCGATGTCCTGCTCGCCACGAAGCAGGACCTGGCTATGTCCAATGATGTAGGCAAACAGGCGCAGGGGTCGGTCGAAGGAAACCGGCAGGTCCACCAACTCTGTTCGTCGCCTCGCCACACGTTCCCCCGCATCTCAACAGCGGCTTTTCGGTATCCACGACCCCGGTGGCCATGGCGCAGTTGAAGTGGCGCCACTCTACCTCTGGGCGCTTCTGGCACCGGTCACAGCGTGATCATTTGTCAGACAGGCCCTAAGGGCTGTCCCGTAATCCCTGGCGGGCGCGCGACGACAGCTACGGCGCCTCGCTGCGTTGTCGGAATCACCACATACATCCAGTATGCGGTGACCCCTCCGCCTTGCGATGCACCGCATCTGACGCCGCGCGCTGATCCACCAGGGATTACGGGACAGCCCTTAGCCGCGCAGGGCCGGCATCGCTTTAATTGCACTTCGGTTCGCACGGGGAGGAGTGGGCTATGAGTTCAACACCGCCGGCCGCCGACGGGGTACCCCCGTTACCTCCAAGGCCACCCTCGCCCCCTGCTCCTGACCCCGCCCCCGCGCCGCCGGCACCCACGCCCGACCCCGACCCCGGCCCCGGCCCGGAGCCCGAGCCGCCCGAGCCCGCGCCGGGGCGGCGAGGCATCGGGGAGTTCGCCGCGCTCGTCTCGGCGATCACGGCCGTCGTCGGTCTGCTGCTCGGATTCTTCGGACTGCCCAGCGTGGTGAACTCGCCGACCGCCAAGTCCGTGACCGTCACGGAAACCGTCACGGCCACGACCACGGCCACCGCCACCATCGAATCCTCGCCCAAGGAACCGGCCGACGGCGGCCCCTCACAACCGCCCGCGGTGCCTCCCCTGCCGTCGGGAGAAGTCGCCCTGAGCGACCTCACTCCGCTGGGGAGCTTTCCCGACGATGAGTTCAGCCAGCAATCCGTGACGCTGGGCGGCAAGACGTACCCCAACGCCATGGTCGACATCTACCCCTGCCAGCCTGGCGCCGAGTACAGCATCAACCAGCGTTACAAGAGGCTCACCCTCACGACGGGGCTCGACGACAACTCCGTGGCCGTCAAAGGGAAGCTACTGATCATGGGGGACGAGAGGACCCGCAAGAGCATCATGCTGGAGATCAACAAGCCCCAGACCGTCTCGGTGGACATCACCGGTGTCGTCAAACTCGCCATAGAAGCCGACATCAGCGACGACAGTTCCTGTAACGGCGACGGTGTCGTGGTCGCGCTGGCGAACGCGGTACTGACGTCCTGACGCCGCGAGCGGGGACCGCTGGCCTCACCGTGCACGTCCTCGCTCCTGCAGGTGGCTGCCGGACTCCGCCGACATCGCCGGCGCCTTCGCCAGCGTCCTGACGGAAGGGCCGCAATCATGCTCGACTCCGGGGCTCAGTGCTTCACTCCGCAACTGGCCTGGAGCGAGGAGTCGCGCCTTGACGCCTGTTGGGCGACGTGCGATGAGTTCCGCCGCCTCAAGCCGTCCACCACAGCGACATGAAACTTCTGAGGGAGGACGCGAGGCCGATGGAGATTGCGCGCGTACTGATGGTTGCGCCCGTGGGAAGCGTGGAGACGGCGATGCCCTGGTATGAACGGCTGCTCGGGCGTCCGGCGGATGTCCGGCCGATGCCGTCCCTGGCCGACTGGCATCTCACTGCAAGCGGCTGGCTCCACGTCTTCGAGGACGCCGAGCGTGCTGGATCGGCGCTTCTCAATCTGGAGGTGCCCGATCTGGATGCGGCCCTGGCGGAACTCAAGCAGCGGGGTCTGTACACCGATCAGGTACAGACCGGGGGCATCCGCACGCGGTTCGCCGCCCTGCACGACCCAGACGGCAACCGGATCACGCTGCTGGAGAACCCGGTGGCCTGAACACAGCGCCGCGCGCTCTCTCACGCGCACGCCTCAGGCGCCTCTCGCGCGCCCCACCGGAGTTCCTGCCCCGATGCTCGGGCGGGCGCTAGCGAGCTGGCCGTCGCGAGAGGAGCACATGGACATGGCTGTACAAGGGTGGGCCGACGCGGTGAGCGATGCGCGGGAAGCCACTGGCTTCGACGGCGAGGTCGTCGCCCGTACCGTTGCGGCCGTACGCGAGGCGGTGGCGGTGGGCCGCCACACCGAGCTCGATCAGGAGCTCGGGGCTCTCGACGGGGGCGGCCCCTTCGACGCGTCCTCAACCACTGGTGGACCCAGGCCCTCGCCGACACCGCTCCGGACGAGGTCGCCCGAGAGCGCGCGATCGACTTCGCGGACCTCGCCATCGCCCTGCACGTGCGTTCCCTGAGCGCACCCCGACGCGTCGATACCGGGCCGGCCTGACCTGGAACGACAACTGCGCCCCGTACGGCTTGCTTCCGTACGGGGCGCAGTGGCGAGCTGGCGTTGGGTGGTCCTACGCGTCGGCGGCACGCGCGAGGGCGACGAGGCCCGCGAAAGCGTCGGCGGAGACGAGCAGCACCGGGCCCGCAGGGCGCTTGCTGTCGCGGACCGGGACGACGCCGGTGGTGGAGGCGTGGTCCGGGGCCCATTCGACGCAGGTGCCGCCGTTGTTGCTGTAGGAGGACTTGACCCAACGGAGAGGGGAGGACGCGGTGGTCACGGGGTGCCCTTTCGTAGCTGTTCGATCATGGCGATGGATTCCGCCTGCGAGAACGCCTCGGTCTGCAATTGATAGTACGACCTGACCAACGGCAGGACTGAGACCAGTTCGCGGTCCAACTGCCCCTGCGTCTGCGACTCCACGTAGGAGATCACCGACCGGTCGGACAGGGTCAACAGATTGACTGCTCGATCGAACGGCCGGCTCTCGCCCATCGCGTACGGGGCGATATGAAGCGCGTTGTTCGGCAATTCCGCGAACTCGATCAATCGCTGCAACTGGCCGTCCATCACAGCATCGCCGCCGATGGGCCGACGCACACAGCTCTCGTCGAGCACCGCGAAGACCGACGGCGGCGGCGTCCGCTTCAGCGCGGCCTGGCGCTCCATCAAGAGCTCGACTCGCTCCGCGGCCTTCTCGGCCGTGACGTCACCGCGCCGTACGGCGCTGTCCGCCAGTGCCGTGGCGTACTCCCGCGTCTGGAGCGGTCCAGGAACCAGACCCACCTCGAACAGCCGGATCTCCGCCGCCCGGGCCTCCTGCGCCAGGTACTCGGGGAAGCCTTCCAGCAGCACGCCGTGCTTGATCTCGCGCCACTCGCGCTCGAATGACTCGCTCGTGTCGGCCGTTCCGAAGGCGGCATCAGTGCTACGCACAAACCGTAAAGTCGGCATCTTCCGACCAGTTTCCAAATGCGACACCTGTGTGGGCGAGTATCCGACCCGCTCAGCGAAGTCCTTCTGTTTCCATCCAAGCGCCTCCCGTGTACTGCGAAGGCGGGCTCCGAGGGCCGCCTGAGGGCTTGCGTCCGGGTTCAGCTCTTTTCGGTTCACCATGCGACACCATCAAGTTTGGTTACGAGTCCGCCACGTTGAACACCTCATGACTCTAGTCCACGCTGATGCCACTTGGTAGCGAAACGGCTACAGAGAGGAGTTGGCGTGACTGACCCGAACGACGAACTCCCGGTCGGCGCGCTCGCCTACGACACCGAGACCAAAGCTCTCGGCGTCGTCATGGAGGCGTACCGCAACTACTACGCGCTCCGCCCGCCCCGCGGCGGGATCGAGTGGGACGCCCCGCGCGACCTCACGCGGCCCGCCACGCTCGCCGATCAGATCGCGCCCGTTCTCGCCGAGCGGAACGCCAACAGCAGGCTGGGGCTGTGAAGGCGCGGCGGGCGGCGCGGCGGCGCAGCAACTGCGGCGCGGTCGTTGCCCTGCCGGCCGAGTTGATGTTGGACGCGCTCGAAGTGCGGGGGCCGGGCGGGAGTGAGGACGTCGCCACCGTGCTCGTCTGCGAACTCGCCGAGCACGCTGAGTACTCCGAGCACTCCGAGCACACCGAAGACTCCGCAGACGGAGCACACGCCGCGCTCGTGCGGCCGTTACCTATACCCCACCCGGGGAGCCTGTGGGCCCGTTGGCGCGACGGGGGCGAGCCGGAAGAGTTGGTGATGCTCGCCGACTGCAACACGTCGAACGGCGCCGAACCCGGCAAGGACGACACCTGCTTCCTCCCCCTCGGCCACACCGGCCGGTGCTCCTTCGAGATCGACTACCCCTGAAGTCCCACGAGCCGCCCGCCCCCGAGGGCACTGCCCCGGCCCCGGGGGCGGGCTCCGCAGCCGGGCAAGCGCGTGGCTTCCTTCCGCGGGCGGGGCGCTCTACCCTGACGGGCCGTCAGCTCAGCTCCCTCGCTCGGAGGTGTCCGATGCTGTTGCAGGGGAAGACCGTGATCGTGTCCGGCGTCGGCGCCGGGCTCGGGCAGCAGGTCGCCGCGGCCGTCGTGCGGGACGGGGGGCGGGCCGTGCTCGGGGCGCGTACGGAGGCGAACCTCGTCGCGACCGCCGAGGCGATCGACCCGGCGGGGGCCCGTACCGCGTACCGGCGCACGGACATCACGGACCAGGCCCAGTGCGACGCCCTCGTCGCACTCGCCGTCGAGCGGTTCGGCGGGGTCGACGCCGTCGTGCACGTCGCCGCGCTCGACACCCTCTTCGGCGGGCTGGGCGACGCGGACGCCGACTTCACCGACTGGCAACGGGCGTTCGACGTCAATCTGCTCGGCACCCTGCGGATGACCCGCGCCTGCCTGCCCGCGCTCAAGGAGGCCGGCGGCGGCGCGATCGTCTTCGTCGGGACGCAGTCCGCGGTGGCCGCGCCCACGCAGGTGCGGCAGACGGCCTACGCGGCATCGAAGGGCGCGCTCACCTCGACGATGTACTCGCTCGCGCACGAGCTCGGGCCGGACCGGATCCGGGTGAACACGGTCGTGCCGGGGTGGATGTGGGGACCGCAAGTGCAGGCGTACGTGCAGTACGCCGCGCGGTCCGAGGGCGTGCCGGAGCCCGAGGTCCTGGACCGGCTCACGCGCCGGATGGCGCTGCCCGCGCTCGCGACGGACGGGGACGTGGCGGACGCGGTGGTCTTCCTGGCGTCCGACCGGGCCCGGTCGATCACCGGCCAGTCCCTGTTGGTGAACGCCGGCGAACTGATGCGCTGACGCACTGAATTCTCATCCGCCGCACGGGACCCGCATCCCGTGCGGCCTTTCACGCTCTGACGAAGTGCCCGCTCATGGTGTGTCCGCTCAACGAGGCGTCACAACGACCCCGTTGGTCAAGAACGAGCAAAATCGTTCGCTTCGCTGATCTGCGTTCATGTACGTGATCGCGAGCACCCTTGACCGACCCCCTGAAGTGGGGGTTCAATCCCCGAAGTCCCCACTCCCGCACGGGGGCGCCGCTGATCGGACGTACTGACGAAGAGCCCCGGACGTTCACAAGGCGGACCCCTGGAGGGGGCACATGAACAGTCTCGACTGGACCGTGCTCATCGCGTACTTCGGCGTGATGGTCGCGATCGGACTCTGGTCCCACAAACGCGTCGACAACGTCAGCGACTTCTTCACCGCCGGCGGCAAGATGCCCTGGTGGCTCTCGGGGATCTCGCACCACATGTCCGGCTACAGCGCGGTGATGTTCACCGGCTACGCCGGCATCGCCTACACCTACGGCGTCACGTCCTTCGTCACCTGGTCGCTCCCCATCGCGATCGGCATCTTCATCGGCGCGAAGCTCTTCGCGCCCCGCCTCAACAGACTGCGCTCGCGGCTGCACGTCGCGTCCCCGCTGGAGTACCTGAAGAACCGCTACAACCTGCCGACCCAACAGGCGCTCGCCTGGTCCGGGGTGCTGCTGAAGATCGTGGACGTGGGCGCGAAGTGGGCCGCCATCGCGACCCTGCTCTCCGTCTTCACCGGCATCTCGCTCAACGAGGGCATCCTCATCACCGGTGTCATCACCGGCGTGTACTGCACCATCGGCGGACTGTGGGCCGACGCCCTCACCGAACTCGGGCAGTTCGTCATCCAGCTCTTCGCCGGACTCGCGATGCTCTTCGCCGTCATGAACGAACTCGACGGCTTCGCCACCCTGTGGACCGTGTGGGACGAACCCGCGCTCGACGGCCACGCCGAGCCGACCGCCGGCCCGTACACCGTCACGTTCCTCCTCGCGTTCCTCTTCATCAAGACCTTCGAATACAACGGCGGCATGTGGAACCAGGCCCAGCGCTACATGGCCACCAAGAACGCCCGCGAAGCCACCCGCTCCGCCCGGCTCTCCGCGATCCTCTGGTTCGTCTGGCCGCTGGTCCTCTTCTTCCCCATGTGGGTCGCACCGCTGCTGGTCGACGCGAAGAAGCCCGACGCGTCGGACAGCTACGCCCTGATGACCGAGCAGTTGCTGCCACACGGGCTCCTCGGCCTGGTCATCGTCGGCTTCTTCTCGCACACGATGGCCATGTGCTCCTCCGACGCCAACGCCATCGCGGCCGTCTTCACCCGGGACATCGCGCCCGTCCTGTCGAAGAAGGCGCGGAGCTGGAGCGAGCGGATGGGGCTGATCGCGGCGCGCTGGTCGACGATCGCCTTCCTCGCGCTGTCCATGGCCATCGCCACCCAGGTGAACTCCCCCACCTTCAAGGACATCATCACCGTCGTCATCAAGTGGGTCGCCGGGCTGATGGGGCCGATCGCGATCCCGTTCATGCTGGGCATGCTGCGCACGTTCCGCCGCTCGGGCCCGACGGCGGCGCTCACGAGCTGGGCGGCGGGCCTGGCCGCGTTCTTCGTCGTCAACTACGAGTTCGACGGCTCGCAGCGGACGGATGTCGCGCTCCAGTACCAGGTGTCCATACCGCTGGCGATCTCGCTGGTGCTGTACGTCGTCATCGGCTTCCTGAAGCCGGAGAACACGCCGGAGCGGGAGGCGCTGATCGAGCGCATCAACACGGACGGGGAGCCGTACGGGGACGACGGCGGCGACGGGCTCGCGGGCGGCGCGGCTGCGGTGCCGTCACCGACGCCGGCGCCGGTCACGGAGTCGCGGGTTCGCAGGACGCCCGAGCACGACGAGGGTTGAGTTGGGGGCCGGGTCGAACGGCTCTCCGTTCGGACTGACCCACTGCATGCTGATGGCGTCGGGCACGGAACTCCTCGCCAGCCGGCTGTGGGCGGGCACAACCAGGGTGTCGAGCTGCGGGAACGCGGTCAGCCAGGCCCCGTCCTCTCCGTCCGGGTGGCCCGTCCACAACCACAGGCGCGTCAACGGCCCGGCGCCCAGATGCCGCACCAGGTCGTCCACCGTGCACTCGAAGGCGACCTGGACGCGTTCCCGACCGCCCCACTCTGCGAGCAGCCTGAGGTGCTCCGGAGAGTGGGCGGTGAAGTAGAGGCGCCGCGGATCGAGGTGGGCCAGGACCTGTTCGGCGTACTGCTCGGCGTCGAACCGGTCCCAGGCCCACGTCAGTTGTCGACGCACCCCGAGGGACGGGTGGTCGCGGTAGCGGACGAGCACGGCGAGCGCCGCGTCCGTGCCGATGTGCGTGGCCGTCTCCACCACGTGCAGCGCCTCTTCCGCCGTCAGCCCCACCGGGCCCGGCAGCAGCCGGGCCACCAGGGAACCACCAGCCTCGGCCAGCTTCCGCGCCATCTCGGCGCTCAACGGCGGGATGAGGTCCGCGACCAGGCCCTGGGTCCGCTCCACCACCGTGGGGTCGATCTCCAGGGCCTGGTCCAGGCAGGACGCGGCGAGGAGGATGCGGCGCAGGGCGTTGTCCGCCGGCACGCTGCGGTCCAGGAGGCCGTTCACGATCCGCGCCCGCTCCGCCGGCCGGCCCAGTGCCACCGCCATCCGTACGACGTCCTCCCACAGGTCGTCGTGTGCGCGGTCGAGCAGGAGTGGGAAGTCGCCCTCCTCCACCAGTGCCTTCGCCGCCAGGTAGTCCTGGAAGGTGCGGTGGACGAAGTCGAGGCGGCCCGCGGCTGGCTCCCGTAGCAGGCCGGAGCGCTCGGTCAGGTGGCGCAGGACGCGTTGCGGGGGCTCGGGAACGTGGTTCATGTACGTGAGTGCGCGGGTGAGTTGGACGAGGGCGTCCTCACGGGTCATCTCGGAGCGGCCGTTGCGGACCAGCCAGTGGGCCAGTTTCTGGAGGAGGGCGATGCTGGTGTCGGAGGAGAGGTGGAGTTCGCCGTCCGTCGCCACGCCGCGCTCCACGTCCCGCCGCTCCAGCAGCATCCGTAGCGCCGCCTCGTACAGCTCCTTCCGGCCGTGGGGGAGGAAGCCGCGGCGTTCGCGGTGCAGGGCGCACAGCAGGCCGCACATCAGCGGGTTGACGGCGAGGCGGCCGAGGTCGTCGTTGGTGTGGACGGCTTCGACGAGGGCGGCGGCGAGGTCGTCGCCCGCGCCGGCCGCCGCGTGCCAGCGGCGGACGAAGCGTTCGACCTCGGTGCGCTGCATGGGGGCGAGGGTGAGGCCCGTGAAGCGTTCGCCGGCCAGCCAGTCGTCGGCGACGGAGAGCGGGCGGGTGGTGACCAGCCACAGGTTGCCGGGGAACTCCGCCATCAGCTCACGCAGCCAGCGGCGGGTGGCGTCCCGTTCGAGCTGCGGGATCTCGTCGACGCCGTCGACGAGGAGCAGCGCGCGGCCGGCGCGTAGGACGCGGTCGACCCAGCCGTCGGGCTGGGAGCCGGCGATGGCGGAGCGTACGGCGTGCAGGAACTCGTCCGGCGTCGGCGGCTCGCCGTCGCGCAGCACGCGGCGCATGGGCAGCACGAACGGGACGCGGCCGATCAGGTGCGACAGGTGCCCGCCGAGTTCGGCGAGGTCCTGGCGGGCGGTGACGACGGCGAGCCACTGCACGAGGGTGGTCTTGCCGGAGCCCGCGGCGCCGCGCAGCAGGACGCGGCCCTGGCCGGCGAGGGCGTGTTCGGCCGGCAGCGCCACGGGGGCTTCCACTGCGCCGTCCGCCGTGACCTCCAAGGAGACGTACGCGGCGTCCAACGGCCACTCTGGGGCGTGGTTGAGGTCGAGCCCGTAGATCGTCAGCTCGCCGTACTTGCGCTGTACGTGCTCCGCGTACCGCTGCTCGAAGCGGGTGTCGGCGGCGAGCGGGGACGGGTTGCGCTCCAGCAGCAGGTCGGTGGCGGCGACGAGCCGTTCGATGGCGCGCGACTGCCCGACGAGGGTGCGGGCGACGAAGGTGGAGCGGGTGGTGAAGAATTCCAGGACGTGCAGGCAGGCGGTGTGCAGCAGCGGATCGAAGTACGCGGCGGCGTCGGCCGACAGGTCGGCGGGGCGGGCCAGGCGCGCGGCGAACGCGTACGGCCCGAGGCGTACGGCCTGCACGTCGTCCATGTCGAGGTCGCCGAGGCTGTGGAGGGCGGTCGTCAGGGCGTCGGTGAGCTCGTCGCGGATGCGCGCGGACGGTGCTTCGTGCGGGCCGTACGCATCGGCGGCGCGCTCGACGAGCGCGGCGGCGAGCTTGCGCAGACCGGGCTCCCCCAGGGTGCGCTGCTCGCCGCGGAAGGACACCAGGGCGGCCAGCCGCACCGGCTTGTCCGCAAGGCCGGCTCCGGGCTGGCCCGGTACGAACAGCTTCCTGATCAGCGGGGCCAGGGCGCTGGACGCGAGGCGGACGGCGACGGTGGAGGCATCCATGGCCGGATGCTAACCAACTCCGGCCGCCGAGTGGCCTGTTGTCGGACCGGTGAGGATCCGGTCCAGGTAGAGCAGGTTGACGAGTTCGCCCCGCGAGGACACCCCCGTCTTCTCGAACACGGCCTTCACGTGGTCGCGGACGGTGTGCGGGGACAGCAGCAGCTCGGCGGCGATGCGGGCGGTGGGCAGTCCGCGGGCGATCCGGGCGGTGACCTCCAGCTCCCGATCCGACAGGTCGAAGGCGTCGGCGAGCAGCGGCAGCACGTCGGCGGGGGTCGCCGGCTCCAGGACGACGGCGGTGCCGGCCGGGCGCAGCGCGGTGGCGTGGCACACCAGCCAGGCGCCGTCGCGGGTGCGCAGCCGGAGGCGTACGGGATCGGCGGCGCGGGCATCGCCGGCGCGGGCCCTGAGGGTGAGTCCGCGCAGCCACGCGGGGACGCGCGGGCCGGGCGCCGACGTGCTGGGTTCGCGCGGGCCGTCGGGGAGGCCGTCGAGATGGTGGTGGGCTGCGTCGTTGGCGGAGACGAGGGCGCCTTCGCCGTCGAAGAGCAGCAGCCCGGGGCCGGACGGGGCGGCGTCGCGGGGCGCTTCCGGGGACGCATTGGGGGGCGTTTCGGGGCGCTGCGTGGCGTACGAGCGCAGGCGGCGCGCCAGCGGGGTGACGAGCGAGGCGGCGAACGCGGTGTCCGCGGCGTCGAAGGCCGGCCGCCCCTCGGCGCGGAAGAGGCTGACGGTGCCCTGGGGCCGGCCGCCGAGCGCGAGCACGACGCGCAGTTCGTCGCTCAGTCCGCGTCTCCGTAGGAAGTGGCGGTACAGGGCGCTGTGTTCGGGGGCACCGTCGGTGGTGTGGTGCAGGCCGGCGACGGGGACCGCGCGCTGTGCGAGGTCGCTGTAGCGGTTGATCCGTTCCGTGAACAGCTCGATGTGCCAGTACGCGGCGCAGCCGGCGGCGTCGGCGCGCTCTACGTGGACGGGCGCGGTCATCAGCCCGGTCTCGGGGTCGGTGGCCCGCCACACGGCCGCGTCGTACGGGAGCAGGCGGCGCAGCCGGGTGGACGCCGCGACGAAGAGGGCGAGGGGGTGCGGGGCGCGCTCGGCGCTGCGGAGCAGCTCGGCGCGGGCGGCGCTCGGGGGCTTGTACTGCGGGTGGGGACGGAGGTGGGAGTCGGGGCGGGGGTGGGAGTGCGGCTGCGGGTGCGGGCGCATGGCAGCCTCCCGGGCGTCGAGGGTCTTCCCGCCGTACGCAACCGGGGTACGGCCGCGCGTATTCCTCCGGTCCGCTGTCGGCCCGACCCCTCAATTGAGGGATGGGAACGTCGACGTGCGCTCCGCAGACTGCTCCGTGCCCATCCACCACTCCTCGTTGTCGCAGAGGGAACGGAGTCCGCCGCGCATGTCCATTGATGCTTCTCGCCCGCCGCACCGACCTGAATCGTTCGATCCGTCTGATCCGTCTGATCCGTCTGATCCGTCTGATTCGGGCGGGGCGCCGAGCGCCGTGTCCGTCGGGGTACGTCTCGGAGCGCTGTTCGGGCCGGCCGTCTTCGGCGTGACCGCGGCCGGGATCGCGCTGCCCGACGTGGGAAGGGCGCTCGGCGCGACCCCGTCGGCGACGGCCTGGGTGCTCACCGCGCACGCCCTCGCGCTCGGCGTCGGCACCGCGCTCGCCGGGCGGCTCGCGGACGTCCGCGGCGTGCGGCGGGTGCTGCTCGTCGGCGTGCTGCTGCTCGCCGCCGGCACCGCGGTCTGTCTGGCCGCGCCCGGCATCGGCGTCCTCGTCGCCGGCCGCTTCTTGCTGGCCGCGGGCTCCGGTGCGCTGTCGGCCGGGGCGCTGGCGCTCGCGGCGGCGTCCGCGCCCGAGCGGCGGGGGCCCGTGCTCGCGGTCTTCGGGGCGACGATGGCCGTCTTCTCCGCCGGCGCCACGCTCGCGGGCGGCGCGGTGACGGAGTGGCTGAGCTGGCGGCTCACCCTGGTGCTGCCGGTGCTGTCCGTCCTCGCCCTGCCGTTCGTCCTGCCGCTGGTCCCGCCGCTGCTGCCGCGTACGGGGGTCGCGACGGCAGCGGCGGGGCGGCGCTCCGTCGACGGGTTCGGAGCGGCCCTGTTGACCGTGACCGCGGGCTCCTTGCTCGTCCTCGTCCAGTCGTCCGCGCTGTCGCTGTCCGCAGGCGCGACGGCGGTGGTCGCGGCCCTGCTGGTGGTCGCCGGGCTGCTGCTGGGGCGTCGGGTCCTGGCCCGGCCGGACGGTTTCGTGCCGCGGGCGACCGTCGCCGACCCGCTGTTCGTACGGGCCGCGATCACCGGTGCCGGTGTGTACGCGGGCCTGTTCGGCGCGATGTACGCGGTGCCGCGGCTGCTGGTCGACGAGTTCGGGTGGAGCGTGCTGGCGATCGGCGGGTGGCTGCTGCCGGGCGCGGTGCTCGGTGCGGTGCTGTCCCGTCGGGCGGGCGCCGGTCTGGCGCGCGGCAACGTCCGCGGCGGTACGGCGCTGTTGACTGCGGCGTCGCTGACCGGAGCCGTACTCCTCGCCCTGACCGGACTGACGGGGCTGACCGGGCTGGTCGACGGTGGGCCCGCGGTCGCGGTGGCGGGGGCGTCGTTCGGGTTCGCGGCGATGTCCGTGACGCAGGTCGTGGCCACGGGCGTGCTGTCGGCCCGGCTGGAACCCCGACGGCGCGGCGGCGCGCTGGCCCTGCTGAACCTCACGTTCTTCGTCGGCGGCGGCATCGGCTCGGCGGTCGCGGGCGCGCTCGCGACGTCGCTGACCGCGGACCGGATCGTGCTGGCGCTGGCGGTCTTCCCGCTGATCGGCGCGGCGGGGGCGACGGCATTGGGCCGCGCGGCCGGGCTTGGTGGTGCCGCGCGCGGCTGATGATGGTCGCCAACTGTTCATCTGGAACACGTCCGTTGGTCGGGGCCGCCGTTGACGATGTCTGCATGAGCGACCGCATCAGCGCCCTGATCTCCGCCTTCGGCGTCTTCGCCGCCGCGCTCCTGTTCCTCGGGTCCGTCACCCAGTACCGCTCCGGGGCTTCGCCCCTGTGGGTCGCGGCGGGCTGCACGATCCTGCTCGTGTCCGGGTACGTCCTGGTGCGGGACGTACGACGACTGCGCAGGCGCCCGCACTGACCTGCGACAGCCCTTTACCTCCGGCGTAATCGCCCGTTCGCCGCCGTCCCGGCAGGATCGGGCACACCGAAGGGTTGGAAGTTCGAAGGGAGAGCACCGTGCGCACGAGTTCCACCGACACCGGCACCGCCCCGGCCGCCACCGCCCCGGCCGCCGCCGAGCACACCCGTGCCGTCGTCCAGGAGTTCATCCAGGCCCGGCTCGCCGGGGACGCCGAGCGGCTGACCGCGCTCTTCGCCGACGAGGTCGACTGGCTGTTGGCGGAGAACCCGGCCGTGCCGTGGATCCGGCCCCGCTCCACCGCCGCGGAGTGCGCGGCCCAGGCAGCGGAGCTGGCGGAGCACACCGTCCCCGAGGACGCCCGAACCACCCTCGACGCCTTCCTCGTCGACGGCACCGACGCCGTTCTGATGGGCCACCTGTCCGGCACCGTGCGAGCGACGGGCAAGACCTTCGAGGGGCCGTTCGCGCTGCGCCTGACCGTCGAGGACGGCCGGATCACCAGGCACCACCTCTACGAGAACAGCCTCTCGGTCGCGGCGGCGTGCACGGCGTGACGCGGTGCACCGCGTGACGCGCGTACGGGGGTCGCGCGTCACGCGCGGGTGTCACACAAAGGCGTCACGCAGGGCATCACACAAAGGCGTCACGGCAAAGGCGCCACGGCAAGGGCGTCACGTACGCGGGTAGCGGGCCAGCCAGCCCGGGGACGTGGCCGTCGGGTTGTGGAGCGCCGGGCCCTGGGTCATCTCCATCGCGAAGTCGTCCGCCAACTCCAGGACCGTGGGGCGGCCCTCCAACTCCGCGAGCCAGGCCGGCGGCAGCGCGGTCTCGCCGTGCAGGGCGCCCAGCAGGGCGCCGGCGAGGGCGCCGGTGACGTGGGACGGGCCGTCGTGGTTCACCGCCAGGCGCAGGCCGTGGCGCACGTCCTCGGCGACCAGGGCGCAGTACACCGCGATCGACAGTGCGTCCTCCGCGTGGTGGCCCTCGCCGAGTGCCGCGACCCGGGACGGGCTCGGGATGCCCTGGCGCACGGCGCCGAGCGCGTGCTTCAGGCCGTCCGTGACGGGCTGGTGGCCGGGGCGGGAGCCGATCTGCGCAAGGGCCCGCTGCACGGCGGCGTCCAGCGTCTCCCCGCGGGCCAGGCCGTGCACGACGACCGCGTACGCGCCCGCCGACAGGTACGCCGTCGGGTGGCCGTGGGTCTGCGCCGCGCACTCCACCGCCAACTGGCACACCAACTGCGGCTCCCAGCCCACCAGCAGCCCGAACGGCGCCGAGCGGGCGAGGGCGCCGCCGTCGCGGGCGGTGGGGTTCTTCGGGGAGTCCAGGGTGCCCAGAGTGTCGTCGCCGAGGCCGAGGAGGCTGGCCTTGGGGGCGTCCCGGCGGGCGTACAGCCACTCCTCGCAGGCCAGCCAGCCGTTGTCCTTGCGGCGCTCGTCGGGGCCCCAGTCGCGTTGGGTCGCGGCCCAGCGCAGGTAGGCGCGGTGGACGTCCGTGGGCGGGTGCCAGGCGCCGGTGTCCCGGCGGACCTGGGCGCGGATCAGGCCGTCCACGGTGAAGAGCGTCAGTTGCGTCGCCGCGGTGATCGCGCCGCGGCGGCCGTGCGCCGGCACGAGGTCGGTGACGCCGTCCGGGCCGTGCGCCTGCTGGATCTCCGCCGCGGTCAGCGCCGTCACTCCCACGCCGAGGGCGTCGCCGATGGCGGCGCCGAGGAGCGCGCCGCGCACCCGGGAGCGGAAGTCCTGCTGCTCGGCACGCCCCCAGACGCCCGTGGCCGCTGTGCTCACCGTGGGCCTCCCTCGACGTGTGCTCGTGCTGACCGTGTTGCTCGCGCTGACCGTGTTGTGCGTGTGTGCCCGTACTGTCCGTGTGCTCGTGTTGTTCGTGTTGCTCGTGCCCGAGTACGCAGGTGTCCGTACGCGCCCATCCGTTTGCGTGCCCGGCGCAGCACTGTAATCGAACGAGCCGGAACCCCACCCTCAGTGCGAGACACCTCACGCGTTCCTTCGCACCTCGACCGCGCATGCGTCACGCGTGAGGGCGTCACGCGTGGGCGCGTCATGCGTGAAGGCGTCACGCCTGGGGCAGGGTCCGGTGCGCTTGCGTCAGTTCGCGCGCCAGCTCCCGTGCCTGCGGGACCGCGGCGAGCGCCGGGGCGGCCAGGACGTCCAGCGCCGCCGCCTCCTCCCCCAGCTCCGCCATCCGGCGTACGTCGGCGAGCGCCGCCCCGGTGCGGCCGTGGTGCAGCAGCGCCCCGGCCCGGCGCGCGAGGGCCGCGGCCGGGCTCGGGGCGATCTCCACCAGCCGGTCGAGGTCGGCGAACTCGGCATCGGCGTCGCCGCGTTCCCGGTGGATCTCGGACCTCCGCAGCAGCGCCCACCCGTACTCGGGGTTGCGGTCGAGCGCCTCCGCCAGGTCGGCGAGCGCCGCGTCCACGCGGCCGAGGCGGTGGTGGGCCATGGCCCTGCTGCCCAGCGCCCAGGTGTAGTCGGGCTCCAGGAGGAGGGCGCGGTCGAAGAGCGCGACGGCCTCCTCGTACTGCTCGAAGTGGCGCAGCGTCTCGGCGTACGAGGCGACGACCCACGCGTTGTCCGGCGCGATCGCGCTCGCGGCGGACACGTCGGCGAGCGCGCCGGCCCGGTCCCCCAGCGCCCGTTTCGCATCCGAGCGCGCCACCAGGGCCCAGGCGTACCGGGGATCGCCGGCGACGGCCAGGTCCAGGTCGGCCAGCGCGTCCCGGTGCCGGCCGAGCCGGTGCTTGACCAGGCCCCTGCTGGCGGCGGTGCGCAGCGCGTCGGGCTCGTGCGCCAGGACCACGTCGTACGCGGCGAGCGCTTCCTCGTACCGACGGCCCAGGCGCAGGTTCTCGCCGAGTTCGTGGTGGGCGGCGACGGTGTCCGCGCCGAGCGCGATCGCGGCCCGGCAGTCGGCGGCGGCGTCGGCGAACGCGCCGAGCCGGTGGTGTTCGCGGGCGCGCACCAGCAGGGCGCGGCAGCGGGTGGGGCCGTCCGTCTCGGCGCGGTCGACGACGACGCCGAGCAGCGCGGTGCAGCGCCGGGATTCGTCGGCGAGGGCCGCCAGGCACGCTGCGCCCAGGGCGCGCAGGGCGTCGCTGTCGGCGTCCGCGCCGGCGTCGGCGACCGCCGCGGCCCACTGGCGGGCGGCGGCCGGGGAGGCGTGGGCGGCGGCGACGCCGTCCCGCAGGGCGGCGGGCAGCCCGGTGCGGGGGCGGGCGCACAGCCGGTGGTACACCTCCTCGACGCGCGCCGCCCGCCAGGCGTCCACGGCCCACAGCTCGGACGCCGCCTGTTCCGTCGTCGTACCGTCCGCGCCCGCTTCCTCCGCCGCCCAGCCCGCGTACGCCTCCGCGAGCCGGGTGTGGGCGGCGCGCCAGCGCTGCGGGGAGCGGTTGCGCTGGAGCCGCAGCATGGGGTCGCGTACGACGTCGTGGTACCGGGCCCGGCCGCCGCGGTCGCTGACGAACGGCAGCCCGATGAGCCAGTCGAACAGCCCCGTCGCGTCTTGTGTGTCCTGCGCGTCCAGTGCCGCGACGGCGAGGACGTCCTCGTCCAGGTGGCGCGGCAGGGCGCCGTGCAGCGCCGCGGACCTGCGCCGGGCGTCGTGCTCCCACTTCAGGAAGCGCTCGACGGCGGTGGCGCTGGGGTCGTCGAAACCGCCGGGGCGCCCGGCGTTCTCGGCGAGCATGGACACCAGGACGGGCAGCCGGCCCGACAGCCGCAGCACGTCCCGTACGACGTCCTCGTCCACCACCGCCTTGGCCGCCAGCAGTTCGCGCGCCTCCGCGTCGGTGAACGGCGGCAGCGGCAGCTCGGTGACCAGCCCGGCGTGGTCGCCCCAGACAGCCGGGTCCGCCGGGCGCTGCCCGCAGGTGGTGACGACGACGTTCTCCGGGAGCTGCCCGAACGGCCCGCCCATCGGCTCCGACGGCACCAGCAGCCCGCGCAGCCAGGGGTCCAGGAGCGGTCCGGTGCGCTCGTACGTGTCGAAGAAGAGCGCCAGCCACGGCACCTTGGCCGCGACCCGGTCCGCCTCGTCCGCGAACACGGGGCTGATCGCCCGCACCGGGTCCAACACCAACTGGACGTCCTCCGCCTTGCCGAACTGGCGCATCAGCACCCCCCGCAACTGCTCCGCACCCTCCACGAGCCGCACCGGATCGACCGCGCCCCCGACGCCCGGCAGCACCGCCCCGATCCCGACGAGCGACGCTTGGGCGACGAGGGCGGCCCAGGGGTTCGGCCCGGCGGGCGCACCGCCGGGCCCGCCCGCGTCCGGCGCGTACAGCGCAGCGGCGGCGGACTCGGCCTCGTACCGCCGCTGCCGATACGTCGCCAACAGCTTCTCCACCGGCTTGAGCTGCTGCCCCTGCGCCGCGAACTGCGCGCAGATCCCCTCAAGCACCTCGGGCACACCGTTCGCGGACTCGTCGACCACGGCAGTGAGCGCCCCCCGGTCCCGCGCGAGCTGCGCGAACCGCCGCACGAGGGACGACTTGCCGACACCCGCGTTGCCGTGGACGTGAAACATCACCCGCGCATCGGCCGCGCCCGCCCCGGCATCAAGGTTCGCCGCAAACACCCCCAGCTCACCCCCGCGCCCCACGAACGCCCGCCCGCTCCGTCGTACGCCCCCGGTAGCACCACTCATGTGATCAGTCTGTCAGCCGGGGTGGTACGCGTCAGGTCGACGGAGACGGATACGGATACGGATACGGATACGGAGGCAGGGGCGAGGACGGGGACGCTGCTGGCGGCGCGGGCGCGCAGCTCTCCGGCCGTCTTGGCGACGTTGCGCCAAGGGGCGCTGCCGTGCAGCAGTCGACCGACACCGCCGACACCGCCGCTCGGACCGGCTGGTGAGCGGGGTGCGACCGAGCCGGACGGTGTCGTCGACGCAAGGCTCATGCGTGGGTCGTCCGCTGTGGGAGCGGCCTCATCCGCCGTCGGGATACCGAACATTTCTTGCCATCGCTGTGCATTAAATTCCGACATCTTTTAGAAGGTTCCCCCTGGGTCACGAGCCCATAAGTGACCAACACCGGGCGAGGCTAACGCAGCGGAATATGCGCACGTCCCGGGCGTTCCGCACGGGCGCTCAGGCACTCAAACGCTCAGGCGCTCGGGCGGCGTCGTTCACGCCTCCGTGATGTGTTGGTCGCGGCCCGCCTGGTACACCCGGCCGCCGCGGTCGGACTGCGCCCTCATCACGATCGACGCGACGCCGGTCCGCTCTTCCTCGGAGAGGTGCGGGGTCAGCTCCTCGTCCAGCAGCCGGCGCAGCTCCGCGGCCAGTTGCGGGTCCTCGTGGAGGAGTTGTTGGAACCGTAGTCGCCACTGGCCGACGAGGGCTTGTTCGGTGGTGGTGTCGCCGGCGTCGCGGGCGGCCAGTGCTCCTCGGCGGGCCTCCTCCAGTTCTCGTTCCAGTGAGCCGGCCTGTTCGGGGCTGGCTCGTTGCCACAGGCGGATCATCGCGATGCGGGACTGTTGCCAGGCGTCCGTCGCCATCGCCGCCACCAATGCCGTGCCCGCTGCCGCAACCACCGGGTCCACGCCGCACCTCCAGGGAGTCACCATCGCGTGGTGGGGACTTTAGGAGAGGCGTGGCGAAGCGGCCATGCGGGCTTGCTGAATCCAGCCCTTCTGTTGCCTCCGGTGCTTCTGGCGCTTCCGTGAACGAGAACTCCCGTTAGCGTGAGGCCGTCGGCTCGACGGTGGTGCAGGATCCGCACGCAGGGAGGGGCGATGGATCCGGAGGACCTGGAAGCCGGTGGCGATCGGGGCCGGATGCACGGCGAGGCGTCCGATCACGGCCGGGTCTACCAAGCCGGACGCGATCAGTACGTCGCGGAACAGGACCTGCACCTGCACTTCGTGGACGGCCTGCGCCAAGTCCGACGCACCACGCCCAGTACGGGCTCCGGCTCCGAGGAGTGCCCGTACCCGGGGCTGGCCGCGTTCGCAGGTGAGCACGCGCCCTGGTTCTTCGGGCGGGACACCGTCGTCGCGGAGTTGTTGGTGCGCCTCGACGAGCAGGTGTGCAGCGGTGGGCCGTTGGTCGTGGTGGCGGCGTCCGGGGCGGGCAAGTCGTCGTTGTTGAGGGCCGGGCTGCTGCCCGCCGTGGGGCGCGGTGCGCTGCCGGTCGCCGGGGCGGCGCAGTGGCCGCGGCTGGTGCTGACGCCCACCGCGCGGCCGGTGCCGGCGCTGGCCGGCCGGTTGGCCGAGGCCACCGGTGTCGACGCGCGGCGTTTCGTCGAGGCCGCGGCGCACGGTCCACAGGTCTGTGCGCAGGTGCTGCACGAGGTGCTGCGCGCGGGCGGCCGGCGCCTCGTGGTCGTGGTCGACCAGACCGAGGAGCTGTTCACCGAGTGCGAAGACCTCCGGCAGCGACGCGACTTCCTCGCCCTGCTCGCCGGCCACGTCTCGGCCGTCTTCACCGTCCGCTTCAGCCCGGACGGCCGCACGCTGGCCACCGCGGGCTCGGACGAGCACGTGCGGCTGTGGCACGTGGCCGACCCCAAGCGCCCGCGGCCCGCGGGCCCGCCCCTCACCAGACACTCCGGCGCCGTGTGGGCCGTCGCCTTCAGCCCCGACGGAGGCACCCTCGCCACCGCGGGCAACGACCAGTCCGTACGGCTGTGGAACACCGCCGACCCGGATCGCCCCGGCCCGATCGGCGCACCCCTCACCAGCCACAGCAGCGCCGCGCGGGCCCTGGCGTTCAGCCCGAACGGCCACGCCCTCGCCACGGGCGGCGAGAACGGCACCGTGCTGCTGTGGGAGATGCGGACGGACCGCGCCGTACGGCACATCTGCGCCAGCACCAAAGGCAGCCCGACGCAGGGGCAGTGGCAGCGGTACGTCCCCGGGGCCGGCTACCGACCGCCGTGCCGGTGACTGCTCTCGCCGGCACGGCGACGGCGGGCCGGGCCTGCGCTACTCCGTCACCAGGGGCAGCAGCGCCGGCAGATGGCCGTCCGACTCCCGGGCCGTGCGCTGGCGCTCCTCGGGGACGTCTCCGTACAGCGTCGTGCGGGGCTTCGCGGGGCGGCCCGCGAGCTCCGCGATGGAGATGAGGTCCTGGATGGAGCGGTACGAGCCGTAGCGGGAGCCCGCCATGCGGGAGATGGTCTCCTCCATCAGGGTGCCGCCGAGGTCGTTCGCCCCGGAGCGGAGCATTTCCGCGGCGCCCTCCGCGCCGAGCTTCACCCAGCTCGTCTGGATGTTGGTGATGTGGGGGTGGAGCAGCAGTCGGGCCATGGCCGTGACCGCGCGGTTGTCGCGGATGGTGGGGCCGGGGCGGGCGATGCCGGCGAGATAGACGGGGGCGTTGGTGTGGATGAAGGGGAGGGTGACGAACTCGGTGAAGCCGCCCGTCTCCTGCTGGATGCGGGCCAGGGTGCGCAGATGGCCGAGCCAGTGGCGGGGCTGGTCGACGTGGCCGTACATCATCGTCGACGAGGAGCGGATGCCGAGCTGGTGCGCCGTGGTGATGACCTCGATCCAGGTGGCGGCGGGGAGCTTGCCCTTGGTGAGGATCCAGCGGACCTCGTCGTCCAGGATCTCCGCGGCGGTGCCGGGGACGGAGTCCAGCCCGGCTTCCTTCGCGGCGGTCAGCCAGTCCCGGATGGACATGCCGGTGCGCGTCGCGCCGTTGACCACCTCCATCGGGGAGAAGGCGTGCACGTGCATGCCGGGGACGCGTTCCTTCACGGCGCGGGCGATGTCGAAGTACGCGGTGCCGGGCAGGTCGGGGTGGATGCCGCCCTGCATGCAGACCTCGACCGCGCCCACGTCCCACGCCTGCGCGGCGCGGTCGGCGACCTGGTCCAGGGAGAGGGTGTAGGCGTCGGCGTCGGTGCGGCGCTGGGCGAAGGCGCAGAAGCGGCAGCCGGTGTAGCAGACGTTGGTGAAGTTGATGTTGCGCGTGACGATGTAGGTGACGTCGTCGCCGACGACGTCGGCGCGCAGTTCGTCGGCGATGCGGGTGAGCGCGTCGAGGGCGGGGCCGTCCGCGTGGAGCAGGGCGAGGGCCTCGGCGTCGGTGAGCTTGGTGGGGTCGTCGGCGGCGGTGCGCAGGGCGGTGCGGACGTCGGTGTCGATGCGCTCGGGGGCCATGCCGGGAACGGCGGCCTCGCGCAGCGCTTCCCAGTCGCCGTAGACCACGTCGAAGTCGTCGCGGCGGTCGGAGGTGCGGCCCTCGGTGTCGATGGTGCGGTGCAGGTCGGTGCGGCCGGAGGAGGCGGCGGTGAAGGACTCGTCCGGCTCCTGCCAGGGCAGGCCCACCGGGCGGGCGTCGGGCGCGGCGAGGCCGGTGTCCGGGTCGGCGAGGGCGCGCACGTGCGGCAGCAGCCGGGGGTCGAGCCAGGGCTCGCCGCGCTGGACGAACTCCGGATACACGCACAGCCGCTCGGCGAGGCGGAAGCCGGCCGCGGCGGAGTGCTCGGCGAGGGCGTCGATCTGGGGCCAGGGGCGCTCGGGATTGACGTGGTCGGGGGTGAGCGGGGAGACGCCGCCCCAGTCGTCGATGCCGGCGGCGATCAGCCGGGCGAACTCGCCGTCCACCAGATTCGGCGGGGCCTGGAGGCAGGCGGAGGGGCCGAGCAGATGCCGGGCGACGGCGACCGTGGCCACCAGCTCGTCCAACTCGGCGTCCGGCATGCCGCGCATGGCGGTGTCGGGCTTCGCGCGGAAGTTCTGCAGGATGAGTTCCTGGATGCCGTGGTACGTCCGGGAGACGCGGCGCAGCGCGAAGAGGGAGTCGGCGCGCTCCTCGTACGTCTCCCCGATGCCGATCAGCAGGCCGCTGGTGAACGGCACGGAGCTGCGGCCGGCGTCCTCCAGGACGCGCAGCCGGACCGCGGGCTCCTTGTCCGGCGAGCCGTGGTGCGGGCCGCCGGGCTCGCTCCACAGCCGGGTCGCGGTGGTCTCCAGCATCATGCCCATGGAGGGGGCGACGGGCTTGAGGCGCTGGAAGTCCGTCCAGCTCAGCACGCCGGGGTTGAGGTGGGGCAGCAGGCCGGTCTCCTCCAGGATGCGGATGGAGATGGCGCGGACGTACGCGATCGTGGAGTCGTACCCCTCGGCCTCCAGCCACTCCCGGGCCTCGGGCCAGCGGTCCTCCGGCTTGTCGCCCAGGGTGATGAGGGCTTCCTTGCAGCCGAGTTCCGCGCCGCGGCGGGCGATCTCCAGCACCTCGTCGGGGGACATGAACATTCCGTGGCCCGCGCGGCGGAGCTTGCCGGGGACGGTGACGAACGTGCAGTAATGACACTTGTCCCGACACAGCCGGGTCAGGGGGATGAAGACGCTCTTCGAATACGTGATGACACCGGGGCGGCCGGCTGCTTCCAGGCCCGCGTCCCGCACCCGGGACGCGGACGCGCACAAGTCGTCCAGGTCCTCACCGCGCGCTTGGAGCAACACGGCGGCCTCGGTGACGTCGAGGGCGACTCCGTCGCGGGCGCGCTTCAGAGCGCGGCGCATCGCATTCGCAGTCGGGCGCTCGTCAGCGGTTCGTCCCTGGTCAGCTGTCATGATTCGAGCATACGAGCGCGAGAACTGGTTTCCGTTTCCTGGTCGTGAAGAGGGCATGTAGTCGACAACATGTCCCCCGTCGGTTTAATCCCGGGAGCCGGTGGTAGCGCCTCCGGCGTGCGGCAGGGAACCGGGGGCGGGCGCGGAACCCGAAGCATCGGGGGCGGGGTCAGGAACGGGAGCGGGGCCGGGCGCGGAGCCGGGAGCGGGGCCCGGCACGGGGGCCGGGCGCGCGGTCTCCTGCCCGGGCATCCCGCGCCACCACGGCCCCTTC
Source organism: Streptomyces sp. NPDC047315 (assembly GCF_040643215.1). Lineage (NCBI taxonomy): Bacteria > Bacillati > Actinomycetota > Actinomycetes > Kitasatosporales > Streptomycetaceae > Streptomyces > Streptomyces sp. NPDC047315. The sequence goes on along the minus strand of NZ_JBEYTZ010000040.1, from coordinate 7,998 downwards.
CGCAGGCCGATCGTCGCGGGCACGGCCACCAGCGACACGCACACAGCGCCCACCCACATCGACGCCCGGATGCCGGCGTACTGCCCGACGAGCCCAGCCAGCGCCGACCCCACCGCGATCGACCCGAACAGCAGGAAGCGGAACGTAGCGTTCATCCGGCCGAGGAGGGCCGGCGGCGTGAGGTGTTGGCGCAGGGTGACGACGAGCACGTTGTCCACGCCGAGCCTCGTCGTGACGAGGAACCACCCCGCCATCGCGATCCACAGCCACGGCCCGCGGTCGATGAACGGCACGACCAGCGCGGCCGGCGCCAGACACGCCCCCATCCCGACGACGGTGCGCCCGAGCCCGAACCGTTCCGCCAACGGGCGGGCGCAGCGCGCCCCGAGGAAGATCCCGATGCCGGACACCGACCAGTACAGGCCCAGTACGCCGGCCGACAGGCCCAGTTCCCGGGTGAAGAGCACCGGGAGCAGCGTGTTCACGAACTGGATGCCGAGGTTGGTGAGGACGCCGGCGATCACGAGGACACGCAGTTCCGGGGTCCCGAGCACGTGCCGCAGCCCTTCCCGTATCTCGGCGGAGAGCTTGGGACGGGCGGCCTTCGCCTCTGCCCCCTTCACCCCCTTCGCCTCCGCCGCCTTCCCCTCCGCCTTCTCCGTCCGTCCCGGCTCCGCCCGCATCCCGAACAGCCGCAGCGCTGACCCCAGGTACAGCGCCCCCATCGCCAACACCGCCACCGGCGCGGAGAGCGCCTGGATAGCCAGCCCGCCCGCGCCCCGCCCGGCGATCTGCCCCGCCGCCTGCAAACTGACCACGGCCGCGTTCGCCCTGGTCAGTTGGTCCGTGGCGAGGATTCCCGGCAGCGTGCTCTGCGAACTGACGTCGAAGAAGACCGCGGCGCAGCCGCTCAGCAGCGTCACGGCGTAAAGATGGGCGAGCGTGAGCCCGTCGAGCGCCCAGGCGAGCGGTACGGACAGGAACATCGCGGTCCGCGCCAGGTCCGCGCAGATCAGCACCCACCGCTTGTTGAGCCGGTCCACCCACGCCCCGGCGGGCAGCCCGATCAGCAGGAACGCGGCCGTGCCGAGGGTGGTGAGCAGCCCCACCGCCCCCGGTCCTGCGTCGAGCGCGACCACCGCGACCAGCGGGATCGCAACGATTCCGACATTGCTCGCGAGCTGGCTGAAGACGAGGGAGGTGTAGAGGACTCGGAAATCAGGCACGCGCCAAGGGCTTCGACTGTCGGGCATGGCCTTCACAGTGCCCGCCCCGGACCACGGCGACCAGCCATTTGCCACCGCGCGCGAGCGGCTACGGGCCGGCGGATCGTCAGGGCAGATAGCGCCCGAAGTCGTCGAGCGCGCGCAGCACCCCGTCCTCGTCCGCGGTGGGCAGCAGGAAGACGACCTCCTCGACGCCCAGCTCCTCGTAGTACGCCATCTTCTCCGGCGTCGGCTGGACCGCGTACGGCATGATCTCCAGCTCCTTCGGCGACCTGCCGGCCGCCTCCCACACCGCGCGGAGTTCGGGCAGGGCGTCCCGCACGCCGGCGGCGCCGATCGGCATCCAGCCGTCCGCGTACGCCGCGATGTGCGCGAACAGCTTGGGGCCCGCCGCCCCGCCGACCAGCGTGCGCGGCGAGGCGCCGCGGACCGGCTTGGGGAAGGCGTGGGACGCGCTCACCGAGCGGAACTCGCCCTCGTACGCCGTCGGCTCGTCCGCCCACAGTGCCCGCATCACCCTCATCTGGTCGAGGACGAGTTCCCGGCGGGTCGCCCATTCGACGCCGTGGTCGACGGCCTCCTCCTTGTTCCAGCCGAAGCCGACGCCGAGGGTGAACCGGCCGCCGGAGAGGTGGTCCAGGCTGGCGGCCTGCTTGGCGACGGTGATGGGGTCGTGCTGGGCGACCAGCAGCACCCCGGTCCCGAGGCTGATCCGGGAGGTCACCGCCGCGGCCTGGGCCAGCCCGACGAAGGGGTCGAGGGTGCGTCCGTAGCCGCTCGGCAGGTCACCGCCGTCGGTGAACGGGAAGGGGGTGGTGCGCTCGACGGGGATGTGGGTGTGCTCGGGCAGGTACAGCCCGGCGAAGCCGCGTTCCTCCAACTCCCGTGCCAGGCGCACGGGGGTGATCGTCTCGTCGGTCACGGTGATGGTCGTCGAAATGCGCATCCCAAACCTTCCCCATAGAGGGTGACACGGCGTCAACTAGCGGGCCGTTCCTGACGGGACGGTCCGGACGACTCCATAACCGCGCCCCGCCCGGCGGCTCTTCCCCGCCATGGGATCACCGCGCGATCACCGAGGGAACGGCTCCGCGGCGACATGGCCGAGGTCGACCGGTGCGGCCGGCGGGCCGTTGCGCCGTACGTCGTCGAGGAGCCGGGGCAGCTGCGGCGGCCACAGCGGCTCCGTGTCGCCGGCCAGCTCCTGCGGCGACCACCAGCGCCACCGCAGGATCCGGTCGGCGGCGTGGGCCGCAGCGAGGTCGCCGATCGGGTCGCGTCGCGGACCGTACGCCAGGAAGACGTGTTCGTGCTGGCGCACGGGGACGCCCGCCCGGGTGAAGTCGTGCTCCCACAGGCACAGCACGGTCCCGTCGACCTCGACGTCCGTCCAGCCGGTCTCCTCGCGGACCTCCCGCACGGCGCCCTCCAGCGGTGACTCGCCGGGGTCCAGGCCGCCGCCGGGCATCGCCCAGTGGACGCCCACCTCCTCGTTGTCGTAGCGGAACATGAAGACCGCGCCGGTCGGGTCCACCACCGCGACGCGCGCGGCCCGCCTGGGCATCCGGGGCTTTCGCATCCGCTCACCCTCTCAGAGCGCGTTAGGCGGCCTCCGTTCACCGGGGCCGACCAGGATGCGGTGCATGGTGACCAACAGCAGGGAAGACGCGACCGGGCCCGCACGGCGCGGGCTCCTCGTTGCCGGTGCCGCCGCCGCGGCTACCGTGGGAAGCGTGGGCTCCGCGCACGCCGACGGCACCGACGGCACCTCCGACCAGCGGACGAAGGTCATCCGCGGCACGCTGCCGCCCGGCTCCCCCGACTTCGTGTACCTGCCGTTCGAGGTGGGGCGCGGGGTGCGCGAGATCCACGTCTCGTACGCGTACGAGCGTCCCGTCGTCCCCTCCGGCACCCTCGGCAACGCCCTGGACATCGGCCTCTTCGACGAGCGCGGCACCGCCCTCGGCGGCGAGGGGTTCCGCGGCTGGTCGGGCGGGGCGCGGCAGGAGTTCTCCGTCCGCGGCGACGCGGCGACGCCGGGCTACCTCCCCGGCCCGATCCGCCACGGGACCTGGCACGTCGCCCTCGGCCCGTACACGATCGCGCCGCAGGGCCTGGCGTACGAGGTGACGGTCACCCTGCGGTACGGCGCGCCCGGCGGGCCCGCGCCGCGGCCGACGTACCCGCCCGAGCGGGCGAAGGGGCGCGGCCGGGCCTGGTACCGCGGGGACTGCCATCTGCACTCCTGGCACTCGGACGGCCGTCGCACCCCCGCCGAGATCGCCGCGCTGGCCCGCGCCGCCGGCCTGGACTTCGTCAACAGCTCCGAGCACAACACCCACGCGGCGCACGCCCACTGGGCGGACGCGGCCGGGGACGACCTGCTCGTCCTGCTGGGCGAGGAGGTCACCACACGCACCGGGCACGCGCTGGCGGTCGGCACCGACCCGGGGACGTTCGTCGACTGGCGCTACCGCGCCCGGGACGGCCGCTTCGGGCACTTCGCCCGGCAGATCCGGCGCGCCGGCGGGCTCGTCGTCCCCGCGCACCCGTACGCCGCCTGCCTCGGCTGCGCCTGGAAGCACGGGTTCGCCGACGCGGACGCGGTGGAGGTGTGGAACGGGGCGTACGGGGCGGACGACGAGGTCGCGCTCCAGGCGTGGGACGCGGAGCTGGCACGCGGGCGCTGGGTGCCCGCGATGGGCGGCAGCGACGCGCACCGCGACCCGGACCCGGTCGGCACCCCGCAGACCGTGGTCCTCGCGGACGACCTGACCCGGCGCGCGGTGCTCGACGGGCTGCGTGCCGGGCGCAGTTACGTCGCCGAGTCCCGGGCGGTGACGCTGGACTTCGGCGCGTCGGACGGGCGGGGCGCGCGGGCCGGCATCGGCGAACGGCTGCGTACGGAGCCGGGCGCGCCGGTGACGGTACGGCTCACGGCCTCCGGGACGCCCGGCTGCGCCGTCCGCTTCGTCACGGACCAGGGCGTGGCGCACTCGGCGCTGCTGCCGGCGTCGGGGGCGGGGGTGGTGGAGTGGCGCACGTCGGCGCGGGTCGCGACGTACGTCCGTGCGGAGCTACGCCACCCCCCGACGACACCGGGCGCGCCGGGCGCCCTGGCCGCGTTCACCAACCCGATCTTCCTCGGGGCCCGGTAGAGACCCTGGCTGGCCGGAGTCTGATACCTGTCTCCTCCAGAGGGCTTCCGCTGGCAAGTGCCACCGCCTCAACAGCGCAGTAGTGCCGTGAGATTGTGCACTGATGGCGTCTGCGGCCCATCTGTGGCTTGTCGCGCAGTTCCGCCCCCTACGCCCAGGGGGCGTGGGGCCCCCAGCGCCCCTGTTTCGCTGCCGCCGTCCTTTGCCCCAGGGGCACGGCGGGCTGGTTCGGACGAGGTCAGTCGACGGGGGCGGGTTCGAGGAATTCCAGGCGGTTGCCCAGTTTGTCGAACGTGTGGAAGCGGACGTATCCGGGGAAGTTGTCGTCCCAGGTGACGTCGGCTCCGTTGGCCTCCAGACGCTGGGCGAGGGCGTGGATCGAGGTCACGAGGATGCCCGGGTGCGCCTTCCTGCTCGGGTGGAAGTCCGCTTCGACGCCCAGGTGGACCTCCAGGCCGCCGGCCCGGAACCAGCATCCTCCGCGGGCTCTCAGCGCGGGCGGCTTCTCGACTTCCGTCATGCCGAGGACGTCCGCCCAGAACTCGCGGCAGCGGTCTTCCGCGCCCGCGGGGATCGCGAGTTGTACGTGGTGCAGCCCGCCCAAGGCGTATCCGGGCGCTTCCTGGGCCATGTCTTCATCCCTGCCTTCCCCCACCAAGAATCTTGATGTCAAGATAGCGAGGTCGGGGCGTCCACCACCAGGCGTTCGACCGCAGCCTGGACGAACGACTCCCGTTCGGCCTCCGAGTAGAGGTCCGGCAGCGTGAGCTGTTCGACGATCAGCCAGTTCAGCGTGAGCATCAGCAGCTTGACGGCCATCGCGTCGCCGGGGAGGCCGGACGCCACGTGGTACGAGACGTTGGCGTCGACGTCGGCGCGGACGCGTTCGGTGAGCAGCTTGCGCAGTTCGGGGCGGCGGGTGGCCTCCAGGCGCAGCTCCAGGAAGGCGAGGTAGCCGGTGCGGAAGCCGGAGACGCGGCCGACGACCTCGCGCATCAGCTCGACGTACGCGGCGCGGTCGTGGCCGGCGGCCACGAGCGGGGCGACGGTCTCCTCGTCGGGCTGGAGCCGTTCGTAGACGCGGGCGCCGGCCTGGTTGAGCAGGTCGTCACGGTTGGCGAAGTAGTTGGACGCGGTGCCGTTCGGGACGGCGGCCTCGGTGTCCACGGCCCGGAAGGTCAGGCCCCGCGCACCCTCCCTGGCCAGAACTTCGATCGCGGCGTCGACGAGCGCGGCGCGCCGCTGGTCGTTCCGTCTCACCATGACAACCACTCCTTGAAGCACAGGGAAACCACTTCAACGAGAGTACTACAATTGGAGTGATAGGTGACCGCCAAGCGGGTGCGCCACCGGAGGGGCACAGAATGTCTGGTTGCAGATAATCCGGAAGCGTCCTTCCTCGCCTACCCTGGACACCATGACCTCCCTCGCACCCAAGCGCAACGAGCCGGACCTCTCCTACCTCCTCGACCACACCAGCCACGTACTGCGCACCCAGATGGCCGCGGCGCTGGCGGAGATCGGACTCACCGCCCGCATGCACTGCGTCCTGGTGCACGCCCTGGAAGAAGAGCGGACCCAGGCACAGCTCGCCGAGCTCGGCGACATGGACAAGACCACGATGGTGGTCACGGTCGACGCACTGGAGCGGGCGGGGCTCGCGGAGCGACGGCCGTCGCCCACCGACCGGCGCGCACGGATCATCGCGGTCACCGAGGAGGGGGCCCGGGTCGCCGAGCAGAGCCAGCAGATCGTGGACGGGGTACACCGCGACACCCTGGCGACACTGACCGCCGGCGACCGCTCGACGCTCCTGGGGGCGCTGGACGCACTGGCCACGGGCCATCTCTCCACCGCGACGGAGGCCGCCCCCACCCGCCGCGCCCGCCAGCGATAGCACCCGCCCCACCCCATCACCACAACCAAAAACAACCGAGATAGATAGTCTGCAACAGAACTATCTGCTACGGTCTTTCTCGTCACCTCCACGGACTGACGGGAGAGAACCCATGTCACTGACCTCGGTCTCCACAGAACCCACTGCCGCACCGGCCCCCGCACCTGCGGAGCCCGCGGAGCCCGCGCAGCCAGCGGCGGCCCGCTCCCGTTGGGCCGCCCTCGCCGTCATCGCCACCGCCACCCTGATGCTGATCCTGGACGGCAGCATCGTCACCGTCGCGATGCCCGCCATGCAGAGCGACCTCGGCTTCTCCCCGGCCGGCCTGAGCTGGGTCATCAACGCGTACCTGGTCCCCTTCGGCGCCCTGCTGCTCCTCGCCGGCCGCCTCGGGGACCTCATCGGCCGCAAGAAGATGTTCCTGGCCGGCATCGGCGTCTTCACCGCCGCCTCCCTGCTCGCCGGCGTCGCCACCTCCCCCGCCATACTGGTCGCCGCCCGCTTCCTCCAAGGAGTCGGCAGCGCCATGGCGTCCGCCGTCGGACTCGGCATCCTGATCACGCTCTTCACCGAGCCGCGCGAGCGCGCGAAGGCCATCGGCATCTTCAGCTTCACCGGCGCCGCCGGCGCCTCCATCGGCCAGGTGCTCGGCGGGGTGCTCACCGACGCCCTCGACTGGCGGTGGATCTTCACCATCAACCTGCCGATCGGCCTCGCCGTGATCGCCCTCGCACTGCCCCTGCTCCCCGCCGACCGCGGGCGCGGCCTGAAGGCCGGCGCCGACTGGCTGGGCGCGGCCCTGGTCACCTCCGGGCTCACCCTCGGCATCTACGCCGTCGTCAAGGCGGAGCAGTTCGGCTGGTCCTCCGCGCACACCCTCGGCCTCGGTGCGCTCGCCGTCGCGCTGGTCGCCGCCTTCGCCGTGCGCCAGGCCAAGACCCGTTCGCCGCTGGTGCCGCCGCGGATCGTCCGCTCCCGCAGCCTCACGGGCGCCAACGTCGTGCAGATGCTGATGGTGGCCGCGCTGTTCTCCTTCCAGACGCTCGTTGCGCTCTACCTGCAGAAGGTCCTCGGGTACGGGGCGCTGGAGACGGGTCTCGCGATGCTGCCCGCGGCCGTGATCATCGGCGTCACCGCGCTCGGCGGCTCGGCGCGGCTGATCGCCCGCTTCGGGGAGCGGGCCGTGCTGCTGACCGGACTGGCGCTGCTGACCGGCGTCCTCGGGCTGCTCGTCCGCGTCCCGGCCACCGACGCGAACTACGTGACCGACCTGCTGCCGGTGATGCTGCTCGCGGCCGGTGCCGGTCTGGCACTGCCGGCGCTGACCTCGCTGGGGATGAGCGGGGTGCAGGCGGAGGACGCGGGCCTCGCCTCGGGGTTGTTCAACACCACCCAGCAGCTCGGCGGCGCCCTCGGCGTCGGGGTGCTCAGCACCCTGGCCGCCGGGCGCACCGAAGGCGCCCTGGAGCGCGGCAGCTCCAACGCCGAAGCGCTGACCAGCGGCTACCAGCTCGCGTTCACCGTGGGCACGGGACTGCTGGTGGCAGCCTTCCTCGCGGCCCTGTTCCTGCTGCGGAAGCCCGCGGCGCGCTGACGAGCACCACGTGGGTGGGGGGGGGGGGGGGTGGCCCGCCCCCCCCCCCCCCCGCGCCGCCCCCGCCACAAAGGGCGAGCCCACCGCAGAACAAAACACAACACAAAGGGGGGAGGGGTTGGG